>NZ_JAGQTN010000312.1 GCF_020438995.1 Gordonia sp. (in: high G+C Gram-positive bacteria)
ACCTTGCCGTACATCTTCTTCTCGCCGAATGCACCCCACTCGGTGAGGACCTTCTTCTCGGGGTCGCTGAGCAGCGGGAACGTCAGCTCGTCACGTTCAACGAACTTGGCGAGCTTGGCCGGTTTGTCGGGGGAGATGCCGATCACCGCGATACCGGCGTCGTTCAGCTCGGCGAGATTGTCGCGGAAGTCGCACGCCTGCTTCGTGCAGCCCGGGGTCATCGCGGCGGGGTAGAAGTAGATGATCACCTTGCGTCCGGCATAGTCGGACAACGAGACCGGGTTCTCCCCAGCGTCGAGAAGGGTGAAGGCGGGCGCCCTGTCACCGGGCGCCAACCGCGTCGTTTCAGCCATACAGGCAGGCTAGTGCATGCGCCGCGCGACACGTGCGAGCATACGATCGGGCCGTGTCCGGCGCGTAGCTCATCGCGAGGCGACCGATACCGTAGTCTGCAATGTGACCTGATCAGTGCACCGTGACCGGTGACCGTGACCAGTGACTATGACCGATGACTGCACTAGCGGCGCCTGGAGGATGACGTGGCCGATACCGAACGCATTGAGCAAGAGATCGCGGCGGCTCGCGAGGACCTGGCCAAGACCCTCGACGCTCTCGCGGTGCGGGCCAACCCGCAACGCCTTGCCGACGACGCCAAGTCCCGGGTGATCGCCGCCCTCAACTCCCCGGCCGTCAAGTACACCCTCATAGGCGCCGGCGTCGTGGTCACCGTCGTGGTCGTGAAGAAGGTCGTCACCTAGCTTCAGAATGGGTGAAACCGCAGGTCAGCGATACGATTTCACTTTTTCGCAAGCCTCCATGTAAGGTTTCATCTCGCAAGGCCGAGCGCCATTAGCTCAATTGGCAGAGCAGCTGACTCTTAATCAGCGGGTTCGGGGTTCGAGTCCCTGATGGCGCACCGAGGATAGCCCCTCACCTGGACAAACAGGTGAGGGGCTATCTCGTTGGCGGGGTCGACCCACGGCTTACCCACTGAAAACGATTCGCCGCACCCTACGGAAAACGATCTCGTGACGCGTCGCGTCGGGGCCCATCAGTCGGGGTTGACGTCGATGTGGGTGGTGCCGCCGTAAGTCGTGCCACCTTTGCCGGAGACTCCGCCGGCATTGGCCACGCCGAGGTGGATCAGGTCGCTGTCATCGACGTCACCAGACCAGACGATCGTCATGGTGCTCCGGGCGGCGTTGTACGCCCACGACGGTGGTCGGAACCCCGAAAGATGGAGCCCCGTGGAGTGATGGACTTCGGATCAGTTCATGTAGATGATCAACGAGGCGTGGCGAACGTTAGCTGATTGCTGCGGGAGCAGCAATCGAGGTGGCGGCTGCGCGCTCTTTGGCGGCGATGACCGCGCGTAGTTCGTCCATGGAGACGTCGGAGACGTCACGTCGGGTCACTTGCCATTCGTCGTGTTGTTCGATGACCACAGCGGTGGCCAGCCGCAGGAACGCTGCCGGGTTGGGGAAGATTTCGACGACGTCGGCGCCCTCTGCTAAATATGCGGATGATCCGAGGCTCATGGCATCTGTAGATCTGTCAGGCGGTCCGCGACAGCCACAGGCCGCGAATCTACTTCTGGCCCGCTTCCTGCTGATACGCGAGATCAGCGACACCCGCACTTGGAAGCCATCCGATTCGGACGCCCGGAGCTAACCGAACGCGCATCAGGGCTGCGCCGCCCCGGAGCTCGGGCACCGTGAATTCATTCTCTGCGACCTCGCGGTTGAGTGATCCGGCCATAAACCGACCGACAGCACTTCTGTCACCGGCAACGTCCTCCAACTCATCAGCATTCACTCCGAAGGTTGCGTGCGTGGACCTCACCCCACGCCACATGACGAACTCGGATTGAAGCTCGTGCGACACTGCCGAGAGTAGTGCGTCAGCAACATCGATCGCTTCGTCCGTAACCGAGTCGGGGTCGACAAGCGCGCGTTGCACTTGGGCATAGAACCGGTCCATTCCCTGCCAGCGGTTGAACGCACCACCGGCACGCCGTCGAGGACCGCACCGTGCTAGACCGGGTCGCCGTCGTCGAATGACATGGATGGAAGGTTGGCGGCCGAAGTCTCGTACAATTGAGCAGGTATCGGCATCCGGCGGGGTGGCGATGATTTTTTCGGCATAAGCACTGGTCATGGGAGTGAGCGGTCCTGTGGTGCCGGTGGTGGCGGAGTGAGAAGGTTGGAGTTGCAGATGAGCTTCGGGCGTTCCGGGACGACGGGTTCCGGTACAGTGCGGCGTTCGGGCGTGGTGTTGGTCACGATGATCACCGCGCTCGTCATGGTGTCGGCGGGTTGCTCGGACGATCCCAAGTACACGGACAAGGTGACCAGTTCGAGCCTTTTCGACGACATGCTCAAACCGGGCATCGAGGTGACCGAGGGCGCCAAGGCCAAGACGGTGGCCGATCAGTCGATCGGTATCTCGCCCGTCAGCCCGATCAGCGTCAAAGCCACCGAAGGCTCGGTCACCAAGGTACGCATCGACAAGGCCGACGGCTCACCCGTCAAAGGCAAAGTCGTCAACGGTGTGTGGACCATCAGCGAGCCGCTCGGCTACAGCAAGACCTACACCCTCAAGGCGGATGCTGTCGGCGTCGGCGGCACCAGCAGCAAGAGTGTCTCATTCACGACGAGCGCCCCCGATCTGCTCACGCAGGCGTACCTGACTCCGAGCCGCGGCGAGGAGGTGGGTGTCGCCCAGCCCGTCGCCGTCAAGTTCGACGAGGTCATCCCCAACCGCAAGGTCGCGCAGCGGTCCATCCACATCACCACCACTCCCCGTGTTGAGGGGGCCTTCTACTGGATCTCCGGTTCCGAGGTGCGTTGGCGCCCCAAGAACTACTGGAAGCCGGGTACCAAGGTGTCGGTCAAGGTCAACACCTACGGAGTCAACCTCGGTGACGGACTGTTCGGCCAGGAGAACGTGAGCACCAACTTCACCATCGGCCGCGAAATGCTCATCACCGCCGACGACAACACCAAGATGGTGACGTTCCGCAAGAACGGCGAGGTCATCAAGGAGATGCCGACGTCGATGGGCAAGCCCGGCGCCTATACCGACAACGGCATCTACATCGTCGCCGACAAACACGACCACATCGTGATGGACTCGTCGACCTATGGTGTTCCGGTCAGCTCCGCCGACGGCTACCGCACTCCGGTCGACTTCGCGACACGCATGTCCTATAGCGGCATCTTCTTCCACTCGGCACCCTGGTCGGTGTGGGCACAGGGCAACACCAACACCAGCCACGGTTGCCTCAACCTGAGCCCCGACAACGCCAAGTGGGTCATGGACAACACCTATCGTGGCGACCCGGTGGAGGTGCGCAACACCGCCGGCGGAACACTGCCCGGCACGGACGGTCTCGGCGACTGGAACATCCCGTGGAGCACGTGGTCCAAGGGCAACGCCTGACAGTCATCAGTACCGTTACGCGGTGGATCGGAGCCGACCACCGGCCGCTGATCCACCGCGTACGCGTTTCAGCGGACGACGAAGGTGCGGGTCGTGCCGGTGAACGGGGTCAGCTTTCCGGATGCGGCGCGCCAGTCGCCGTGATAGCGGATCCGGTAGCGGCCGGCGGCGTCGTCGGGGATCGTCCACTCGACGGTGATCACGGAAGTGTCGGTGCTGCCGCCCGGACGTGCCCAGCGCAGCGTCGTCGACCAGTCGTTGTCGTCGGCGACGGTGACCCATTCCGGACCGTCGGCGCGTTGCACGTCGAGGTAGGTGCCGCCGGTGTGGAAGTCGTTGTTCGGGTGGGCTCCGACGAACCGCACCGTCACCGTCCGGCCGGTCCGGTAGGCGGCACGGGGTGGGGTCAATACGTCGCCGAAGCGGTGGCCGGCGACCGGACGATCGGACGGAACGGGCGGCAGCAGGTCCGGCTGGAATCCTGACTTGTCGAGCGGCGCCGGGCCGCGGCCCAGATCACGTCCTGAGCGCAGCGCCGAACCCAACGCATCGAATTCCTGCAGGTAGGCGGGCAACGTGTAGCGACCGTACATCGTTTCACCGCCCTCGTACTGCTGGGCGTCGTACTCCTCGGGAGTGGTCACGTACTGCGTGTAGGCATTGGAATAGCCCTGAATCAGAACGTCGTCGACGGCCACCCGCATCGCGTCGGCGACGACCTTTCGCAGGCGTAACCCGGCCACGATCGTCATCTCGGCGGGCACCGCCACCAGCACGAGCTGACCGATCCGCATGATCTGCAGCGGGACCACATGAGGAACCCACGGCGATGGTGGCAACAGGCCAAGGGGAACCAGAATCAGCTTGGGGGACTGCATGTCTCGGATCCACGGTGCGATGGAGGGTTCGCTCGTCGCGCCGAACCGGTGAACAAGCGGATTCTTCGCGCCCTCCTGAAGGAACGCCAACTGGGAACGTGTGTTGTCCTCGGTGCTCGTGGCCGCAGCGGAAGCCCCGAACATCGCCGGAGTCGTCGCCGCGGGGCGACCGTCGGGGGTGAAATCTCCGCTCACACGTACCGCCGACATGTCGACGTAGCGGATCACCGCGTCGACGCCCCCACGGCCCATCGGTGTGGACCGTGAGTACGCGGCACGACCGGCGTCGTACTGGCGTCGGCCGATGATCTCGCAGTTGCGGGTGTGATCGTCGGTGGGACCCGACGGGCGCATCTTGATCAGGTTCAGGTTCGGCGTCATGTCACCGGCGTTGGTCTGCGGAAACGAGGCGATCACCCCGGGCTGGTCCTGTTCCCACAGGTAGCTCGCGTAGCCCTTGTTGTCGGCGGAGATCAGCCTGTTGGCGTCGGTCAGCGATGTGCCGTGGGTGGGAAACCACGTGATGGCGCCGATGTCGTTGCCGCCCTGCCGCAGCCGCAGCACCGTGACCTGCGGGTCGATCGCGTTCGGGAAATGGGCCCGGTCGGCCTTGGGATTCAGGTCGAACGCGCCACGTGAGCGGTTGCGGCTGGCGTTGTGCAGTTCGCCGCGGCCGATGCTGACGGTGCCAGGTGCGAGGTTGTCGTGGGCGGCCACGATCGCCCGGAACAAGCCGTCTACCTCGGCTTCGTAGGAGTTCTTCTTGAAACCGAACGCGGCGATGGAATATGCAAAATCCCAGGCGGTACCGCCGCACGAGTTGTGGTTGTGGGTGGCATTGAGGTTCACATTGCGCTCGGTGTACAGCCCCCCGAGACGTTTGCGCAGCCGGGGCATCAGACCCATGTGATGGGACTGGAAGATACAGGCGATATCGGCGTTGACGAAGACCACCCGCTCGCCCGTCGACGCATCGACGATCACGTAGGCGCGGGCCCAGCAGCGCTGCCGTAGTCCCTGTGTCACCTGCTCGGTGTCGGAGTAGCCCATCATTCCCTGGCCGGCGATCGCGCCGGTCATGTCCGCGCGTCCGCAGCCGACCAGGTAGCCGTCGGAGGTGGCGGCGGCCGGGGCCGGACCCAGAGCGGAGAACGTGCCGGCGGCGACGGCGCCGGCTGCGGTCCCCGCGATGACCGTCCTGCGGCTCACATCCATGGTGTGCGGTCCTTTCGTACACGGCGATTTGCCGTGAGGGTGATGCTCGGCCGGATTACCGACCTAGAGTGCGGCGAGCACTTCTCCGGCGGCACGCTTCCCGGACCGTACCGCGCCGTCCATATAGCCAGTCCAGTAGTCCGAGGTTTCCGTTCCGGCCCAGTGGATCGGCCCCACGCTCGCGCGCAGCGCTGCACCGTATCGGGTGAGGGTCCGCGGTGAGCTGACCGCGACCGGGCCACCCCGCGACCACGGTTCGAGGTCCCATTTGAACACGCCGTAGTCCAGCGGATCGCGGGCGTCGGGGCCGAAGTAGTCGGCGAAGTTCGCCACGCATTCACGCGCCAGCTGCGACATCGGAGCGTGATCGAGCCGTCGCATCGCGTCGGCGGAGATGAAACCCATCAGGATGTGGTGTCCCTCGGTGTGGCTCTCGAAAGTGACGTCGATGGGCCGGCCGTTGCCGAACACCTGTCCCGACATGCCCTTCTCCCGCCAGAACGGACGCTTGTACACGGCGGAGAACTTGGCGACGGACCCCATTCGGTAGCCCCTCTGCAATTCACGACGGGCTGCCGGCAGCCCGGGACGGAAGTCGATCTGGTCGCAGATGGCGGGCGACATCGCGACGACCACCTTGTGCCCGGTGAAGGTGCCCGCGTCCGAGTGCACGACGGCGTGGCCGGCGGTGGTGTCGATCGAGCGCACCGCGGCGTTGTAGACGATCCGCTCGTCCAGTGCAGCGGCCATCATGATCGGGATGCGCGCGGCGCCACCTACCAGCATCCGTTCCTGGGCGCCGCCGTCGGTGCTCAGCAGCCGCACCAGGGTGCCGGGGTTGTTCTCATCGCCGGAGGACGCGATGTAGTTGAGGTAGTACAGCGCCGACACCTCGTCCGGGCGGACCGACAGCGCCGCCGACATCGCGATCGAGGTCATGTTGCGTGCCATGTCGGACCGGGCGAATCGGTTGACGTACTGGGCCCAGGTGATCGAGTCCAGGTACTGGGCGTCCGGATGTTTCCACGGTTGGCCCACAGGAAACCCGGCGAGTGAGTCGGCGGTCGCGCGCAGCAGTGCCGGACCGGCCTCGGCGAGCGCCGGATGCAGCGGCAGCGGCACGTCGGCCGGCATCCGGAGAGCTGTTCCGCTGTGCCAGAACAGGCTGTCGCCGCGGTTGTAGGTGCGGATTGTGTCGATGCCGTGCTCGCGGGTGAGCGCGGCGATGTGGTTCTGGGTGGGTCCGATGAACTCTGCGCCCGCGTCGACCGTGGCGCCGAGTCCGGGAGTGGAGATGTTGTGGACACGGCCACCGGGCCGGGACCGGGCCTCCAGCACGACGACCGACGCGCCCGACCTGCGTAGGGTCGTCGCGGCGGCCAGCCCCGACAGTCCACCGCCGACAACGACGGCGTCGTAGGTGCGCGCGGTGGGCGAGGCCCCGGCCCGAGGGCCGGCGACTGTGCTCAGTCCTGCCGCCACACCTGTCGCCGCGAGCGTGCTACCGAGAAACCTTCGCCGCGACATCCCGCGTGCCCGCGCATCACTGTCCACCGCAGCCCCCATCGCGTTCGTTCACTCGTCCGCACACGATATCGGGACCGAACCGACCTGTCCGGCCGAATCTCACTGATAGTCGAGTCCCACAGCGGGCCGGTTGACCGGGCGGGCTCTACCATTGGCGACCGATGAGCAGACGTGTTTCCGATTCCGATCGATGTCCCTGTGGCTCCGGCGATGTGTTCGGCGAGTGCTGCGGTCCGCTGCTGGCCGGTTCCCGACGGGCGGGCACAGCGGAGGCGCTGATGCGGTCCCGGTTCGCCGCGTTCGCCGTCGGAAATGCCGGCTACCTGCTGGACAGTTGGCATCCGACGACCAGACCGCAGGTCCTGGACCTCGACGACACGCTCGACTGGTACCGTCTCGACGTCCATTCGGCCGGTGGGGGAACGCCGTTCGAGAGGACAGGTGAAGTGATGTTCACCGCGCACTATCGTGTCGACGGTGAACGTGCGAAGCTGCGCGAACACAGTCGTTTCGAGCGGGTCGACGGAGAATGGAAGTACCTCGACGCGCTCTGATCGACGGAAACGACAGCGGCTCGGCAACGGCGTTGCGGTTGTTACGGAGACAGGTTCGTCGCTGGGCTAGGCTGTGCGGTGCATCACAAACTCTGGGAGGTCAGGCGTTGGCGTCAATAGTGCTGGCGGACGTACGTACCGCGTGCGAGCGGCAAGTGGTGGCCGAATGGGCCGCGGCGAACCACCCCGATGCGCAGTTGCGCACGCTCGCCGAGGTCGATTTCGCCGCCACCGACGAAACCACCGAGCTGATTCCGGCACGCGTCGTGTGGTTGCCGCCGGTACGCAAGGGAGAACGCCGGGTGTCGGTGGCCGACGTCCTGGTGCTGTCCAATCCACGTAAGCCGCCCGCCTTCAGGCAGGAGTCGATCCGGAGGAAGTTCCCGGACCGGGTGCGTGTTGTTCAGGGGGCCGCGGCGAGCGTCGAGGATCTGCGGGTCCGCTATCAGCAGCAAACGGCCGAAGGGGAATCGTTCGATGCCTTCGTCGGGGTGCAGGCGTCGCTGGCGGCTGAGCGTGCCGAGCGGCAGGTGGTGGGTGATCGCTACAAGGTGCCGCGTCTGGTGGCCGAGCAGATAGGTTCGTCGGCCCGATTCCAGGCCAACGCGGCCAAACTCGCCGCCGAGCTGGGCCGTCCGGCCGCGGCGGTGGTCCGCGAGGCCACCGACAAGATGGGCACCTTCGTCGCCACCCAGAGCAGATTGATGGACGACGTGCTGTCCTCGATCCTCGGCCAGTTGCACGAACGTACCTGGACCGTGTCGGCGGACCTGGACACGATGGGCCACCTGCGCACGCTGAACAAGACCCACGGACTGGTGTTCCTGCCCTCACACCGCTCTTACGTCGATCCGTTCGTCCTGGCAGAGGTTCTACGCCGCTACGACTTCCCGCCCAACCTGGTTCTCGGTGGCGACAATTTGCAGCTGTGGCCGTTGTCGTCGATCGCGCGACGGGCGGGCACCATTTTTATCCGCCGCAAGTTCGGCTCCGACCCGGTGTACAAGTTCGCGATGCGCTCGTACCTGTCGTTCATCGTCGAGAAGCGGTTCAACCTCGTCTGGTACATCGAAGGCGGCCGCAGCCGCACCGGTAAGCTCCGCCCGCCCAAGCTCGGCCTGCTCTCGTACGTCGCCGACGCCGTCGCCCACGTCGACGATGCCGACGTGATGGTGGTACCCACCTCGATCGTCTACGACCAGTTGCACGAGATCGGCGCGATGGCCGCCGAAGCCGCCGGCGCCAAGAAGCGGCCCGAGGACCTGGGCTGGCTGCTGCGTTACGCCAAGCAGCAGCGTGAGTATCTCGGCAATGCGCGAGTGCGCTTCGGCGAGCCGTTCTCGTTGCGTCAGGCACTGGCCGACGCGGGGGAGGGCAAGGCACAGCTGGAAAAGGTCGCTTTCCGGGTGATGGACGAGATCAATTCCGCCACACCGATTTCCGCGACATCGCTGGCCGGTTTCGCGATCCTCGGTGCCGAGGACCGGGCGTACACGGCTGCCGAGATCGAGAAGATCCTCGCGCCGCTGCTGTCCTATATCGACCGCCGTGGCCTGCCCGGGCCCGACCCGAGCACGTGTCGCGGTCTCGGACTACTCAGCACCCTCGGCGAACTCACCGACGCCGGGGTGCTCACCCGCTTCGACGGCGGTACCGATCAGGTGTGGTCGATCACCCCCAACAATCATCCGATCGCCGCGTACTACCGCAACGGTGCGATCCACCACTTCGTCGACCGCGCGATCATCGAACTCGGGTTGCTTGCGGCCGACGACGGAATGTTCGATCTGGAGCGGGATGCGTTCCTGACGGCAGGGCAGGCCGAGGCGCTCCGGATCCGTGACCTGCTCAAGTTCGAGTTCTTCTTCCCGCCCAAGGATGAGTTCCTGCACCGCCTCGGTGCCGAACTCGACCTCATCGCCGCCGACTGGCGGACCGAACCGCCGACCGCCGAGCGTATCCATAAGACTCTGCTCGGGCACGCCGGCGAACTGTTCGCCCGGCGGACCCTGCAACCGTTCTTCGATGCCCAGCTCGTCGTGGCCAAACTGCTCGTGGCGGCGGGCGACAGTTCGGTCGACAAGGAGACGGTGCTCATCGAAAGTCTCGGGCTCGGGCGGCAGCTGGTGCTGCAAGGTGTTGTGCGGAGCAAGGATTCGGTGTCGAGAGAACTCTACGACGCGGCCTACCAGCTCGCCGAGAATCGAGGCCTGATCAGCCCCTCCGATACCGAGGATGTCGCCGAACGCAGGAAAGCGTGGCTGGCCGAGGTGGAGGGTATGAGACAGCGACTGGCGCGGATCGCCCAGATCGAGGCGGAGCAGGCGCGCCGCGCGGCCCGGACGGCGGCCGGCGAATGACCACGATCGCCGACCGCATCCGCGAGATCCGGGAGGCGCCCACCGGTAAGCAGGTAGCGGCGTTCTTCGACTACGACGGCACCCTCATCGAGGGGTTCTCAGCGGTGGCGATCGCCCGCGCGCGGGTCCGCAGCCTCGAATTCGGCCTGGGGGAGGCACTGGACTTCCTGCTGATCGGCCTGCGTGGCGTCGAGTCGGAGCAGGACTACGCCGAGGTACTGCGTGCCACCAAACCGACCTTCGCCGGCAAGTCGTACGCCGAGCTCCTCGATTTCGGTGCGACGCTGTTCAAGGAGGAGACCGCGGCCAAACTGCGGCCGCAGATGTGGCAACTGCTGCGGGTCCACCGCGAGATGGGGCACCGGATCGTCATCGCGTCGTCGGCCACGAGATTCCAGATCGAACCGATCGCCAAGGAGATCGACGCCGATCACGCCCTGGCCACCGACGTCGAGGTGATCGACGGCGTGGTGACCGGCGAGATCCTCGGCCGTCCGCTGTGGGGTCCGGGCAAGGCGGCTGCGGTGCGCCGCCTCGCGCACGAGCACGACCTCGACCTGTCGTCGTCGTTCGCCTACAGTGACGGCAACGAAGACGTGCCGTACCTGGAGTCGGTGGGCCACCCGGCGGCGATCTCCCCGCAGAACGGCCTGCGTGCGGTGGCCATCGAACGCGGCTGGCCGATCCTCGACATCACCAATCCCAGCCACAACAAGTGGGAGATGGCGGTGCGTACCGGCGCCTTCTACGGGTCGTTCCTGGTCGGTTCGGTGGCCGGCGCGCTGGGCGGTCTGCTCCGCGGCAACAGCGAGGAAGCCATCCAGGCAGGTGCCTCCACCGGCAATGATGTGGGCATGGCGCTGGCCGGGGTGAGCGTGAAAGTGCTTGACGGTGAGGACTATCTGACGTCGGCGCGGCCGTGCGTGTTCGTGTTCAACCACCAGTCCAAGCTCGATCTGCCGGTGCTGGTGCACCTGATCCGCAGTCACGCGACGGGTGTGGCGAAGAAGGAGGTCAAACAGGTTCCGCTGCTCGGGCCCATCCTCGACGCCGCCGGCCTGGTGTTCATCGACAGGGCCGACGCCGGCAAGGCGATCGAACAGCTTGAGCCCGCTGTCCGCAAGCTCCGCGAGGACGGCGCGAGCCTGGTGGTCGCGCCCGAGGGAACCCGTTCGGCCACACCACGTCTGGGGAAGTTCAAGAAGGGTCCGTTCCACATCGCGATGCAGGCGCAGGTGCCGGTGGTACCGATCGTGCTGCGCAACAGCGGAGAATTGATGTGGCGCGGAGACCAACTCATCAAACCCGGCACCGTCGAGGTGCGGGTGCTGCCGCCGGTGGACACGTCGTCGTGGACGGCCGAGACGATGGGTGAACACGCCGACGAGGTGCGGCAGATGTTCGTGAAGGCCCTTGCCGACTGGCCGGTAGAGGCCTTCGACGACGGCAGACTGACGAGGACTTCAGGGGTGTTCGATGAGTGACCAGGCGTCGGCGGGTCCGTACTCGCAACTGTCGGAATACGATCGGCCGCTGAATTTCGGTGCCGACGGCCAGATGAGCCCGATGGACACGCTGCTCTGGCGTGGTGACTCCGACCGTCACCATCGGGGCACGCTCAGCATGCTCGAGATCTACGACTGCGTACCGGACTGGGACCGACTGGTCGCCGCGCACGAGTGGGGTAGCCGGATGCTGCCCCGGCTGCGCCAGCGGGTGGTGGATTCCCCACTGGGAACGGGTATCCCGAGTTGGGTGGTCGACCCGGAGTTCGATCTGCACTACCACGTGCGCAGGCTGCGGCTGGCCGGGGACGGTTCGATCCGCGAACTGCTCACCACGTGCGAACAATTGGCGATGACCGCGCTCGATCCGGAACGGTCGCCCTGGGAGGTGTACCTGATCGACGGACTCCCCGACGGTAGGGGCGCCTATCTCCTGAAGGCCCACCAGGCACTCACCGGTGCGATGTCGTCGATTTCGATTCTCGCGCAACTACATTCACGACAGCGTGAGCCGCTGCCGGGTAAGCCCCAGCCGCCGGCGCCCACGCCGAGCACCACCGGTGCCGTCGACATCCTGGTGCGGCAACTGTCCCACGAGGTGCAGCGCGCCCCGCATCGTATCGACCTGGCGATCAGGGGTGCGATGGCGCTCGCCGACCCGCGTAAGGCACTGAGCCAGGTGCTGCGGTTCGGCCGTTCGGTGCCGCGAGTCGCCGGTCTGATCAGCCCGCCGGGATCGCCGCTGCTTGCCGAACGCAGCCTGTCGTGGCGTTTCGCGGCGGTCGAGGTGCCGTTCGCGGCCATAGAGGCAGCGAGCGCCGAGATCCGCGCGTCGGTCGATGAGGTGTACCTGGGCGGCCTGGTGAGCGGTCTGCGGCTCTACCATCAGCGTCTGGGCCAGCCGGTGGAGGCGATTCCCGTCGCCGTGCCGATCGTCGTGCGCGACCCGGACAATCCGAACGAGACCCGGGTATCGATCGGGCGACTGGCCGGACCCACCGGCATCGACGATCCGTTCGAGCGGGTCCTGACCGTGCGCGAACAGATCCGTGCCGCTCGCAACGAGCCCGCGGTCAACGCCTTCCACGACGTCGGTCCGATGCTGGCCTGGTTGCCGGGGCAGGTCGTGGGCCAGTTCAGCGGCGCCACCACCCGCAACGACCTGCAGGCCAGCAACGTCGGTGGTATCGAATGGGAGTCGTACGTCGCCGGGGCCAAGGTCGAGCGGATGTTCGCCTTCGGTCCGCTGCCCGGCTGCGCGATCATGGCCACGATGGTCACCTACAACGGCACCTCGTGCATCGGCATCAACTACGACGCCGCCGCCGTCACCGACCCGGAACTGTTCGCCGAATCGGTCGTCGACGGCTTCAACGAGGTGCTGGCCCTGTCCGACACCGTCGGCCGGATGACCCGCTTCACCTGATGCAGTACCTTGCCGGCGGTTCCGGATTTTCCGGAACTGTCGGCGAGATTGTCTGGGACAGCTACTCCGTTGTCCGATTTATCCGTATTCGGTAGACTCTTCGTCACCCTTGTACTGTGGGTGTTCCAGCCGGAGTCCATCCCGAGGTCGGTGATCCGATGGCAGCACAGAAACGAATACGTCACGGCGGGTCGCGGTTCGGCGACGCACCACCGGGTACAGAGGTGCAGAGACGACGACGGGTGTGGGCCAGGTGCCTGTCGGCCATGATGGCGGTGGTGATGATCACCACCGCGGCCGTGTGGATAGGTACCGAAGCGGCGAAGAATCCTGTCGAGGTCGGTTCCGGCGACGTCAAGGTCACCACGACCGCGCTCAATCCGGTCGACTACCCGGGCGCTCGTGCCCTCCTCTACGGCGCGCAGGTACGGCCGCGTCCGGTGCAACCCAACGCGTTCGACGTCTTCAAGGATTTCCCGGAGACCTCGACGGACGGGTTCATGAGTGACTTCAAGGATCCGGCGATCCACGTGGGCCGCTACGGCGATTTGCGGGCCAAGCGGACGATCGCCCTCGCCGGTGGTTCGCACGCCGAGATGTGGATCACCGCGCTGAACACCCTGGGCAAGCGGCACGGTTTCAAGGTCACCACCTACCTCAAGATGGGGTGCCCGCTGTCGGCGGACCCGAACCCGACGGTCGTGGGCAAACCGTACCCGCAGTGCGCCGACTGGAATCGGCGCGTGTGGGCCCGGATCATCAAGGACAAACCCGACGTCGTCTTCACCACCTCTACCCGGCCCCGCGACAGGGCGACGGGCGACTGGACACCGCCGGACTACGTACAGGTGTACGACAAGTTCCTGCGCGCAGGTATTCAAGTTGTGGGAGTGCGCGATTCACCGTGGCCGAAGTACCCCAACGGCCGCACCCTCGACACCCCGATCTGCCTCCAGAAGGGCGGCAACGCCCAGACGTGCGGCACGCCGCGCGCCCGTGTCCTGTCTCCGACCGACCCGGCGGCGCCGATGGCCAAGGCCCGGCGCAACTTCCACCAGATCGACCTCACGCGGGGCATCTGCACGGCCACCTTCTGCCCGGCGATCGTCGGCAACATCATCGTCTACAAGGACTGGCACCACCTGAGCGCCAGCTACATCCGCAGCCTCACCGACGAACTCGGAAACCGGATGGGTCCGGCACTGCGCTGGTGGTCGGTACGCTGACCACCAGGCAGCAGGCCTAAAAACGGAAGTCACGTGGCGATCTCCACGAGCAGGTCGGCCAGGTCGGACGTCCGGGACAGGAAGGGTGAGTGGGAGGCGGCGAACTCCGCCATGGAGTCGGCCGATGTCGCGAACTCTCGTTGCAGCTCCGGTGGGATCGCCCGATCCTCGGTGAGCACGACGTAGGTGGTCGGCGTCGATCGCCACGATGCCTGCGTGACGACGGGTGCCATGACCTGTTGCGACTGGGGCCGCAGTCGGCTCTCTGCCCACGCGGCCACGTCGGGCGTGCAGTCGGCGTAGAAGTGCCCGATTGCCTGGCCGTCCGGAACCACGAAGGTGCCGTCGTCCCGGAGACCGACGTAGGGCGGGGGTGGCCCCGGCGGAAGGTAGGAGACGTACGAGCGACCCGTGTCGGGCATGAACGCCCCGAGGTAGATCAACCGCTCGACGTGCGCTCCGAAGGATGCTTCCGCAGTCGCCGCTCCGCCGTAGGAATGCGCGACGACCACAACGGGGCCGTCGATCGCCGCGGCGGCTTCCGTGATCGCCGCCGCATCGTCCGCGTATCCGCCGAGGGCTGCCGGATCGTCGCCGACCGACGGGAGGTCCACGGCTACCGCGGTGCGGCCGCGTTCGCTCAGCGCCGTGATGAGTGGCCCGAAGCACCACGGGCCGTGCCATGAGCCGTGGACGAGCAAGAACGTCGCCGGATGTGTCATGCCTACTCCTGACGTCCAGTCGGATACTCTTGTCCAGAGTATCCGATACTATGATTCGGAGTAAATAGTGAAGTTGAACGCCACCTCCTATGCGGTCCTGGGTCACCTCGCGATGGGCCCCTGGAACATGTACGACCTCGCCGCCCAGATGCGCCGCAATGTGCACTACTTCTTCCCTCGCGCCGAGAGTCAGGTGTATGCCGAACCCAAGCGGCTGGTCGAGATGGGCCTGGCCACCGCGGAGGCCGAGGCGACAGGCAAGCGGTCGCGGACGGTCTACGCCATCACGGACGCCGGGCGCGATGAACTGCGACGCTGGCTGAGCGACGAATCCCGTCCGCCGCGGTTGGAATTCGAGGCGCTCCTGCGGGTGATCTTCGCGCCCTTCGGTGACCAGAACGACCTCGCGGCCGCCATCCGGCAGTCTCAGGACGGGGCCCGCGAGATCTTCACGCTGGGCGAACACATCTGCGACGAGTACCTCAGCGGTTCCGCGCCGTTGCAGCGATACGTCATCGCACGCTCGATGCTCCACGACTTCCTCTGGTCCTACGCCGAGTTCATCGACGCATGGGCCGAACGCAGCCTCGCGCGAATAGACGCGTGGAACGACGAGTCCGTCGCTGAGCAGCACCGTGCGGCTTTGGAGGCATATCGGGTCCACACACATCTGGCCAGGCCTGAGCCTGCTGACATACCGGTCCACGACTTCCACGGCGACTCCGTCGGGGATTCGATCAAAGGCCAGTCGTGACGACTGTCGAGACGTGGCTCAACTCCGGGTGCTCAGAGCAAGGATCAGATCCTTCTCATCGTTGGAGAGTTCCGACACTGCGAGCACTCCTGAAGGATGTCAGACTTACTACCCGCCCTCCCAAGCGTGATCCGCACACTTGCCATTCTCGCCCCAGGCGCCTATTGCATGGAACGCGAAAAGAACCGGCCCTGACTTGCGCTTCCGCAGGTCAGGGCCGGTTTTTGATTGGGGTGAGTGACGGGACTCGAACCCGCGACAGCCAGGATCACAACCTGGTGCTCTACCAACTGAACTACACTCACCATCGGCGTCGGAAACCAGGGCGTTGAGCACCGGGTTCCAGAGCCAGGAACATACTCTAGCGGGTGACCGGGCAGAAATGCCAATCGGTTATCGGGTGTCGTGTTTACGCAGGTCCGAGCGTTTTGACGATCGCGGCGAGCTCGTCGGTGTCGGGGCCGGGCTGCGGGACGAAGGCGGCGGCGCGGTAGTAGCGCAGCTCGTGGATCGACTCACGGATGTCGGCGAGGGCGCGGTGTGCGAGACCTTTCTCCGGCTGGCCGAAGTAGATCCGCGGATACCAGCGGCGGCACAGTTCTTTGATGGAGCTGACGTCGACCATCCGGTAATGCAGGTGGGTGTCGAGTTCGGGCATGTCGCGGGCGATGAAGCCGCGGTCGGTGGCGATCGAATTGCCGGCCAGGGGTACCGCGCCGGTGGTGGTGTATTTGCGTAGGTAGGCGAGGACCTGTTCCTGGGCCTGCTCGATCGTCACCGTCGACGCGCGCACCTCCTCGGTCAGCCCCGAGGCGGCGTGCATCTTGGTGACCACGTCCGGCATGGCGGCCAGATCCTCGTCGGAGGCGTGGATGACGACGTCGACGCCGTCGCCGAGAATGTTGAGGTCGCCGTCGGTGACCAGGGCCGCGATCTCGATCAACTTGTCCGATTCGAGGCGCAGCCCGGTCATCTCACAGTCGATCCATACGAGTTTGTCCTGCACACGTCGACCTTAGGGCATATCCGGCCGTGAGGGCCCGGGCGCTGCTGAACGCCGACCAACACGTGTGGTGTCCGCTCCGCGACGATTGGTGTGGTTCGGCATACCATCGTGAGGTCTGTGAACACCGCATCCGCCGATGAGAGGACCCACCGGTGACCGATCCGAACGAGGCCACACCTGTACCGGCAGGTGACGCGCCAAGCGCCGATCCCGGCGTCACGCCCGCTACGGCGGCCCAGGAGAGTCCTGCCCAGGCGAGTCCGGCCCAGAAGATCGCCGAGGGGTACGCGTTCAAAGGTGCGGCGCTCGAATTGGGCACGGTGATGGTCGACGGGCAGGTGGACTCGACCGCCAGGGTGCGGATCCCGTTGGCGATGATGAACCGGCACGGCATCATCGCCGGCGCCACCGGCACCGGCAAGACCAAGACCTTGCAGGCGATCGCCGAGCAACTCAGCTCCAACGGTGTGCCGGTGGTGATGGCCGACATCAAGGGCGACCTGTCGGGGCTGTCACGTCCGGGCGTGTCCAACGACCGGATCGTCGCGCGCGCACAGCAGACCGGCGACGACTGGGCCCCACAACAGAACCCGGTCGAGTTCGTCTCGCTGGGCGGGGAGGGGATCGGCGTCCCCATCCGGGCCACCATCACCTCGTTCGGCCCGATCCTGCTCAGCAAGGTGCTCAGCCTCAATGCCACCCAGGAATCGACGCTGGGCCTGATCTTCCACTGGGCCGACCAGAGGGGTCTGCCCCTGCTCGATCTCAAGGACCTGCGGGCGGTCATCGCCTACCTCACCAGCGACGAGGGTAAACCGGAACTCAAGGCGATCGGCGGGGTGTCGACGCAGACGGCCGGCGTGATCCTGCGGGCGCTGACCAACCTCGAACACGACGGCGGCGACACCTTCTTCGGTGAACCGGAGATCGAACCGGCCGACCTCATCCGGCTCAGCGCCGACGGCCGCGGCATCGTGACCCTCTTCGAACTCGGCGATCAGGCCGCTGGGCCCGCGCTGTTCTCGACATTCCTGATGTGGATTCTGGCCGACCTGTTCGAGTTCCTGCCCGAGGTCGGTGACATCGACAAACCCAAACTCGTGTTCATCTTCGACGAGTCGCACCTGCTGTTCAGTGGGGCGTCGAAGGCGTTCGTCGAGCAGGTGGTGCAGACGGTCAAACTGATCCGATCCAAGGGCGTCGGCGTGTTCTTCTGCTCCCAGCTGCCCACCGACATCCCGGACTCGGTGCGCTCACAGCTGGGCGCACGAATTCAGCACGCGTTGCGCGCATTCACCCCCGACGACCAGAAGGCACTCAAGACCACGGTCAAGACGTACCCGGTGTCGGACGTGTACAAGATCGACGAGGCCCTCACCTCCCTCGGTACCGGCGAGGCGATCGTGACGGTGTTGTCGGAGAAGGGTGCGCCGACCCCGGTGGCGTGGACCGTGATTCGCGCGCCGCGTTCATTGATGGATACGGTGGGCGAGGCGGGTATCAAGGCCGCAGCCACCGCGAGTCCGCTGTACGCCAAGTACGGTCAGGCGATCGACCGGGACTCGGCGTATGAGCGGCTCGCGGCCAAGGCGGTACCTCCGGAGGAACCCATGAGGAAGGCTCCCGCGCTGGTTCCCGCACCAGCCCCGGCGCCCGCGAAGAGAACGTCTCGCAAGAAGGAACCCGAGGAGAAGAGCGTCGTCACCGAGGTGTTGACGAGCAAACCGATGCAGAGCTTCCTGCGTTCGGCGGCATCGGCCGCGGGACGCGAGTTCAGCCGGGCCATCTTCGGGACCGGACGCAAGCGCCGACGGTAGCGACCGGGGCGAGCGGAGCGACGGGGGATGTCGGGGCGAGCGGAGCGACGGGGGATGTCGGGGCGAGCGGAGCGACGGGGGATATTACGGCTGCGTTTACGATGACGGCATGGCCATACCCGCACCGTCATCGTCCGCCCGCGCCGTCGTCACCGGCGCATCGTCCGGGATCGGCAGAGAGCTCGCACGGGCGCTGGCCGCGCGCGGGCATTCGCTGATCGTCGTCGCCCGGCGCGGTGAACTGCTCGAAGAGCTTGCTGCCGAACTGCGTTCGGATACGGTGGCCGTGGAGATCAGGGCCGTCGACCTGTCGGTGTCCGAGGCGGTGGAAGTCCTCGCGGCCGAACTCGCCGGTCGCGAGATCTCAATTCTGTGCAACAACGCGGGTATCGCAACGTTCGGGCCGGTCAGCGAACTCGACGCCGAGTACGAACGCGCACAGGTCCGGCTGAATGCGACCGCTGTGCACGACCTGACGCTGGCGGTGCTGCCGCAGATGGTGGAACGCGGTTCCGGCGGCATTCTGATGGTCGGGTCGGCGGCCGGCAACATGGCGATCCCCAATAACGCCACCTACGCCGCCACCAAGGCTTTCGTCAACACCTTCAGCGAATCCCTGCGCGGGGAGGTGGCCCGGCAGGGTGTGCACGTGACGTTACTGGCCCCGGGGCCGGTGCGTACCCACACACCGGCACCCGAGGACCAATCGATCGTCGACAAGATGGTCCCGGATTTCCTGTGGCACAACTCGGCGGCAGTTGCCGAGATGAGCCTGGATGCGCTGGACCGCAACAAGATGCGCGTGGTCCCCGGGATCCTGTCGAAGGGCATGTCGGTGGCCGGCGGCTATAGTCCCCGGGCGATCATCGCCCCCATCGTCGGCAGCTTCTACCGAAAACTCGGCGACGGATAGGCGTCAGCCGATGCCGGCGGCCACCTCGGTGCCCTGGCGGATGGCGCGTTTGGCGTCGAGTTCGGCGGCCACGTCGGCGCCGCCGATGATGTGGGTGCGCACACCGGCGACGGTCAGCGGATCCACCAGATCGCGTACCGATTCCTGGCCGGCGCAGATCACGATGTTGTCGACCTCCAACAGCCTTGTCTCGGTGACGTTTCCGTCGTCGTCACGGAAGCTCAGGTGCAGGCCGGCGTCGTCGATACGGTCGTAGGTGGCGCCCGAGATCTGTTCCACGCCTTTCATCTTGACGCTGGCCCGGTGCACCCAGCCCGACGTCTTGCCCAGGCCTTTACCTTGTCCGCCCGACTTGCGTTGCACGAGAAAGACTTCGCGGGTGGCGGGCAGCGGTCGGGGTTTGGTGACGAAACCGGGGCGCGACAGATCCTCGCTGACGCCCCATTCTTGTTCCCATTCCTTGAGGTTCAGGGTGGGGGATTCGTCGACGGTGAGGAATTCGGTGACGTCGAAACCGATTCCGCCCGCGCCGATCACTGCCACCCGCTTACCGATCTCACGGTGGCCGAGTACGGCGTCGGCGTACGACATGACCATCGGATGGTCGATGCCGGGAATGTCGGGGCGCCGCGGAGTCACTCCGGTGGCGATGACGACGTGATCGAAACGCTGCTCGATGATCTCGTCGGCGGTCACCCGCTTGCCGAGATGGACGGTCACACCCAGCACCTCGAGTTGCCGCGTGTAATAGCGGAGAGTCTCGCTGAATTCTTCTTTACCGGGAATCCTTGCGGCGATGGAGAACTGGCCGCCGATGGCCGATCCGGCCTCGAACAGGTCGACGCGGTGACCGCGCTGCGCGGCCGACACGGCGGCGGACAATCCGGCCGGTCCGGCACCGATCACCGCGATCCGCTTGGCGCGCCGGGTGGGGCCGAGCGTCAGCGTGGTTTCGCGGCCGGCTCGCGGATTGAGCAGGCAGGACACCTTCTTTCCGACGAACGCGTGATCGAGGCAGGCCTGATTGCAGGCGATGCACGTATTGATCTCGTCCGCGTGACCGGCTTTGGCCTTATTGGGTAGATCGGGATCGGCGAGCATGGGCCGGGCCATCGATACCGCGTCGACGCGACCGCGTTCGAGAATCTCCTCGGCCACCTCGGGAGTATTGATGCGGTTGCTGGCGATCAGTGGAATACTCACCTCGTCTCGGAGCCGTTCGGTGAATTTGACGAACGCGGCGCGGGGCACCGAGGTGACGATGGTGGGCACCTGCGCCTCGTGCCAGCCGATGTCGGTGTTGATCGCGTCGACGCCGTATTCCTCTGCTTTGCGGGCCATTTGGGCGATCTCGTCCCAGGTCTGGCCTTTGCGGACGAAGTCGGCGATGGACTGGCGCAGAATCACCGGGAAATCGCGGGGCACCTGGCGGCGGATTTCTTTGATGATCTCGACGAGGAATCGTTGCCGGTTCTCGGTGGAGCCGCCCCATTTGTCGGTGCGGTCGTTGGTGTGCGGGCACAGGAATTGATTGATGAGATAGCCCTCACCGCCCATGATCTCGACGGCGTCGTAGCCGGCGCGTCGGGCATTCTTGGCAGCCTGTCCGAAGGACCGGATGACGTGCCGGATGATCGGCTCGGTCATCCGGATGTGCTTGAACGGGTGAATGGGGGAGGGATCCGTGCCGGGAGCCACCTTGAACGGGGTGTATCCGTAGCGGCCGGCGTGGATCAGCTGCATTGCGATGCGGCCGTCGGCCTTGTGTACCGCGCGGGTGATCCGGCGATGCCGCTCGACGTCGATCCGGTTGGTGATCTTGCCCGCGAACGGCAGCAGCAGGCCGGTGCGTGAGACGCCGAATCCGCCGGTGACGATGAGCCCGACGCCTCCTCGTGCGCGTTCGGCGTAGTAGGCGCCGAGTTTGTCGGTGTCCCAGAGCCGATCTTCGAGACCGGTGTGCATCGAGCCCATGACGATCCGGTTGGGCAGGGTCAGGCCGCCGATGGCCAACGGTTCGAACAGTTTCGGGTAGTGCGGGTTGGGAGTCGTGGGGGCTGTCATGGCTCCGCCTTTCTGGGTTTACCTGTGATGGATGGCTGTCGTCGGGGGATCAGCCGTGGGAGAGTTCGCGTTCGAGGGCGGCGATGACCTCGTCGCACCACTCGACCTGACCCTGTTCGTTGCGGATTCCACCGCGCAGCACCAGATATTGGTGGAGCTTGCGGCCGGTCAGGTCGTCGGGTGCGGGGTAGTAGTCGGTTTCGAATCCGGTGAAGAGTGTGAGCAGCGCGAGGTGCTCGTCGCGGTGCTTCTTCATCTCGCCGATGATGGCGGCAAGGTCCCCGAATTCGGCGGCGCGGAGCTTGACACCGAGGTCACTGCGCAGGGGCGCGACGGGGGTGGGGCTGACTGCCCACTCAGCCAGCGCGCGGCGGCCCCGGTCCGAGAGCGTGTACACCTTCTTGTCGGGCCGGCCGTCCTGGGGCACCGCCTCGTAGGCGACCAGGCCGTCAGCGTGCAGCTTCTTGAGCGTGCGATAGATCTGCTGGTGGGTGGCCGACCAGAAATGGCCGATCGATCGCTCGAACTGACGGCCGATCTCGTAGCCGGTGCCGGGTCTTTCGGCCAGCGACACCATGATTGCGTGTTCGAGCGCCATGGCCACAACCTACCTGTGCACCTACGCACTATGCAACTACGCACATAAATACTGGATCATGTTTGCGTATACTTGTGATGTAGGGCACACTGCTATTGAACTTGAACTCAACTACGACTCGCGGCGCCCAGGGCGTCGAGAGGAGGTGTGGTGACCAACCCATTCGACGGTCAGGCGCTTGCGGACCTCGGCCGGTTCATCCAGGCGCAGCGAGAAATTGCCCAGGTTTCGGTGCGGTCTCTCGCCCGCGCGGCCGACGTGTCGGACTCCTATGTCAGCCAGTTGGAGAAGGGCAAGGAAATGGCGGCCTCGCTGCCGTCCGCGCAGGTGCTCACCGATCTCGCCAAGGGTCTCAACCTCTCTCCCGACGTGTTGATCCGGATGGCTACCTGGCTGCCCAATGCTCTCGCCGGTGACGACAAGGACGCGGTGGTCAACGCCATCTCCAAGGACAAGCGGCTCAAGGAAAGTCAGCGCAAGGCGCTCATCCAGCTGTACAAATCGATGGTCGAGGAAGATTAGCGACCACGAACACGCAGGCGATCAGGGAAACGAGGCCGCGGGATGTCCGACTATTTCGAACTCACCAATCAGTTGACCAATCAGTGGATCACCGCGATGCGCCACATCAAGGAGGCGTTGCCGACCCTGGACAAGGAGATCAACCTCGTCCCGCCCGGCTTCAACCTCGCCGACCTCAACGGCCGGTTCCCGACTCTGCCGGGGCTGCCGACCCCTCAGGAGGTCGTCGAGGCGAATTTTCAGGTCGCCAAACGCCTGCTGGAGGCGCAGCGGGATTTCACACTCGCGATCATCGATCATGCGACGCACGCCGATTCGGCCGAAACTCCAGATATCACAGCGGATTCCGGTTCCGCCTGACCCCGAGGTCATCGACGACGGTGGGATCGATGACCGCACCTTCCGATCAGGGCACGCGGCATGCGCGGGCCATCCATCAACCGAGGAAGAAGTTCCGATATGCCAAGTCTGTCCGACGCAATCAACAAGCACGCGGCCGAACGGCCCGACAACATCGCGCTGCGTGGCAGTGGCACCGAATTCACCTACAAGCAGGCCGCCGACGCGATCCTGGCCTACGCGGGAATGCTGCGTGAAAAGGGCGTGGAGGCCGACGACCGCGTGCTCTATATTGCGCCGACAGTTCCCGAGTTCGCGATCGCCTACTTCGGTATCAACGCGTGCGGGGCGGTCGTCCTCCCCGCGAATCCGCTGTGCACACCCACCGAGCTCGCCTATTACATCGAGGACGCCGGGTGCAAGCTCGTCATCGCGTGGGACGGGATCTCCGAGGCTGCGCGCACGGCTGCCGAGACCGCGGGCATCGAGTTCGTGGCGCTCGAATCCGGTGCCGCCGCGACGTCGGGTACACCCATCGACGCACCCGTCGACCGGGAAATCGATGACATCGCCTGCATTCTTTACACCTCCGGCACCACAGGCAGGCCCAAGGGCGCAGAGCTGACCGTCGGCAACCTGAAGTCCGCGGCCGGAATCTCGGGCAGGCTCGGTGAATACACCGACGCCGACGCGGTGGGCACCGCGTTGCCCCTGTTCCACGTCTTCGGCCAGGCGTCGGTGATGCTCGCGGCGATGGAGGCGGGCGCGCCGCTGAGCCTGATGGCGCGATTCCATCCCAAGGACTTCATCGACATGATCGTCAATGACGGCCTGACCGCGGTCGGTGGTGTGCCGACGATGTGGAACGCGATGCTGCATGTTCCGGGCGACGTGGAGCCCGGTGCCTTCGACAAGCTCAGGCTCGCCGTCTCCGGTGGTGCGTCGCTGCCGCTCGAAGTGATGCAGGCGTTCAAGCGGCGCTTCGGCTGCGCCATCCTCGAAGGCTACGGCCTCACCGAAACCTGCGGCCTGGCAACGTTCTCGCGTCCGGGCATCGCCGCACCGCAGGGCACAGTCGGTTTGGCGGTGTACGACTCCGAGCTCGAGGTTCGGGACGGCGAAGGCAATTCGGTTCCGGTCGGCGAGCGTGGCGAGGTCTTCGTCAAGGGACCGTTCGTCATGCGCGGCTACTGGAAGCGTCCCGACGCCACTGCTGAGACGCTCATCGACGGCTGGCTCAAGACCGGCGACATCGGTGAGCTCGACACCGAGGGCAACCTCCGGATCGTCGACCGCGCCAAGGATCTGATCATCCGCGGTGGATACAACGTGTACCCCAGCGAGATCGAGGAGACGCTCTATGCGCATCCGGGGATCGTCGAGGCTGCGGTCGTCGGCGTCCCCGACGCGCACTACGGCGAGGAGGTCGTGGCCGTGGTCGCACCGAAGCCGGACTCGGAGCTGACAGCCGAGGAGGTCACCGCATGGTGCACCGAACGGCTTGCGGCATATAAGTATCCGCGCGCGGTGGTCTTCGTCGATGAACTCCCGAAGGGGCCGTCCGGCAAGATCCTCAAGCGCGCGATCGACCGGGATCCGCTGATCGCGGCGGTCGACGAGTACCGGGCCGCCAAGGCTGCCGCCCGCGGCTGAAGTTCGGCGCTTGCTCTCTGTATATCTCTGACAGACAAGGATTTTCATGAAGCAACTGACCGGAATGGATGCCGCATTCCTGAATATCGAGACCGGGCCCGTCTACGGCCACACCAGCAGCGTCGCGATCTATGACTCGGAGAACGCCGCCGAGCGGCTCACCGCGGCCCGGCTGCGCGAACGGATGATGTCACGAATCCACCTGATTCCGGTGTTCCGGCGCAAGCTGGTGTCGGTGCCCCTGGATCTGGACCAGCCCTACTGGTGCGACGATCCCGACTTCGACATCAATGCCCACATCTACGATGTCGGCATCGCCGCACCCGGCAGCCGGGATCAGCTCAAGGAGCTGGCCTCACGGATCGTGGCCAAGCCGCTCGACCGCAGCCGGCCACTCTGGGAGATCGCGGTCGTCAACGGACTAGAGGACGGCCAGACAGCGGTGATCAGCACGGTGCATCACTCGCTGATCGACGGCGGGTCCAGCAACGACATCAATTCCGTTCTGCTCGACCGTGATCCGGATGCCGATCAGACCAATCCGCCGCCGCAGCCGTACAACCCCGAGCCGACGCCCGATCCGCTGAGCATGCTGACCTCGGCGATGACCGCCAACGCGTTGCGGCCGCTCAAAGCGGCGAAACTGCAGTGGGATGTGTTCACCGAGCTGGTGCAGAAGTCGCCGAATATCGCCAAGCTGGCGCCGTCGATGACCTCTTCCGCAGTCACCGGCACGGCCCACAACACGGTGTTCAATGCCAAGCCCACCAACCGCCGGATCTGGGAGCCGTTCCGTGTTTCGCTCGCCGAGGTGCGGCAGATCCGGAAGAGCACCGGCGCCACGGTCAACGACGTGGTGATGGCGATTTGTGCCGGTGGTTTGCGTAATTGGCTGTCCGCCAACGATTGTCTGCCGGACAAGCCGCTGACGGCCAGCATTCCGGTGTCGATCCGGGATGACTCCACCAAGGGTGCGCTCGGCAATCAGGTGTCGATGATCATCACCGAATTGCCCACCGATGTCGATGATCCGCTCGAACGGCTCAAGGCGGTCAACGAGGCGATGAAGTCGGCGAAGGAGATGCACGACGCACTCCCGATGGCGCAGATGATCGAGTTCGGTGATTTCGCCACCCCCGGTATGACCAGCATGGTGGCCCGCGCGTCGCAGCGGATCAGCATGGCCGGACAGGTGATGCCGAGCGTCACGATCTCGAATGTGCCTGGTCCGCAGTGGGCGATGTACCTGTGCGGCGCCAAGCTGCTGGAGAATTATCCGGTGTCGATGATCGTCGACGGGCAGGTCCTCAACATCACCCTGCTGAGCTACAACGGCAGCCTCGACTTCGGTATTGTGTCCTGCCCCAACGTGGTTCCCGATCTCAAGGGTGTCGCCGACGCGATCGTCGCCGATCACCAGGCGCTGCTGGCGGAGGCCACCAAGAAGAAGTAGCACAACCCCAGGTACGCGGTCGGCTTCACCCGGCCCGGCACACGGTATCGCCGCGCCGGGTAGGTCGGCCGTGTTCCGATCCGGGCGGTCGGCGTCGGATGCTCGTTGACTTCCCGTCTTCACTGAAAGGTCAACAACGATGAGTGAGATTCAGACTGTCCGCGGGCAGGTCGATTCCGCGGACCTCGGAGTCACCCTGATGCACGAACACGTGTTTGTGCTGACGGCCGACGTCCAGACGAACTATCCGGGCGAATGGGGCTCCGAAGAGGATCGGATCACCGACGCCGTCACAAAACTCCAGAAGGCCTACGACGCGGGGGTGCGGACCATCGTCGACCCGACGGTCGTGGGACTGGGGCGCTACATCCCGCGGATCCAGACGATCGCCGAACAGGTTCCGCTGAACATCGTGGTGGCCACGGGTGTGTACACGTACACCGAGGTGCCGTTCTTCTTCGACATCCGCGGCCCGGCGCTGAACGAGCTCGTGGGCGCGGAGGTGCCCGATCCGATGGTCGAGATGTTCATCGGTGACATCCGCGACGGCATCGCCGGCACCGGTGTCAAGGCGGGCATGCTCAAGTGCGCGATCGAGCATCAGGGTCTGACCCCTGGCGTCGAGCGGGTGATGCGTGCGGTCGCCAAGACCCACGTGGAAACCGGTGTTCCGATCACCGTGCACACCCACCCCGACACCAAGGCCGGACTGCACGTCAAGCAGGTGATGGTCGAGGAGGAGGGCGTCGACCCCGGACGAATCGTGTTGGGACACAGCGGCGACACCACCGACTGCGACCACCTCACCGAGCTCGCCGAGGCCGGTTTCATCCTCGGCTTCGACCGGTTCGGTATCAACACCGCCACCACCTTCGAGGCGCGCGCCGACACGCTCATCGAGATGGTGCGCCGCGGATACGCCGAACAGATCGTTGTCTCCCAGGACGCCTCCTGCTATATCGACTGGATTCAGCCAGAGGTGATGGCGTATCTGCCGCAGTGGCATTACACCCACCTCTTGGAGGACGTGTTCCCCTACGCCCTGGAACGTGGCGTCACGCAGGCGGACATCGACACCATGCTTGTCGACGTGCCGCGGCGGATTCTCTCAGGAGAGTAGTCGGCCGCCGGTGCCGGGCGGCCAAGCCACCGCCCGGTACCGGTCAGACTCGCGCTCCACCTCTGTATACCCCTAACAGACAGGGTTTCTCATGAAGCAACTATCGGGGCTCGACGCGTCCTTCCTGAATATAGAGACCGGGCCCGTATATGGACATGTCAGCAGTGTGGCGATCTACGACTCGGCCAACGCGGCCGAGCCGATCACGGCAGCGCGACTGCAGGAGCGGATGATGTCGCGCATCCATCTGCTGCCGGTGTTCCGACACAAACTCGTGACGGTGCCGCTGGATCTCGACCAGCCGTACTGGTGCGACGATCCGGACTTCGACATCAAGGCACACATCCACGATGTCGGCATCACAGCGCCCGGCACAATGGATCAACTCAAAGAGATCGTCTCGCGCATCGTGGCCAAACCACTCGACCGCTCGCGGCCGCTGTGGGAAATGGCCGTGATCAACGGGCTCGAGGGCGGCAAGACCGCAGTGGTCAGCACCGTGCACCATTCGCTGATCGATGGTGGCTCGGGCAACGACATCAACTCGATTCTCCTCGATCGGGATCCCGACGCCGACCAGAACAATCCGCCCCCGCAGCCGTGGACGCCCGAGCCCATACCGGATGCGTTGAGTCTGATGACCTCGGCAATGACGGCCAATGCGTTGCGACCGCTCAAGGCGGCCAAGTTGCAGTGGGACGTGTTCACCGAGTTGGTGCAGAAGTCGCCGAACATCGCCAAGCTGGCGCCGATGATGGCGTCGACCGCAGTCACCGGAACGGCTCACAACACAGTATTCAATGCCAAGCCCACCAATCGGCGGATCTGGGAACCGTTCCGCATTCCGCTCGCCGAGGTCCGCCAGATCAAGAAGGCGCTCGGTGCCACCGTCAACGACGTGGTGATGGCCGAGTGCGCCGGCGGACTGCGGACGTGGCTGAAAGCACACGACGCCCTGCCGGACAAGCCGCTGACGGCCAGCGTCCCGGTATCGATCCGCTCCGAATCGCAGAAGGGTGCGCTCGGCAACCAGGTGTCGATGATCTACACCGAACTGCCCACCGACGTGGACGATCCGCTCGAACGGCTCAAGGCCGTGAACGAGGCGATGAAGTCGGCGAAGGAGATGCACGACGCACTCCCGATGGCGCAGATGATCGAGTTCGGCGATTTCGCCACACCTGGTTTGACGAGCATGGTGGCCCGTGCTTCGCAGCGGTCCAACATGGCCGGCCAGGCCATGCCGAGCGTCACCATCTCCAACGTTCCGGGCGCACAGTGGCCGATGTATCTGTGCGGCGCGAAGATGCTGGAGTTCTACCCGGTGTCGATGATCGTTGACGGCCAGGTTCTCAACATCACGCTGCAGAGCTACAACGGCAGCCTCGACTTCGGGATCATATCGTGCCCGCACACCGTCCCGGATCTGAAGGGCATCGCCGACGCGATCCTCGCCGATCACCAGGCGCTGCTGGCCGAGGTCAAGAAGAAGCAGTAGACACTCGTTGTGACACAGCCACTTACCCGGCCCGGCAACACTGTTGCGGGGCCGGGTAAGTGGTGTCATGTTTGTCGATCAGGCCGTGAGCGTCAGGACGCCGAGGGTGATCAGCGCGGCCACCTTGACGATCTCGAAGCCGACATAGACAAGGTGGGCGTGGCTGCGCTGGGAGTGATCACCGCCCGCCAGCACCGCATCCGAACGTTTGGTCAGCGCCGGCCGGACTCCGACGATCTGGATGGCGAGGGCGACGACCGCGACGGCCAGTGCGATCCCGATGCCGGTGCCGGCGAACGAACCGACGAACACCGTCGCGATCAGCACCACAGCCCACACGGTTTCGACGCCGTTGAGCGCGCGAAACACCAAGCGCCCGATACCAAGCCCTAGGGGGATGGTGATTCCCGGCGCCCGGAACTTCAGCGGCGCCTCGATGAACGAGATCGCGCACACCATGCCCAGCCACACGAAGGTGACGGCCACGGCCAGTGCCTGGGCGCCGGACATCACGCCGCCCCGACGCGAACGAGTTCGGGACCGAAGGTCTCGTAGTGGATGTTGTTCTCCGGCATTCCGCGTTCGAGCAGCTGGGTGCGGATGGAGCTGAGGAACTCGGCCGGTCCGCACAGCAGTGCATGCGAATCATCGTGTACCGCAACCCCTTCCAGTGACATGTAGCCGGTGCGGACCTGCTCCGAGGCGCCGGGGACGTAACCCTCCTCGTACCACTGGGTCAACTGCGCGTTCGGCAGTTGCCCGACGAGCGCTGCGAGTTGGCCGCGATGCGGCTGCGAAGCACGTGAGCGGTCCGCGTGCAGGACGGTGATGGGACGTGAATCCTGCTGGGCGGCAAGAGCTGTCAGTACTCCGATCGCGGGTGTGCAGCCGATGCCCGCCGAGGCGATGAGCAACGGGGTGCCGTCGTCGGGGACCACGAGATCGCCGAACGGGGTGCTCACGTGCAGGGTGTCGCCCTCGAAGACCTGCTCGTGCAGGAATCCCGACACCTCGCCGACGTTCTTGATGCTGATCTGCCAGTCCGGCCTGTCGGTGCCGCCGGTGAGCGAGTACTGACGAATCTGGTGGGCGCCGTCGGCGAGCGGGACCTGGACCGAGATGTACTGTCCGGCATGGAATGACGGAAGCGGCGAACCGTCGGCGCCGGCCAGGGTCAGGGAGATGGTGTCGGGGGACTGGTACTGCCGTCCGGTCACCACCACGTCACGCCACACATCGCCGGGCACCACGCCGGCCTGTTTGTACAGCTCGTTCTCCTCCTCGATCAGCGCGTCGGCCATCTGCCAGTACAGGGCGTCCCACGCCTCGGCGACCTCCGGGGTCACTGCCTCACCGAGGACCTCGACGATGGCCTCGAACAGGTACTTGTGGACGATCTGGTATTGGTCTCGGGTGATACCCAGCGATGTGTGCTTGTGGGCGATGCGGTCGAGGATGAACTGCTGCCGGGCGCGGTCGGGGACCAGCTGCAGCTGGGCGTAGGCGGCGATGGAACCGGCCAGGGCCTGCGGCTGTGCGCCGGTCTTCTGGTGCGTCCGGTTGAACAGATTGTCGAGTAGGTCCGGGTGCGCGGCGAACATGCGCCCGTAGAAGTTCGGCGTGATCTCGGGGATCGCGGCACCGACCGCGGGCAGAGTCGCCTCGATGGTCTTCAGGTGCGGTTCGGACAGCATTGCTACTCCATTCTGTGCCGGGGGCTTTCCGGCTGTTTCGATTCCCCAGGCGGGTGACCTGGGGGTGAGTCCGTTCGGGGTCTATCGGATGCCGGCGGCGTCTTCAGTACCGGATGCGGTTGTCCGCGTAGGTGTTCCGATGCTGAGCAGGGTGATCCGGGCGGATGAGGAAGCGAGTTCGTCGATCGTGTGCGCATCGAGTGAGTCATAGAAGGCCCGCTGTGCCTGGGCGAGTGCGCCACGTAGCTTGCAGTTGCCCCGCAGTGGGCACGGTTGCGGCCCATCGCAGTCGACCACCTCGCCGTCGCCTTCGAGTTTGCTTGCGAGCCAACCCACTTGAGCGGTGCGTCCCAGTTCCGTGACCGCTATCCCGCCGGACCGGCCGCGCCGGGAGTGGATGACGCCGAGCTCGCTGAGCCGGCTGACGACCTTGGCCACATGGGTGTAGGGCACCGCCAGCTCCGCAGCGAGATCCCGGGAGGTGAGCGTGGTGTCCGCCGGGGCGGTGACCAGGCGCATCACGACCCGAAGTCCGATGTCGGTGAACCGGGTGAGTTGCATAAGACCAGGTAACAGAATTGGTATCTGTGATGTCAATTTAAAAGTGATCGGGGTCACGGTGCGTCGATGCAAGAGAGGGCCAAGGTCCCGTGACCCGGGGTCCGAGGGCTCAGCTCAGGATGCGGTCACCGGCTCGCAGCAGTGCGCTCGGCAGCTGCTTCCCGATCAACCGCTGGGCGAGTGCCGCCGCCGAAATGGCTTGTTCCAGATCCACATCCACCGAGACGTCGCTGTCGCGGAGCATGTATACGAGGTCCTCGGTCGCGATGTTTCCGCTGGCACCGGGGGCGAACGGGCATCCACCGAGCCCGCCGACGGACGCGTCGAGCCGATTCACTCCCGCCAGCACGGCGGCATAGGCGCTCGCCAGGCCGGTGCCGCGGGTGTTGTGGAAGTGACAGCCGAGCGGCAGTGCGCCGATCGCCGGACGCACCTGATCCAGGAGCGCGGTCACCCGACCCGGCGTTGTGGTTCCGATCGTGTCGGCGATGGCGATGCGGTCGGCACCCGCGTTCACCGCGGCTTCGACGATGCGCATGACCCGATCCGGTGGTGTGGGTCCGTCGAACGGGCAGTCCCAGGCGGTCGCGATGATCACTTCGACAGTGGCGCCCGCGTCGTGGGTGATCGCCGCGATCTCGTCGATGGCGGCAGTGGCGGCGGCACTGTCTCGGCCGACATTTGCCTGGCTGTGCGAATCAGCCGCGGACACAACATATTCGATCGAGTTCAGACCTGCGTCGAGCGCCCTGCGAGCCCCATTGGGGCTGGCGACCAGGGCGGAGAAGGCGACTTCGGGGAAGCGTTTGAGTTCCCGGGCGATGTCGGGTGCGTCGGCGAGGGCGGGCACCTTGCTCGGGGAGACGAAGGCGGTCGCCTCGACCTCGGTGACGCCAGTGGCCACGATGGCTTCGAGGAGTTCGATCTTGGCGTCCGTCGAGATCGGGTCCTCGATCTGTAGCCCGTCGCGCATCGCGACTTCGCGGATGGTCACATGCGTGGCGGTCACAGGATTCCGTCCTCGGTCAATTGGTCCAGCCGTTCGGGGGTGTAGCCGAGCAGATCGCGGTACACCTCGTCGTTGTGCTGTCCCATCGCGGCCGGCCCGGCGTTGCGCACAGCGCCCGGCGATTCGGAGAGTTTCGGAATGATGCCGGGCCCCTTGACATTCCGGTTCGCTCGCTCATCCCAGTGGTCGATGATCATCTCCCTGGCCACCAGTTGCGGGTCGTTCACCACCTCGGCGACGGTGTTGATGGGCCCGGCGATCACGCCGGCGGCCGACAATGTGTCGACGAGATCGGTGGGGGAATGCTGCGCTGCCCACGCGCCGATGATCTCGTCGAGCCGGTCCTGATTGCGTCCCCTCGCGACGTGGTCGACGTAGTCGGGATCGTCGGCCAGTTCGGGCCGCCCCATCGCCCCACACAATCTGCGGAAGACCGTGTCCTGGTTGGCCGCGATGACGATCCAGCTGCCGTCGGAGGACTGGTAGATGTTCGACGGCGCGATACCGTCGAGCCGGGTTCCGGATGGTCCACGGACCACACCACCGACGTCGTAGTCGGGAATCGTGGACTCCTGCACCGCAAGACACGCCTCGATGAGTGCGGTGTCGACGACCTGGCCGCGGCCGGTGACCGTCCGGCGGTAGAGCGCGGCGAGCGCTCCCTGCGCGGCGAACATACCGGCCAGCGTATCGCCGAGGGAGATCGCGAGCCTTGGCGGCGGACCGCCGGGAAAGCCGTTCATGTGGCGCAGCCCGCTCGCCGCCTCGGCGACGGAGGCGTAACCGGGTTTCTGGGCGTCCGGCCCGGTCTGCCCGTAACCGGACACCCGGACCAGGATGAGACCCGGATTGGTCTCGGACAGAACGTCATAGCCCAGATCCCACTTCTCCAGGGTGCCGGGCCGGAAGTTCTCGACGACGATGTCGGCCTCCTTCGCCAGATCCAGAAAGATCTGGCGCCCTTGCGGTTTACGGAGGTTGAGGGTGATCGACTTCTTGTTGCGTGCGTGCACGGTCCACAGAAAGCGGTGCCCGTCGAGTTCGGCCTGCCCCCACGTGCGGATCGGGTCGGGCTGGCCCGGCGCCTCGATCTTGATGACGTCGGCGCCCATGTCGCCGAGAAGCCGCCCGGCGAAGGGGCCGGAGATCAGTGTGCCGATCTCGATCACGCGAATGCCGTCGAGTGCGCCCGTAGTCAATGTGTGCTCCGTCCGTGCTGGTGCGGAAATTGGTGGTTCGAACGCTACAACACCGGCGAGCGTCGTCGTTCCACGCGCGTGATCGGGCTGTGGCTGCAACACTATGGCGATGACGACGCAGGGTGGGTTCTTCGGGTGGACGAAGGTGGATCAGGGTGCGGTCATCGCGCCCGATCAACGGTTGAGTTGGCCGCGGACGGTCAGTATCGGGTTGCAGCACATCGTCGCGATGTTCGGTGCGACGTTCCTGGTTCCGGTGCTCACCGGGTTCTCGCCGGCGACGACGCTGTTTTTCAGCGGCATCGGCACCCTGCTGTTCCTGATCATCACCCGCAACCGGATGCCCAGTTACCTGGGATCGAGCTTCGCGATCATCGCGCCGGTGCTTGCCGCGACCGCGTCGGACGGTCCGGCGGCGGCGCTCGGCGGACTCGTCGTGGCGGGTGCGTTGCTCGCGATCATCGGTGTGATCGCGCACTTTGCGGGCATCAGCTGGATCGAGGCGCTGATGCCGCCGATCGTGACCGGTGCGATCGTCGCGCTGATCGGTTTCAACCTGGCGCCGGCGGCCAAGAACAACTACGAGCAGGGGGCGGTGACCGCAACCATCGTGCTGGTGCTGCTGGTGTTGTCGGTGGTGCTGTTCAAGGGTCTGCTCGGGCGGCTGGCGATCTTCCTGAGTGTGGTGCTCGGATACCTGATCGCCTGGTGGCGCGATGAGATCGACACCAGTGCCATCGGTGATGCCAAGTGGATCGGTCTTCCCGACTTCCAGGGGCCGAGCTTTCACCTGTCGGTACTGCCGATGTTCTTGCCGGTGGTGCTGGTGCTGGTCGTGGAGAATATCGGTCACGTCAAGTCGCTTACCGCGATGACCGGCATCAACTACGACCGCAGCGTCGGCCGGGCGCTGTTCGCCGACGGCGTGTCGACGATGCTGGCCGGCAGCGGCGGTGGTTCGGCCACCACTACTTATGCCGAGAACATCGGAGTCATGGCGGCCACCAAGGTGTACTCGACCGCCGCCTACTGGGTGGCCGGTATCGGCGCAATCCTGCTCGGCCTCTCGCCCAAGATCGGCGCGACCATCGCCGCGATCCCGCCCGGTGTACTCGGCGGCGTTACCACCGCGCTGTACGGCCTCGTCGGCATCCTCGGTATTCACATCTGGGTGAGCAACAAGGTCGATTTCTCCAAGCCGATCAACCAGTTCACCGCCGCCATCGCCCTCATCATCGGCATAGCCGACTACTCGTGGAAGATCGGCGACCTCCAGTTCGGCGGCATCGCCCTCGGCGCCATCGCCGCGCTCGCGATCTACCACTCGATGAAGTTCATCGGCGGCCTGCGCGGCACCGTCGAACCCGAGAGTCCGGCGAAGTCGGAGCCGGTGCTGTGAGCCCGCAGTGTGTCCGTGTCGCTCAAGGTGACCCTGATAGTGGAGGATTGCCTACCCTATTTGGCGATGCGTAACATTGTCCGGCGTGAAACTTGACAGGTCAGCGACCACAGCGGGTGGCTGTGCGGGAATCGTCCGGGCGGGCACGCGTGCCGCAGTTCTCTTCAGGTCGTCGACGTCGGTGCGGCCGTCATGGTGACGACGACGGCACCGGCTGACGACACCGCATCGCCGGCGACCCGGCGTCTGTTCGGCTGGTGGGTGGCAGCCATCACCGCGATCGCCGCCGTGGCGGTGGGCCGCGGAATCGGCACGTCGTTGTGGGGCGACGAGACCATCACCGCAAGCACTGTGTCGCGGAGCTTCACCGACACCGTCGCGGTCCTCGGAAACGCCGACGGCGGGTTCGCCGGATACTCGCTGTTCATGAACCGGTGGGTCGCGCTGGGCGGCACCTCCGAGTTCTGGCTGCGATTGCCGTCGCTGCTGGCCGTTCTCGGGACGATCGTGCTGGCAGCGGTCCTCGGACGGTGGCTTGCCGGGCCCGTCGCCGGGATCGTGGCGGCGGTGCTTCTCGCCCTGCACCTCCAGTTGACCAGCAACTACGCGCTCGAAGCCCGCCCGTACGCCCTTACGGTTCTTGCGGTGACAGCCGTCGCTGCGCTTCTGTACCGGTCGAGTTCACGTGGCTTCACCACGAGGACCCTTGTCGCGATCGGGGTTCTGGTGGCCGTGGCGATCAGCCTGCACACTCTCTCGGTGGTCGCTGTCGCCGCCATGGTGCTGTGGCTGATATCGGCGACGAAGGCGACCACCTGGAATCGTTCGCTGGCCGTCACGGCATCGGTGATGGTGGTGATCGATGCGGCGGTTCTGCTCGTGATGGTATCTCTTGCCGCGCGCTTCACAGATCTGCAGATGTGGCTGACACAACCGACGATCGGCGAGGTATTCGTGTATTCGCGGATGGTCGCAGGAGTGCCGGCGTTGGGATTTCTACTGGCCAGCGTAGGTGTGTTCGCCGCTGCGGGCGCCCGCAGGTGGACTGCGTTGCGAGTGGGCAGCACGGACCTGTGGACACTCGTGCTGTGGGCTGTGGGTCCGCTCGTGGTGCTGACTGTCGGCGGCTGGCTGTACAAGCCGATGTTGACGCTGAGATACGTTCTGTCCTCGGCGGTGGCGTGGGCGCTGCTCGCGGGTGTGGCCGTTGCGGTGGCGTGGGAACTGATCGCTGGCCGCAAGGTCGGCCGGATCGTGTTCGCGTGCGGGTTGGCCGCTATCGCGGTCGTGGCCGGCAGTCTGAGTCCGGTCGCAAAGATCGAGGATCCTCGGGGAGCGGCGGAGTGGATAGCGCACGACTATCAGCCGGGGGATGCGATCATCTACTCGCCGAGCTGGTGTGAACCGGCAGTCCGCTGGTATCTGAGTGAGTCGCCGGACTCGGCCGTGCTTCCCGACGGAGGCCCGGTCAACCTCGCCGCCGGGGAAAAGTCGGCACGCGATGCCGATTCGTTCTGGACGCCCTCAAGGCCCGATCTCGTCGGCCTTGTGAAATCCTCGGGCATCGACGGGGAGTTCGAGCGGCTTGTCGCCGGTCGCGCTCGGATCTGGCTGGTTTCGATCCCCGCCAGAGAGGACGAAGGCTGGGACCCGATCCCCGAGGTGGGTGTCCCACTCGGCCGCGCGCTGAGCAGTAGCTGGACGGACGCCCGGAGTAAGGACTTCGGCGCCATGAAGGTCACCCTCTACACCCGGCCGTCGCGCTGACCGTCACCGGACGGGTCGAGTGGGCACCTGCGCGAACCGGAGCTGATCACGATTGACGCAGGTTATGCAATTAGATAATTTGGACTGGTGGATGGGGTCAAGCCGGTTGAGTGGCGCGGAGACAGTAGCGATGTCATCCGTTCTCTGAGTGAGGACCTGCGCGATGATCTCGGGTACATGCTGCACCAGGTGCAAACGGACCGGACACCGTCGGACTTCCGGCCGATGCCCACCGTCGGTGCCGGCGTGTATGAGTTGCGTGCGAGCGATAGTGACGGCATCGCGCGCTTGATGTACATCGCCAAGTTCGCCGAGGCTGTGTACGTGCTGCACGTTTTCCAGAAGAAGACGCAGAAGACACCGCAGAAGGACATCGACAAGGCGGCCAAACGCCTACGAGATTTGATGAGGGAACGCAATGGCTAAGAGTGTGTGGCACGACCTGTACCCGGATGATCCGGGCAAGGTCGCGCAGATGGAAACCCGCGCCAATCTGATGATGGCGATCGGTGACCGCATCCGCGAACAGGGATGGAACGGCCGCGAAACCGCCCAGCGGCTCGGGATCACCGCCCCGCAGGCATCGGACCTGATGAACGGGAAGGTGTCGAAGTTCAGCGTCGACGCGTTGGTGAGATTCCTTGAGCCGCTGGGCCTGGCGATCCATGTGGACCGCATACCAGCTTGAGGGCTGTGCGGCGATTGCCGACCAGTCGGAGGCGGGAAAGACCGTGATCCATCACTTTTGAGGACTATTCGAGTACGTGATGGTCCAGGCCGTCCCGAACGGCGGCGTAACACCTGGCAAATAGTGCCCCCAGCAGGACTCGAACCTGCGACCTAGGGATTAGAAGGCCCTTGCTCTATCCACCTGAGCTATGGAGGCGCGTGCCTCACGTCACGTGCGACGTAGGGCGACAACCGGACAGAGTATAGCCGGACCTACAGTGGTCGCATGAACCGCGCGTCGTCGACAGCCCCGACCACGCCCGGCCGGGACGAGATGCGCGACGAGCGCGGTGTCGTGGCCGGGCTGTGCTGGATGGTCGGGTGGGTGGCCGCGATCGTCGCGGTGGTGGTCACGTCCGCGAGTGCGGCGTCGGCGATCAAGCTGGCCGGCGTTCCCGATCCGGGCTGGATCACCACGTACGGCTTGCCGGTGGTGGGCGGCGTGGGTCAGCTCAGCGCCGCGATCGCGCTGGGGTCGGCGGTGCTCGCGGCGTTCTTCGTACCCGCGCAGGCCGACGGGATCTTCGACATCGGTGGCTACCGGGCGATGCGGATCAGCGCTGTGGCCTCGCTCGTCTGGGGTGTGTGTGCGCTGCTCGGTGTGCCGTTGGCCATCTCAGATGTGAGTGGTGAGACTTTCGCCGAGTCGATCAAACCGGCCAACCTGACCCACGCCTACGGCCAGGTCGCGGGTGCGCAGACGTGGCTGTGGACGGCGATCTTCGCGCTGCTGGCAGCGGTATTGGCCCGCGTCGTGTGGCGGTGGGGCTGGTCCGTCGGCGTCATCGTGCTCGTGACGCTGAGCCTGATGCCGCCGGCGCTGGCCGGGCATTCCTCGTCCGGCGGTGGCCACGACCTGGCCACCAACAGCCTGATCCTGCACATCGTGGCCGCTGCGGTGTGGGCCGGTGGCCTGTTCGCCGTCCTCGCCTATGCGCTGGCGCGGGGCCGGTGGCGGATGCTCGCGGTCCGCAGATTCTCGCGGGTCGCGTTCTGGTGCGTACTGGTCGTCGGGGCCTCCGGCGTGATCAACGCGGTGACGCGGGTGCCGATCGGCGACCTGCTCGACACCACCTACGGGCGGCTGATCCTATGGAAGGTCGCGGCGTTCGCCGTCCTCGGAGCGCTCGGTGCCTGGCATCGGCGCAGGACGATCGCCGAACTCGAGACAAGCGCCGACGACGAGCCCGACGCGCCGTGGTGGAAGTCGTTGTTCGTCCGGTTCGGCGTGGTCGAACTCGTGGTGTTCGCAGCCACCTTCGGCCTGGCCGCCGGGTTGTCACGAACACCGCCGCCGGTCGACACCGCCTCCATCAGCCCGGTGGAACTCAAGATCGGCTACCCGATCACCGAACCGCCGAGCTTTGCGCGACTCATGCTCGACTGGCGTTTCGACCTGATCTTCGGCACCCTCGCGATCATCCTGGCCGTGGTGTACCTGCGCGGAGTGGTGCGGTTGCGCCGCCGCGGCGACGAGTGGCCGATCGGCCGGACCATCGCCTGGGTGCTGGGCTGTGTCCTGCTCCTGCTGGCTACCTCGTCGGGGCTGGGCCGCTACTCGCCGGCGATGTTCAGCATCCACATGATCTCGCACATGATGATGTCGATGATGGTGCCGGTACTGCTGGTCTTGGGCGGGCCGGTCACCCTGGCGTTGCGGGCATTGGCACCCGCAGGCAAGGACAATCCGGCTGGACCACGGGAATGGATTCTCACCGGTATTCACAGTCCGTGGGGTCGGATCGCCACACATCCGGCCGTCGCCGCGGTGGTCTTTGTCGGCAGCTTCTACGTCCTCTATCTGGGTGGCCTGTTCGAGACCGTCATCGACTACCATGCGGCGCATCTGCTGATGAACCTGCATTTCCTGGTCAGCGGGTACGTCTTCTACTGGCTGGCCATCGGCATCGACCCCGCCCCGCGGCAGGTGAGTCCGGTGGCCAAACTGGGCATCGTATGGGGATCGCTGCCGTTCCACGCGTTCTTCGGGGTGGCGCTGATGATGACCAGTTCGGTGATCGCCGAACAGTACTACCGCAGCCTGCTGCTGCCGTGGCGCTACGACCTCTACGACGACCAGCGCGTCGGTGGCGGCATCGCGTGGGCGGCGGGCGAGATCCCGCTCGTGGTGATCATGCTGGCGTTGCTGGTGCAGTGGCAGCGTAGCGACGAACGCGCCGCGCGCCGCTACGACCGGCAGGCAGACCGTGATCACGACGCCGACCTCGAGGACTACAACGAGATGCTCAAGTCGCTGGGCGGTCGCCGAAGGTAGCGGTCGGTTCGGGGTGTTGGTGGTGCCGCCACCCCGGGTCGCGGTGTTGGCGACTAGACTGGTCGGAGTTTTGCGGCGCGGCGTGCCCGTACTGGTGTGACACGCCGGAGTCGTCGCCAAAAGTGTTGCTAGAGAGGCTGATACGTGGCTGAGAAGTTCATTTACACCATGAAGCGGGTGCGAAAGGCGCACGGCGACAAGGTCATCCTCGATGACGTCACCATGTCGTTCTACCCGGGAGCCAAGATCGGCGTCGTCGGTCCCAACGGCGCCGGCAAGTCATCGATCCTCAAGATCATGGCCGGAATCGATCAGCCGTCCAACGGTGAGGCCTTCCTCGATCCCGAATCCACCGTCGGCATCCTGCTGCAGGAACCGCCCCTCAACGAGGAGAAGACGGTCAAGGAGAACGTCGAGGAGGGCATGGGCGAGATCAAGGTCAAGCTCGACCGCTTCAACGAGGTCGCCGAGCTGATGGCCACCGACTACTCCGACGAACTCATGGAGGAGATGGGCAAACTCCAGGAGGATCTCGACAACGCCGACGCCTGGGACCTCGATTCCCAGCTCGAACAGGCGATGGACGCCCTGCGCTGCCCGCCCGCGGACTCACCCGTCACCCACCTGTCAGGTGGTGAACGCCGCCGCGTCGCGCTGTGCAAACTCCTGCTGAGCAAACCCGACCTGCTGCTGCTCGACGAGCCGACCAACCACCTCGACGCCGAGTCCGTGCTGTGGCTCGAACAGTTCCTCGCGAGCTACCCCGGTGCGGTGCTGGCCGTCACCCACGACCGGTACTTCCTCGATCACGTCGCCGAGTGGATCTGTGAGGTCGACCGCGGCAAGCTGATCCCGTATCAGGGCAACTACTCCACCTACCTGGAGAAGAAGGCCGAACGCCTCGAAGTGCAGGGCAAGAAGGACCAGAAGCTGCAGAAGCGGCTCAAGGAAGAACTCGCCTGGGTGCGTTCGGGAGCCAAGGCCCGCCAGACCAAGAACAAGGCCCGTCTGCAGCGGTACGAGGAGATGGCGGCCGAGGCGGAGAAGACGCGCAAGCTCGACTTCGAGGAGATCCAGATCCCCACCCCGCCGCGTCTGGGCGACGTGGTGGTGGAGACGAGCCACCTCGACAAGGGTTTCGACGGCCGCGTACTCATCAAGGATCTGTCGTTCACGTTGCCGCGCAACGGCATTGTCGGCGTGATCGGTCCCAACGGCGTCGGCAAGACCACGCTGTTCAAGACGATCGTCGGCCTCGAGGAGCCCGACTCGGGCAACGTGAAGGTGGGCGAGACGGTCAAGCTCAGCTACGTCGATCAGAGCCGGGCCAACATCGATCCCAAGAAGACGGTGTGGGAGGTCGTCTCCGACGGCCTGGACTACATCGAGGTCGGCCAGAACGAGATGCCCTCGCGCGCCTATGTGAGTGCCTTCGGCTTCAAGGGCCCTGATCAGCAGAAGCGTTCCGAGGTGCTCTCCGGTGGTGAACGCAACCGGCTCAACCTGGCTCTCACCCTCAAAGAGGGCGGCAATCTGATCCTGCTCGACGAACCGACCAACGACCTCGACGTCGAGACCCTCGGATCGCTGGAGAACGCGCTGGAGACGTTCCCCGGCTGCGCCGTAGTGATCTCCCACGACCGCTGGTTCCTCGATCGCACCTGCACCCACATCCTGGCCTGGGAAGGCAATGTGGAAGAGGGACAATGGTTCTGGTTCGAGGGCAACTTCGAGGCGTATGAGGCCAACAAGGTCGAGCGGCTCGGCGCCGACGCGGCCCGGCCGCACCGGGTGACCCACCGCAAACTGACCCGCGACTGACGTCGCTTTTCGGGGCCGTGTCCGCTGCGAGCGGGCACGGCCCCGAAAAGTTTCATCGGTGTTAACGGACCCGACACCCGACGCCTGCCCTGGGCGTTAGCATCGGGAATCGGGGAGCGGATCAGGAGATTCCGGGTCCCGACGCCCCGCCGGTGAGGGTGGTATCCGTGCCGCAGATGACGGTGGATGTGGACCAGGTTGTGCCGAGATATCTCGGTGTGCGAACAGGTGAGCCGGGAGGAACGGGGCCTGCGGGCGACCCGGCCGCCCACGACCGTGTGCGCAGGCATATCGAGGTCGCCGGACGCAGAGAACCGGGTACGACGACGGTGGAGGTGACCTCCACCGCGTCAGGCAACCTGGAGATCGTCATCGTGGCCGACGATATGCCGCTGCTGGTGGAGGCGGTCCTGGCGACCGTGGAGTCGTGGGCGCTGACGGTCGACGGCATCGATCACCCGGTGATGCCGGTCGTCCGCGACGACGCCGGCGTACTGACCGAGGTCGGTGAGGGGCCATCGGCCATCAGCGAGTCGTGGATCTACGTGCGGGCACTGGCCGCCAAGACGGGTATCGACGCATCCGGATTCCGCGACGGACTGATCCCGGTGATTGCCCGGGTCGCCGACGTCCACCGGGATTTCGAACAGACGCGGACCACGCTGACCGACTGCGCCGACGGATTCGCGAACGCACCGATCGACGCGGCCGAACGCGACGAATACGTGCGTCTGCTGAAATGGTTTGCGGGCCCGCAGCTTACGTTGCTGGGCCATGAATTCGCCCCGGCCGGCGCCGAGGGCGTCGGCGACCGGCTCGGCGTCTGGCGTGCAGACGGAATCGCTGCACCCGGTCACGCCGCTGCATCGCGGACACCGGTGATCTCCCGGGTGTACCTGCGTACCGGTATTCAGCGTTCGGCATACCCTGTGCTACTTCAGGTTCCGGTGTTCACGCCCGACGGTGCCCCCGCCGGCGAACACCGGTTCCTCGGCAACTTCACCACCTGGGGCCGACATCAGTCGATCCTCGACATCCCGGTGATCGGCCCCAAGGTCGACGACGTCCTGAGCGTCGCCGGCGTGGACGCCGATTCGTATGCGGGGCAATCGATCATCGAACTGTTGCAGAATTACCCACTGGTGGAATTGTTCTGGCTCAGCGCCGCCGACCTGGCGCGCCGCAGCGAGGAGATGCTCGACGCGGTGGATTCGCGTTCGCTGCGGTGGTTCGTCCGGGCCACGCCGGGCGCGCGTACCGCCTCGGTGCTGGTGTACCTACCGCGGGACAGGTATACGACGGCGTCACGGCTGAGTCTGCAGGACGAGATCGCCACCCGGTTGCAGGCCACCGACCTCGAATACACCGCGCGCGTCAGCGAACTGCCGCTGGCGCTGCTGCAATTGCTGGTCCGGGTCGATGACGAGGCGATCGCCGGACTCGGTTCTCTCGAACCCGGTTCGACCGCCCATGCCGAGATCCAGCAAGCCCTGCGCGACCGTATCCGCAGTTGGGACGACCGGGTGCGGGAGGCGGCGCCGGCGGCGGTGGCCGAATTGCTGCGGGTGCCGTCGGCGACCTTGGGGGCGGACGACGGCGCGGACACGTTGCTCGCGTTGGTTTCGGCGCTGTCTGAGGACTACAAGGAAAGCCGCACTCCGGAGGATGCGGTTGTCGACCTCGCGCATGTCGTGGGCCTGGAACCCGGCGGGATGACGGTGACCATGCGCCGGTGCGCCGCCGACTCGGCACGATGGACTTTCACGCTGTACCTGTGCGGGAAGTCGGTGAGTCTGACGGATGTCCTTCCGGTGCTGCAAAGCCTCGGCGTCGCCGTACTCGACGAACACCCGTACGGACTCGACCGGCACGACGGCGTGCGGTGCTGGGCCTACGAGTTCGGGGTGAGCCTCGCGCCGGGGATCACCATCGATCCCGACAGCGACGAGGCCGGCCTGACCCTACGGTTCACCGACGCGTTCCGGGCTCTGTGGCAGGGCGAGGCCGAGGTGGACGCCTTCAACGCGCTCATCGTGCGGTGCGGACTGGACTGGCGGGCTGTGGCCATCTTGCGTGCCTGCTACCGGTACCTGAGGCAGATCGGATTCGGTTACAGCACAGCGCATTCGGCAACCGTCCTGGGAGATGAGCGGGCCGTCACCCTGGGGCTGGTGTCGGTCTTCGAGGCATCGTTCGATCCGGCTATGGCCGACGACGGGCGCCGCGGCGACGCGGTGGCCGGGCTGCGCCGTGACATCGGTGCGGTCATCGGACTCGACGCCGACCGGATCGTCTCCGCCTTCGCCGCGACCATGCTGGCGGTGGTCCGCACCAATGTGTACGTCACCGACCGGTTGGTGCCGGGCGCGGTGATGTCGTTCAAACTCGACACGCAGAACATTCCGCAGGCCCCCGAACCTCGGCCCGTGCACGAGATCTTCGTGTACTCGCCACGCGTGGAGGGCGTGCACCTGCGCTTCGGTGCGGTGGCCCGCGGCGGGCTGCGCTGGTCCGATCGCCGGGAGGACTTCCGTACCGAGATCCTCGGGCTGGTCAAGGCACAATCGGTGAAGAATGCGGTGATCGTGCCGCTGGGAGCCAAAGGCGGCTTCGTGCTCAAACGGCCGCCGGTGCCCACCGGAGACGCCGCCGCAGACCGGGACGCCCTGCGCGAGGAGGGCGTGAAATGCTACCGGCAGTTCATCTCGGGACTGCTCGATGTCACCGACAACATCGACACGGCGACCGGCGCGGTGGTGCCCGCGCGATCGGTCGTGCGCCGCGACGGTGACGACACCTATCTGGTAGTGGCCGCAGACAAGGGCACCGCCGCGTTCTCCGACATCGCCAATGGTGTTGCCGCGCAATACGGTTTCTGGCTCGGCGACGCATTCGCCTCGGGCGGTTCGGCCGGCTACGACCACAAGGCGATGGGCATCACGGCCCGCGGCGCGTGGGAATCGGTCAAACGGCATTTCCGCGAGATCGGAATCGACACCCAGACACAGGATTTCACTGTCGTCGGGGTCGGTGACATGAGCGGTGACGTGTTCGGTAACGGGATGCTGCTGTCCGGGCACATCCGGCTGGTGGCCGCCTTCGATCATCGGCACATCTTCGTCGACCCAAATCCCGATGCGGCACAGTCATTCATCGAACGCAAGCGGTTGTTCGATCTGCCCCGGTCATCATGGGCGGAGTACGACCTGGCGCTGATCGGTGAGGGCGGCGGGGTGTGGCCGCGTGACCAGAAGGCCATACCGATCAGCCCGCAGATGGCGACCGCGCTCGGCATCGACCCGGCCGTCGACGTCCTGTCGCCGCCCGAACTTATGCGGGCGATCCTGCTCGCACCGGTGGATCTGCTGTGGAACGGCGGCATCGGCACGTACATCAAGGCGTCGACCGAATCCAATCCCGAGGTCGGTGACAAGGCCAACGACAGCATCCGGGTCGACGGCAACGAGGTCCGCGCCACCGTCGTCGGCGAAGGTGGAAACCTGGGCGTCACCGAACTCGGCCGCATCGAGTTCGACCTCGCCGGCGGCCGCATCAACACCGACGCCATGGACAATTCAGCCGGAGTCGACTGCTCCGACCACGAAGTCAACATCAAGGTCCTGCTCGACACCGCCGTCGGATCGGGCAAACTTCCAGCCGGACAACGTGACTCGTTGCTGAGCTCGATGACCGACGAGGTGGCCGAACTCGTGCTGGCCGACAACATCGCGCAGAACGCCGAACTCGGCTTCTCCCGCGCCTACGCGCTCGAGCGCGTGGAGGTGCACGCACGTATGCTCGCCTCACTCGCCGAACGCGGCGTCGACCTGCGCCTGGAGTCCCTGCCCACAGCTGCGGCCCTGCGCAAACGAGTTCACGGTGAGACCGGGCGTGCACTGACCTCACCCGAACTGGCAACGATGATGGCCCACGTGAAACTGCTCGCCAAGTCGGACCTGCTGGCCGGTGACCTCGTCGACAACGACGTCTTCGACGACCGCCTGGCCCGGTACTTTCCCGAACCGCTACGCAGCGCCTACGCCGACGAACTCCGCACACACCGGCTGCGGCGGGAGATCGTGGCCACCACCCTGGTCAACGAAGTGGTCGCACATGTCGGGGTCACCCACCTGTTCCGGCTGACAGAAGGTGCGGCGGTGGGCGCCGAAGACGGTGTGCGCGCCTTCGTGGTGGTCAACAAGGTGTTCGGGATGCGGGAGGTGTTCGACAGCATCTCCGCGGCGCCGGTTGACGTGAAGACCGTCGACGAGATGCTGAGCTACACGCGGCGCCTGATGTTCCGGGCATCGCGCTGGTTGCTGGCCGGGCGTCCCCAGCCACTGGCCGTCGCATCCGAGATCACCCGGTACGCAACGCGGGTCGCCCAGCTCTCGCCGCTTCTGCCCGGCTGGTTCGGGGCGAGTTCTGCCCGTGACGTGGACGAGCGCACCGCGGCCTATCGCGACGCCGGGGTGCCCGAGGAGATCGCGCATCAAGCCGCGATCAGTCTGCATCGCTTCTGCCTGCTCGACATCATCGACGCGGCCGAGATCTCTGAAAAGCCTGTCGCCGAGGTCGGCGCGCTCTACTTCGCGGTCATGGAACACTTCGGCATCGAGCGACTGCTCACCGCGGTCAGCGAACTCGACCACGGAGACCGCTGGCATGCCCTGGCGCGCTTGGCATTACGTGACGACATGCACGCCACGCTGCGGGCGGTCACCCAGCAGGTCCTCGAGCACGGTGCACCGGGGGAGTCGCCCGCCGATATGATCAACGAGTGGTCGCACTCACAATCGTCCCGGCTGGCGCGGGTGCGGTCGATGCTCGTCGAGATCGAGGAGTCGGGAACACTCGATCTCGCGACGCTGTCGGTGGCCACTCGTCAGCTGCGTAGCCTGCTGCGCTGAGCGTGGGGGTGTACGCGCCTCGCCACGCCGCCGCGACCTGCACGTAGGGTGGCATGGGAATGTGCCGGTCACCGGTACACCGCAGGCGACGATCGTGACGAGAGGACCGCACGTGCAGGTTGTGGAGGACGAGGGCACCAAGACAGAGCACGGCTACCTGGTGAAGGTGCCGGTGCGCTGGTCGGACATGGACGTCTACCAGCACATCAATCACGCCCGGATGGTCACCCTGCTGGAAGAGGCGCGCATCCCGTGGTTGTTCTACGACGGCCGGCCCACGGTGACGCTGCGCTCGGGTTGTGTGGTCGCCGACCTGCACGTGAAGTACCAGATGCAGCTCCGGCACGACGAGGGGCCGCTTGAGGTGACGATGTTCACTCAGCAGGTGCGGGCCGTCGACTTCACCGTTGGATACGAGGTTCGCCCCAAGGGCGGGGCACCAGATTCCAAGCCGGCGATCGTGGCCTCCACACAGCTGGTCGCTTTCGACGTAGATACCCAGCGTCTGCGCCGGCTCACTCCGGAGGAGAAGGCGTACCTGCTCGAGTTCGCGAGATGATCGGACACGGCGCCGAACGCTGGGTACAGGCGGCGAGTGCCTCCGACCGCGCCGATGCGCTGGCGTTCGTCGCGCGAGCAGCCAGGATGAATGAGGCCGCCGTGATCCGGTTACAGGGGCGACCCGACGGACGGCTCGGCCTGTGGACCCACACCGGTTTCGACGTGCTCGCCACGCGGTCGATCGTCGGGGGCTCGGCGCCGGCCGACATCGTCTGCGACGCCGAACAACTGCGCACGGTGCTGGCGGTGGCCGACGCCGGTACCCGGGTCGATCCCGGCTTCACGTTCGCAAGTGCCTGGAAGGGGGCGCTGCCACCGGCGTCCGGCTACGTCCACGTCGACGACGTGCCCGCCCGGTCGGTGGTCGAACTCGCCCGCAGTGGAGCCAAGCTGGCCCGTACCGAGGGCAGCGCGCACGGGCCCGCGACAGGGCTGCTCGACCAGGTCGTCCTCGAGGCTTCAGCACTCGACGGACGACAGCCGGTGGCTATCATCCTGCGATCGGTCTTCGCGCTGACCGCCATGGGATTCATCCGTGACGCCGACGGCCGCGAGGTCACCGATACCTCGGAACTGACCAGGATCGCCGACGACGAGCCGGTGCGGGTGCGGGCGTCGCCGGCCTGGATCCGGATCGACGCCCGCTACGGGTCGGTCTACCAGCGCCGCACTCGGGATCTGACCGTCACCGCTCTGTGACGGCTGCGTCCTCTGCCGGCACGTCGCGGGATCACACGAGCCAGGCCGCAGATCTCGCCGGTAGCAGACCGTCGGTGAGTGGGTAGCTCGACAGCAGCACCGTACCCGGCGGCAACTCCACCGGTTGGTCGGTGGTGTTGAGTGCGCAGATCAGATGGCCCTCGGACCGGCGGAACGCCAGGCAGCCGTCCGGGGCGCCATACCATTCGACCGTCGAACCCGTGAATTCCTTACGGGTATAACGCAACTCGATCGCCCTGCGGTACAGCGACAGCGTAGATCCCGCATCTTCGAGCTGCGTTTCCACCGTGAACGGGGCCCACGAATCCGGCATCGGCAGCCACGTGTCGGCGGCGGCACTGAAACCATAGGGAGGTTCGGTGCCTTCCCACGGGATCGGCACCCGGCAGTTGTCGCGGCCCCGTTCGGTGTGGCCCGATCGTTCCCACACAGGATCCTGCAGGGCTTCGTCCGGGAGGTCGGCGTTCGGCAGTCCGAGCTCGGCACCGTTATAGATGAAGATCGATCCCGGCAACGCCAACTCGACCAGCGCCATCGCCCGGGCGGCCAGAATGCCGTCGGCGAGCGCCACCTCCGGATCGGCCCCGTCGGGATCTGTGGTGTCTGGTGTGTAGCGGCTGACCTCCCTGTCGACATCGTGATTGGACAGGGTCCACGTCGGGACGCCGTTGACGCTCAGCACCGCCTCCAGCGAGTTCTCGATCGCCGCCCGGACCGACTCCGCTGTGAATTCGGCCTTGGCGAGCCGGAAATTGAACCCCAGATGCAGTTCGTCGGGCCGCAGGTACTCGGCGAATCGCTCGTTGTCCTCGACCCAGATCTCACCCACGTTGGCCGCACCCGGATAGTCGTCCATCACCCGGCGGATCTTGCGGTGGATCGCGTGCACCGCATAGTTGTTGAAGCGCGGATCGTCGTCGTTGTTCTCCAGCAGGCGAGTGGCATCCAGATCCATGTCGGGCAGATCCTCGGGCTTGGCCATGCCGTGCGCCACGTCGATCCGGAAACCGTCGACGCCGCGGTCGAGCCAGAACCGCAGGGTCTTCTCCAGGTCGTCGAAAACCTCCGGATTCTCCCAGTTCAGGTCGGGCTGTTCGGGGGCGAAGATGTGCATGTACCACTGGCCCGGCGAGCCGTCGGCCTCGGTGACGCGGTGCCAGGCGGGGCCACCGAACACGCTGAGCCAGTTGTTGGGTGGTTCGTCGCCGCCTTCGCCGCGCCCGTCGCGGAAGATGTAGCGCGCCCGCTCGGGGCTTCCCGGACCCGCGGCCAGCGCTGCCCGGAACCATTCGTGCTGATCGCTGGTGTGATTGGGTACCAGGTCCATGGTCACCCGGATGTCACGGGCGTGTGCCTCGGCGATCAGGTTGTCGAACAACGCGATGCTGCCGAAAACCGGGTCGATATCGCGGGGATCGGACACGTCGTATCCGTGATCGGCCATGGGGGAGCACATGATCGGGCTCAGCCAGATGGCGTCCACACCCAGCAGTTCCAGGTATCCAAGCCTGCTGATGACGCCGACGAGATCGCCGACGCCGTCGCCGTTGGCATCGGAGAACGACCGCGGATAGATCTGATAAAAGATCGCATTGCGCCACCACGTGGTGTCCGAAGTATCGAGCTGCGTGGCATCGGACGGGGCGACAGGAGGCTTCGGGGAGACAGGAGGCTTCGGGGAGGGCGCCTCGGGCTCTGGCGCGGGTGTCGCGGCCTCGAGAGAGGGTGCAGTAGCCGGCTCGACGTCCTCGGCGTGTTCCTCCTCGGCGTGTTCCTCGGGCTCGTCCTCGGCGTGGTCCTCGACGTGTTCCCCGGGCTCGACCGCTTCCTCAGAATCGGTCGTTTCCGCCGTTTCCGCCGTTTCCGCAGGTTCGGCATCTTCCGCGAGTTCGGCATCGTCGTTTTGGGCCTCGTCGACCACGGCCGGGTCCTCGGGGTCGTCCGGGGCCTCAGGGTCTTCGGCGCTGTCCGGGTCGTCGGCCGGCTCGGCGCTCGTGGTGGCCTCGGTGTGCTCGACGTCGTCCTGACCCGCCGCGTCCTCCTGCTCGGGTTCGCCGGTCTCGTCCGGCGCCGCGTCACCGCCGGTGCCCGTAGCCGGAGTTTCGTCGGAGGGGTCGAACGGGGGTCCGGCCGGGGCGTCAGGGGATGTCTGGTCGCTCACCATCGTAATTTTGCCCTAATTGCGTCGCCGGTCCTAAACCTACCTCGGGTTCGGTTGCGTTCGTGTCGTGACAATCTCCGGACAAAGTGTCAGGAATCTCGGCCGTGTGGAACTCAGAACGTCGAGTTGACCATCATCTGCGCGGCCATCTCCACGTACTCGGTCAATGCCTGCCGGTGGGCGGCATCGAGGGTCGAATCCTCGATCGAGGAGATCGCCGTGTGCATGCACCGCAACCAGGCGTCCTTCTCGATCGGGCCGATCCGGTAGGGGTTGTGGCGCATTCTCAGACGCGGATGGCCGCGCTGATCGGAGTACGTGCGGGGACCTCCCCAATACTGTTCGAGAAACATGCGCAGTCGCTGTTGCGCGGGGCCGAGATCTTCCTCGGGATACATCGGTCGCAGAACCTCGTCACGCGCGACTTCCTCGTAGAAGCGTGCGGCGATGCGGTCGAATGTGTCGCTGCCGCCCACCGCGTCGTAGAAGGTCTGCTGGGCCGGTGCCGGCCCGGGGCTGTCGGAACTCACATGGACCATTGTCGCGGCCGACGGGCACAGCATCAAACAACACCCGCCGATCGACCGGCGGTGGCGAGATTATTTCCCGTGCGTCCGGTGCACAACCGTGGTCAACTGGTCACGTCAGGATCTTGACCTGGGAGGCACCATGACGCGACACGCGCACCACAGCCCGCGAGGCGGTGCCGAGCGCGAGACCGGCACGCGGGCACGTGTGACCGTGCTGCCCGGTGCCGGAGAGATCCGCGCTATGCCCGATGAGAGCGGCCGCGGTGCACCGTTCTGGAGCAGGCGACGGGTCCTGCTGCTCAACGCCACCTTCGAGCCGCTCACGGCCGTCACCATCAGGCGGGCGATCGTGCTGGTGCTGCGTGATCGCGCCGACGTGGTGCATGCCGACGCCGCCGGTAACAGCGTTCACTCGGCCGGCATGGCGATGCCGGTTCCCACCGTGATCCGGTTGCGTACCTATGTCCGGGTTCCGTACCGGGCGTCGGTTCCGCTGACCCGGGCCGCGCTCATGCATCGTGACCAGTTCCGGTGCGGGTACTGCGGGACGAAGGCCACCACCATCGACCACATCATGCCGCGCAGCCGCGGTGGTGGGCACAGCTGGGAGAACTGCGTGGCGTGCTGTGCGAACTGTAACCATCGCAAGGCCGACAAGCTGCTCAGCGAACTCGGCTGGACCCTGCGCGTGGCGCCGGCCGCGCCCAAGGGCCGGCATTGGCGGCTGCTCGCAACCGTCAAGGTCATCGATCCCGACTGGGTCCAGTACATCGACGCCGGTGCCGCCTGAGGGTGCGGAAGGCGGCGCCGACATCGCGGTCTACGACACTGCGTAGGGGTAAGTGCCCGCCGGGCGGCCGGGTGGTCTAAATTGATCACCAATAGGTGCACCACACTGATCGGAAGGGTGACATGGAAGACCTGATCGTCCCAATCGGAGTGCCCATCACAATCCTCGTCGTGCTGTCTGTAGTGGCGTGCGTGGTGTCGATGACGTTCTCCGGCGGGCTGAAGTACCCCAAGGTGCAGATCTACACCCTTGACCAGAAGTGGACGCACAAGCCGCTGCTGTTCAGCGCCACCGATATCGCGCCGATGACGGCCGAGCGGCACGCGGAGTCCGACGACGTAAACGGAGGTACGGCAAGTGGCAAGTGGTGACGTAGCCCATAACGCGGGCGATCTGGCGACCGCATCGAGCGCACTGCCGATGGGAACGGTCGTCACCAACAGCGGCCGGGTGTCGGCCACCCGGTTCCCGGGTGACGCGCCCACCACACCGCCGTTCAGCCACGACGACCTGATCGCTCTCGACGACGCGCTGAAGGAATCCAGCGAGGTCGCGCACGTGCGATTCTCGGTGTTCATCGGTGACTTGGGCGCCGACGCGGTCGCCGACGCCAAGGCCATCCTCGGGAAGGCTCCCGAGCCGTACAACGGTGCGCTCATCGCGGTCTCGCCCAACACCAAGGACGTCGTCGTCGTGTCCGGTAAGGATGTCGCCGACCGCGTCAACGACCGAGTCGCCCAGCTCGGTGTGTCCGCGGCGATCACCAGCATTCGGCAGGGCAACCTGATCGATGGATTGGTCGCGGCGCTGCACGTGATGGCCACCGCGGCCGCGGGTTCCTGACGTACCGGCATAACTCAGCAGATCGGCCGCTCACCCTCGCGGGGTGAGCGGCCGATCTGCTGTTCGGGGTGGGCGTCAGGACTTGGCCGTCGCGTCCCGCGGTGCCGACTGCTCGTCCTCGCCGGCAGGCAGGTGCAGTTGGTCCTCGTCGAGCATGTCCGCCTCGTTGAACGGATTGCGGCCGCTGAGCACGTCGTCGACACGGGCCTTGTCGATCGTCGAGGTCCAGGTGCCGATCAGGATGGTGGCGACGGCGTTGCCGGAGAAGTTGGTCACCGCGCGGGCCTCGGACATGAATCGGTCGATGCCGACGATCAGACCGACACCGTCGAGCATCTCGGGGCGGTGCGCTTGCAGTCCGCCGGCGAGGGTGGCCAGACCCGCGCCGCTCACCCCGGCCGCGCCCTTGGACGCGATGATCATGAACACCAGCAGACCGATCTGCTCGCCGATGGACAGCGGATCGCCCATGGCGTCGGCGATGAAGATCGATGCCATCGTCAGGTAGATGGCCGTTCCGTCGAGGTTGAACGAATAGCCGGTGGGCACAACCACACCCACCGTCGACTGGCTGACCCCGACGTGTTCCATCTTGGCGATCAGGCGGGGGAGCGCCGACTCCGACGACGAGGTCGCGAAGATCAGCAGGTACTCGCGGGCCAGATAGCGCACCAGCTTGAAGATGGACACCCCGGTGAAGGTCCGCAGGATGACGCCGAGCACACCGAAGACGAAGATCAGGCAGGTGATGTAGAAGCCGAGCATCAGCATCAGCAACTGTCCGACGGCCTTCCAGCCGGTCTGGCCGACGACACCGGCGATCGCGCCGAACGCACCGATCGGCGCGACCCACAGGATCATCGTAAGCACCTTGAACACCAGCTTCTGCAGGTAGGCGATCGAGTTGAGGATCGGTTCGCCGACGCGGCCCATGCCCTGGATCGCGAAACCCACCAGCAGGGCCACGAACAGGGCCTGCAGCACGCTGCCCTCGGTGAGCGCGGAGAACATCGACGTGGGAATGATGCTCTGGATGAACTCGATCGTCCCGCCGGACTCATGTGCCTTGTCGGCCAGTTCGGCGCCCTTGCCGGGGTCCGACTCGATGTCCAGGCCCGAGCCGGGTTTGATCAGGTTGCCCACGACGAGCCCGATGGCCAGCGCGAGCGTGGACATCGCCAGGAAGTACACGAACGCGAGCCCGCCGACCTTGCCGACGGTGGCCGCCTGGCGCACCGACCCGATGCCCAGCACGATGGTGCAGAAGATGACCGGGGCGATCATCATCTTGATCAGGTCCACGAACATGGTGCCCAGGAAGGCGATGTCCTTGCCGACCCCCGGTGCCGCCAGCCCGACGATCACACCGCCGACGACGGCCGCGATGACCGCCAGATACAGCCAGTGCGTCCGGTCGCGTTTGGTGACGATCCGTTCGGGTGACGGTGCGGGCACGGATTCCTCGTTATCCGATCTGAACGTCATGTGCTGCCTTTCCTCTGTGGTTCCGCTGCTGTGGTTTCTGGTGTGACACCGCACGCTCCGACGTATGTGACGGTATGAATTGTGGGGGATGTCCGTGACTCGGGTCACGGTTCTGTTCATTTCGTTCACTTCGCATTAACAGCGACGGGAAAGGGGCTGTGTGCGCAGGCTGATACCGCGGACGCTGGCCGGCCAGTCGGTCGCGCTCGTACTGCTCGGGGTGATCGTGATCGTCGTGGGGGCGGGCACGCTGGCCGTCGTCGATGCGCGTTCCGATGCCGACAGCATGGCCCGCAAAGAGGTCACTGCCATCGCCGTGAGTGTGGCGGAGATGCCGGCCACTGCCGAGGCATTGTCGGCTGCGCGGCCGTCGGCGATCCTGCAGGAGATCACCGAACGCATCCGCCGTAAGAGCGGGGTCGCGTTCATCACGATCATGGGTCCGGACGGCACCCGGTTCACCCACACCAACCCCGACAGAATCGGTGAGAAGTACCTCGGGAGCACAGCGCAGGCGTTGGCCGGGCTTATCTACACCGAGACCTACACCGGAACACTGGGCCCCTCCATCCGTACCATCGCCCCGGTGCACGGCGACGATGGGACGGTCGTCGGTATGGTGGCCGTCGGAATCACGCAGCAGACCCTCGCTCAAGGGTGGCGTTCGCAGCTTCCGCTGATCGTCGCGGTGGCGCTGGCGGCGCTCCTGGCAGCGGTCGCGGGGCTGGCGTTGATCAGGCGGCGGCTGCTGCGGGCGACGGGCGGTCTGGCACCCCGCGACCTGCGGATCATGTACGAGCACCACGACGCGGTGCTGCACGCGGTGCACGAGGGCCTGGTGGTGATCGAGGACGGGCGAATAGTGCTCAGTAACGACGAGGCGCGGCGGCTGCTCGGTGAGCCGGAACCGGACCTGACCGACGCGCCGGAGTTTCTGAGGGAGAACGGACTGATCCTCGACGACGAACTGGTCGCCCATCGAGGCCGGATACTTCTGGTGAACCGGGCCCAGGTGCCCGGTACGCATGCCTCCGCGGTGGTGACCGTCCGCGACCGCACCGAACTGTCCGAGGCGATGGGTGAACTCGACTCGATGACGCGGTTCGCCGAGGCTCTGAGGTCGCAGGCGCACGAGTCGGCCAACCGGATGCACACCATTGTCGCGATGATCGAGATGGGGCGGGCCGGCGACGCATCGCGGATGGCGACCACCGAACTGGAACTGTCCCAGCATCTGATCGACACCATGACAGAGGCGGTGAGCGAACCTGCGCTGGTGGCGCTTCTGCTGGGCAAGAGCGCACAGGCCGCCGAGCGTGGCATCGCCCTGACCTTGACCGAGGATTCGCAACTCGACGATTCCGCGACCGCGGTGTTGTCGCCGCGTGACATGGTCACGGTGGTGGGCAACCTCGTCGACAACGCGCTCGACGCCGCCGATCCGGACGATCCCTGGGTGGAGGTGTCGGTCGCCGGAGACCGGTCGGGGGTGACGATCGTCGTGGCCGACAGCGGCCCCGGAATGGATCCGGAGACCTTCGTGGCGGCCCGACAGCGGGGATTCTCCACCAAGTCCGGCGGCGACGCCCGGGGCCGGGGCCTCGGTCTGGCGCTGGTAGTGCAGGTGGTTGCCGCACACGACGGTGAACTGCGTGCCGAGAACACCTACGGATCGGTGGTCAGCGTCGTGATACCGGCGCCGACGATGGCAGCGGCCACGGGGTCCGGAGGCGCACGATGATCCGGGTCATGATCGTGGAGGACGACCCGCTGATCGCCGCCGCACACCGCGAATACCTTGACAGGATAGGCGGATTCGAGGTGATCGCGGCTGTCACGACGGCGCAGCAGGCGATGCGCACGGCGTCGGAGGCCGCTCGCGCCTGTACCCCGATCGCGCTGACCCTGCTCGATCTCGGGCTGCCCGACGCCAGCGGAATCGACCTCGCGGCAGCCCTGTCGGGTGTCCGGCCCGGCCCGGACATCATCGCGATCACCGCCCAGCGAGACCTCGCCAGTGTGCGCAGCGCGATGTCGCACGGGGTGCTGCTGTACCTGCTGAAACCGTTCACGTTCGCGGGTTTCCAGGAGAAGATCCAGCAGTATCTGCGCTATCGCGACGCACTCGGCTCCGGGATGGACGCGGTCAGCCAGCGGGACGTGGACCGGGCCCTGGCGGTGTTGCGCACCGCCGACGGCCGCAGTACCGCCCGCAAGGGTGCCGCACCCGGCACCGAGGACGCTGTGGGCCGCGCCGTCCGCGACTCCGACGACGGCCTCACCGCATCGGAAGTCGCTGTGGCCGTGGGTAGTTCACGAGTCACAGCGTGGCGCTACCTCGAACGGCTCGCCGACGACGGCACCGTCGCCCGGATTACCGAATACGGCAACACCGGCCGGCCTCAGATCCGCTACCGTTGGCGGCGCTGACTTCGATTGTCCCCGTTCAGAACTGGTCAGCCCAGTCCTGTCCTTCGGAGATCGCGCCCATCGTGGACTGGCCGTCGAGTGCTTCGCGGATGATGTCGGCGTGCCCACTGTGGTGGGCGTACTCGCGGATCTTGTTGAGCACGATGGTGCGTACCGTCGACCATTCCCGCTCCGGTGCCCACGGTGCCGTCGGCAGCGGAATCATCTCGTCCAGGCTGCTCACGCCGACGACAGCCGCATCGAAAGCCTCTACCGCGGCGTCGAACTCGGCCAGAGCACCCTCGAAGGTCTCGTCGGGGAGCAGGTCGTAGTCGTGGGCGAGTGCCGCCATGTCGATCGCGGCGTTCTCGTCGCGCCCGATGATTTGCTCGGTGCTGCCCCGGGTGCCCGAGGCCAGATGCTTGACGAGACCGCCGAGCGTCAAAGTACTGACAGTGGTGCGTTGTCGTGCTTGTTCCTCGGTCAGGTTGCGCACGGTGATCCGGAACAGGTTGCGCTGATCGGTGAGGATGGTCAGCAGCTCGCGCTTTTCTCCGGTGACATCGGGGACGGTGACTGCGGTATAGAGGCCCATCGGATTCTCGTTTCGTCGGTTCGGTCCATGACCTCTCCGACGCTACGACCCATAGCGGACACCTTCGGTCCGTGTTACCTGGCAGTCTCGGCGATCGGGGTGATATACCTCGATCGCCGAGACCTCGGAGGCTCAGCTCGCGTCGAAGGCCTGGTTGCGTAGGGAACGGGCGACGCCGTCGCGGCCCTCGGAGATCAGCCGGCGCAGCGCCGACGGGTGTTCTCCGGTGAGGAAAGCGTCGGCGGCGGCGATGGCTTCGTCGTTGATCGCCCAACTCGGGTATAGACCCAGGACGACGGTCTGGGCGACCTCGCTGGAGCGACGCTCCCAGATGTCGGGGATGGCGGCGAAGTACTTGGCGACGTACTCGCCGAGCAGTCCGCCCTGACCCGAACGGGCGAAGCCCTCGATCAGGGTGCGGGTGTAGATGTTGGCCAGAGCGTCGTTCTCAGTGGCCTGAGTCCACGTGTGCGCCTTGGCTTCCGGCAGCGGACGCGATGCGCGGGCGGCCGCGGCCTGACGGGTGCCGGCGGCGGTGTTGTCGCGCTGCTCCTCGGCGTCGATGACCGGCGTGGACTCCGGGTCGGGGTCGATCGCACCGGCGGTCGCCAAGGCGCGCACCAGCTTCCACCGCAGATCGGTGTCGACCTTCAGCTTGGCCAAGCCGTGCGTGCCGGGGTCGTCACCGTCGAGAAGTCCACGGACGAGCGGGATCTGGTCGTCGTTCAGGCGTCCTGCGAGCAGCGTGTTGACGAAGGCGAGCTGATGGTCGGAGCCGGCGTCGGATGCCTGGGCCAGTTCCAGCACGCGGGCGGAGAACTCCGGCCAGCCCGTCGCATCCGCCCACGAGGGATCGGCGTACGAGTCGAGGGCGGTGGTGGTTTGCAACAGAACCCGCTGCACCACACCGATTTCCGATTCGGCGGCGATACCCGCCGACACCAGCGCCACGAAGTCGCGAGCCTTCATCTCGGCCTGGCGGGTCATCTCCCACGCCGCCGACCAGATCAGCGTGCGCGGCATCGAGTCCGCGATGTCGGCGACCCGTGAGGTGGCCGTCGCCAGCGATTCGGGATCCAGGCGCACCGACGCGTAGGTCAGGTCGCCGTCGTTGAGAAGGACCAGAGCGCCGCGCGAGATCCCGACGAGACCGGGCACCTCGGTGGTCGCACCTTCCACGTCGAGTTCGACACTGTGGGTCTGTTCGAGTTTGCCCGAGCCGTTGTCGTCGTAGATGCCCACCCGCAGCCGGTGCACGCGGGTCTCACCCGCACCGGGCTGCGCGCCCTCCTGCACGACGGCGAAACGCGTGAACTTCCCCTCCGCGTCGACGTCGAAATCGGGGCGGATCACGTTGATACCGGTGGTCCGCAGCCACTGACTGCCCCAGTCCGACAGATCTCGTCCAGACGAATGTTCCAGTGCCGCAAGAAGATTCGAGAAAGTGGCGTTTCCGAACTTGTGGGCGTCGAAGTAGTCGCGCAATCCGGCCAGGAACGGCTCGAGACCCACGTAGGCGACGAGTTGCTTGAGTACCGACGCGCCCTTGGCGTAGGTGATGCCGTCGAAGTTGACCTCCACCGCGGCGATATCGGGGATGTCGGCGGCCACCGGATGCGTCGAGGGCAGCTGATCCTGCCGGTACGCCCACGACTTCTCGACGTTGGCGAAGGTGGTCCACGCACTCTTGTACTCGGTGGCCTCGGCCTGGCACAGGACGGAGGCGAAGGTGGCGAAGGACTCGTTGAGCCACAGGTCATCCCACCAGTCCATGGTGACCAGGTCGCCGAACCACATGTGCGCCATCTCGTGCAGGACGGTCTCGGCACGGCGCTCGTACAGGGCTTTGGTGACACGAGACCGGAAGACGTAGTCCTCCAGGAAAGTGACAGCGCCCGCGTTCTCCATCGCGCCCGCATTGAATTCGGGAACGAACAGTTGATCGTACTTGCCGAAGGCGTACGGAATGCCGAAGTTCTTGTGGTAGAAGGCGAAACCCTGCTTGGTCTCGGTGAACAGCCGGTCTGCGTCCATGAACTCGGCCAGCGAGCCGCGGCAGTAGATGCCCAGCGGGATGCTGCCGTGCTCGTCGGTGTAGGTGTCCGTCCATTCGGCGTACGGGCCGGCGATGAGGGCCACCAGGTAGGTGCTCATCGGAGCGGTCTCGGCGAAGACGTGCTTACCGTCGGCGACTTCGACGGTGGCCCCGTTCGAGATCACCTTCCAGTCGGCCGGAGCGAGGACCGTCACCGAGTACGTGGCCTTCAGGTCGGGCTGATCGAAGCACGCGAACATACGCTTGGCATCGGCGGTCTCGAACTGCGAATACAGGTACACGGCGTTGTCGGTGGGGTCGACGAAGCGATGCAGTCCCTCGCCGGTGTTGGAGTAGGCGCAGTTGGCGACGACGGTCAGCTCGTTCTCGGCGGCCAGATCGTTCAGCGTCAGTCCCACCGATTCGTCGAACCCGCTCACGTCGACGGGGGCGCCGTTGAGTGTCGCCGACACCAGCTCAGGGGCCACGAGATCGATGAAGGTGCTCGCACCCGCGGTCGCGGTGAAACGCACGGTGGTGGTGGAGGCGAACGTCTTCTCGCCCGGCGCACCGGAGCCGTCGGTGAGGTCGAGGTCGATGGCGTAGTGGGCGACATCGATGATCGCCGCGCGGGCGCGGGCCTGGTCTCTGGTCAGATTGGGAGCGGTCACCCTGGCCAGCTTAGTGTCCGTGTCCGGTGCCGGTTGGGCATTGGATTTCGCCCGGCGCGGAATCACGTGGCGTTGGTCGGGGTTGAACCGTTCCGTTGGATACAGCAGCGTCGAAAGGACACCGCGTCAATGTCGTCACGAGATCGTGTGGACTTCTGGTTCGATCCCCTCTGTCCCTGGTGCTGGATCACCTCGCGGTGGATCCTGGAGGCCGAGAAGGTGCGGCCGATCGACGTGAACTTCCACATCATGAGCCTGGCCGTGCTCAACGAGGGTAAGGACATCCCCGATGAGTACCGCGAGGCACTCAAGAACGCGTGGCGTCCGGTCCGGGTGCTCGCCGCTGCCGCCGCAGAGCGCGGTGACGAGATCCTCGCCCCGCTGTACGCAGAGCTGGGCACGCGCCTGCACAACGAGGGTAACAAGGACTTCGACGTTGTCATCGCCGAGTCTCTGGCCGCCCTCGACCTCGATCCGGCGCTCGCCGGTGCGGCTGACGGAACCGAGTTCGACGAGACGATCCGCACCAGCCACCACGAAGGCATGGACAAGGTGGGCGACGACGTGGGCACGCCGACCATCCACATCAACGGGGTCGCGTTCTTCGGGCCGGTGCTGTCGCGGATTCCGCGCGGCGAGACCGCCGGCGTGGTGTGGGACGGTGCTGTCGCGCTCTCGTCGTACCCGCACTTCTTCGAGCTCAAGCGAAGCCGCCACGAGTCGCCCGAGTTCGACTGAGTTCGCGCTGTCGTCTCCTCCACCCCGGTGCCCACCGAGGTGGAGGAGACGTTTTCGGCCGGGCGGTGGTGGCGCTCTATAGTCGACCCCATGCGTGTCTACCTCGGTGCCGACCATGCCGGATTCGAACTCAAGAACCAGATCGCCGACCACCTCAAGGCCGCCGGCCACGAGGTCATCGACTGTGGGGCCCACGTCTACGACGCCCTCGACGACTACCCCGCATTCTGTATCGACGCCGCCGCCAGGACCGTCGCCGATCCGGGCAGTCTGGGCATCGTGCTCGGCGGCAGCGGCAACGGTGAGCAGATCGCGGCCAACAAGGTTCCCGGCGCGCGCTGCGCCCTGGCCTGGAGTGTGGAGACCGCGCAACTGGCCCGTCAGCACAACAACGCACAATTGATCGGCCTCGGCGGGCGGATGCATTCGGTCGAGGAGGCGTTCGCGATCGTCGACGCCTTCGTCGCGACGCCCTGGTCGGACGAGCCGCGGCACCAGCGTCGCATCGACATCCTTGCCGAGTACGAGCGAACCGGGCAGGCACCGGAAGTTCCGCAGGCCTGACGGTCGCACCGGGTCACTCCCGATGCCCGAAGGTCATACACTGCACCGTCTGGCCAACCGGCAGCGCAAGCTGCTCGGAGGCAAGACGGTTGCGGTGACCAGCCCCCAAGGACGTTTCGCCGAGGGCGCCGCACTTGTCGACGGAATGGTCTTCTACACAGCCGAGGCCTGGGGAAAGCACCTGATCCAGCGGTACCGGCAGACCGCCCGGACGCAACGCGGTGAACGACTGATCCACGTCCACCTCGGCCTGTACGGGGCATTCAGCGAGCAGGCGTCGCCGATGGCACCGCCGGTAGGCCAGGTGCGGATGCGGATCGAAGCCGCCGACATCGGAGTGGACCTGCGCGGGCCGACGGCTTGCCAGATCTATACGCCGGCCGATCTGGACGCGCTGATCGCCCGGCTCGGACCGGATCCGCTGCGCCGTGACGCCGAGCCCGAGCGGGCATTGCGCGCGATCACCAAGTCCACTCGTCCCATCGGAGCACTGCTCATGGATCAGAAGGTGATCGCCGGAGTCGGGAACGTCTACCGGGCCGAGGTCCTTTTTCGGGCCGGTATCGACCCGTATACGCAGGGCACCCGCATCACGCGAGACGAGTTCGACGCACTCTGGGCCGATCTCGTGTCATTGATGCGGGTGGGGGTCCGGAAAGGCCGGATTCATGTGATGCGTCCCGCCGACGATCATGGTGCACCGTCGTACGCGCCGGACCGGCCGCGCACCTACGTATACAGACGGTCCGGCGAGGACTGCCGGATCTGCGGAACCACCATTGCGCATGGTGTCCTCGACGGGCGGAACCTGTTCTGGTGCCCGGCATGTCAGCAGTGAGCGGGTCCGGATATGAATGCGGAGGTCAGCGGGCTTCGGCGCGCTGGGCCATGATGAGCAGTTCATCGCGCTGCGACTGGCTGGGGATCCGCGCGATCTTGCTGTAGAGGTTGCGGTAGCCCGCGGACTGGAAACGAGCACGGATACGTGCGAAAGCCATGACGATATTCTCCTTGCGATTTCTCGGCCGCCGCATGCTCCGGCCGAGGTTGTTTAAACGTTACATATGTGTAAACGCACCGTCGGGCCACACGTATCCCGAAAGTGTCCAAGGGTACTGCCGAGCCAGAATGTGTTGTAGGAGTCACGGTGCTCACACAGCCGGAGAATGACGAAATATACGAATCTGTTCACGGACGTCGAACGAAATTTTCCTTACGGACACGTCGGACCTACGTCCTGACCATAGGATCGTCGGGACACAAGTCCCATCGGTGAGGCGGAGTAGACCATAGTGGATCAATTTGACGTGGTAGTGATCGGGTCGGGCCCGGCAGGGCAGAAGGCGGCGATCGCCGCGGCCAAGCTCGGAAAGCGTGCGGCTATCGTCGAACGAAAACACATGATGGGCGGCGTCTGCATCAACACCGGCACCATTCCCTCGAAAACGTTGCGGGAGGCCGTTCTCTATCTGACGGGCCTCAATCAGCGTGAGCTGTACGGGGATTCGTACCGGCTCAAATCAGATATCACCGTGACCGACCTGGCAGCGCGCACCGATCACGTCGTGTCCCGGGAGATCGACGTCATCCAGCATCAGCTCGCCCGCAACTCCGTCACGATGTTCGTCGGCAGCGCATCCTTCGTCGGGCCCAACGAGATCACCGTCGAGGACGCGACCGGTGACCTGAAACGCGTCCGCGGCGATCACTTCGTCATCGCGGTGGGAACACGTCCGGCGCGGCCGCCGAGTGTCGATTTCGACAGCGAGACCGTCGTCGACTCCGATCAGATCCTGGGTCTGAGCCGTGTGCCGTCGTCGATGGTGGTGGTCGGCGCCGGTGTCATCGGGATCGAGTACGCGTCGATGTTCGCCGCCCTGGGCAGCAAGGTGACGGTGATCGAGAAGCGGCCGGCGATGCTGGACTTCTGCGACCGGGAGATCGTGGAATCGCTGCAGTATCAGCTACGTGACCGCGGAGTCACCTTCCGGTTCGGGGAGTCGGTCAGGACCGTCGAACGCCATCCCTCGGGTACGCTCACGATTCTCGAATCGGGAAAGGTGATCCCGGCGGACACCGTGCTGTACTCGGCCGGCCGACAGGGCGTCAGTGACGAGCTGAACGTCGAGGCGGCGGGCCTGACCGCCGACTCGCGTGGTCGGCTCAAGGTCGACGAGCACTACCGCACCGAGGTCGGGCACATCTACGCGGTGGGCGATGTCATCGGCTTTCCGGCCCTGGCCGCCACCTCCATGGAGCAGGGCAGGCGGGCGGCCTACCACGCCTTCGGTGAACCTGTCGGCGTCGTGGACGACGACCTGCAGCCGATCGGGATCTACGCCATCCCGGAACTCAGTTTCGTGGGCCGCACCGAGGACCAGCTCACCGCGTCGAATGTGCCTTTCGAAGTCGGCGTGGCACGGTACCGGGAACTGGCGCGCGGTGCGATCATGGGCGACTCGTACGGCCTGCTCAAACTTCTCGTACACGCGGAGGAACGGACCCTGCTCGGTGTACATGCCTTCGGCAGCAACGCCGCCGAACTCGTGCACATCGGGCAGACGGTGATGGGTCTGGGCGGCACCATCGACTATCTGGTCGACGCGGTGTTCAACTATCCGACGCTTGCCGAGGGCTACAAGGTGGCCGCGCTCGACGCCGTGAACAAGATGCGGGCCATCGAGCGGGTCCGGACACGAGGGCTCGTCGGAGAACTCGATGCTGGGGAGAGCCCCCTGCCCTGACTTGCTGCTGCCCTGACTGTGTGTGGCCGGCCTGATGCCGGTCGATGTTCCGATACGCATAGAGCCCGGTCCGAGTGGACCGGGCTCTATGCGTGCCACCGCGGTGGGCGGTGGGCGGACGCGTCTCTAGTCGCCGGTGTACTGGCCACCGATGGTGCCACGGACGACGATGGGGGTGCCTTGCGGGACGTTGTCGTAGACCCACTTGGCGTTGGCATTGGTGATGTTGATGCAGCCGTGGCTCACATTGCTGTTGCCCTGCTGTGCCTCGGACCAAGGAGCGCCGTGGATGAAGATGCCGTCCCACGACATGCGCGTGGCGTACTCCACGTAGGTGCGGTAGCCCTCGGGGGAGTCGATCGGAACGCCGTACGTGGACGAATCCATGTACATGTCCCGGTACTTTTCCTTGGTGTGGTAGACGCCGTTGGGGGTGGGGTGCTTGTTCGACCCCATGGAGATCGGCATCTGACGCAGGAACTTACCGTTGCGCCACCAGTAGATCTGATGCTTGGAATCGATCGCGAGCGCGACATACCCGGTCGAGGTCTGCACATTGGGGATGGCAGGGATCCACGGCTTGGGTGCAGGCGGCGGGGTGGAAGTCTTCGGCGTCGTCTTCGTCGACTTAGGCGTCTGAGTGAGCGTCGGCGGCTTCGGGGTGGTCTTGGGTGTGGTCTTCTGCACCGTCAGGCCGGGGATATCCACGGGCGGCAGACCCGGAATCACTGTGACGGGTACGGCATTGGCCACACTCGGGAATGCGAGAACCACAGCAAGCACGCCGACAGCCACACCGGTCAGGCGGCGCCCGGAGCGATGGTGAGCACGTCGTTTCGTTGTCAGCACTGGGATAGGAGCCTTTACTTTCGTGTATGAGCGGTTGCGCATCCCCCGACGCGCGGAATCTATCGTTACACAACCGTTGTGGATCGGCCAAAGGGTTGTGCGATAACACACTTCGCGAAGCGGAAAAGTCGTGGTGAACGTAGGAAACTTTGAAATGTGATACCCATCACAGGTTTACGGCCGTCGGGAGGATTGCCGGGTATTAGCGCCTCGCGGTCACGCGGGCTGGTACTGGGTGCTCAGGTGCCGGGCCGGCTGGGCGCAGGCCTCGTTGCGGCACACGAGCATGACGTCGGTGCGGTCCTGGCCGCTCGTGGCATGGGTCATGTCGTGGCGCAGGAACAACAATTCCCCGCAGGTGGGGCATCGACGCTGGGTTTTGGTGTGAGTCGTGGACATGACCCCAGGGTACGCTCGATGTGTCCTGCATCACAGTGAGTTGCTGCGGCGGTGACCTATGCCCGAGCGGGTGGGGTCCTTGTGCCCGAGGTGGTCGTCATCCGGGGTATTCGGGGACAGTCGAGACAGCGAAAGACCCCCGGGCCGCCAGGCGGATCCGGGGGTCGATTCGAGATGGAGCGGGTGACGGGAATCGAACCCGCGTAGCTAGTTTGGAAGACTAGGGCTCTACCATTGAGCTACACCCGCGTGCACCTGCTGCGACGGTGGTTGAGTCCGCCCGCCTGCTCGTGCGCAGCCGACTGTACCGGGTGGTCCCGGCAAACCTGAAATCGGCCCCCGGTCCCGGGGTGCGGCTCCGTATGTGGTGACCGGTGTCGGGCGGCGTACGACGGCCACGTACTATTTGCGGTTGGCCCTGCACGATGCCGAAGTCCGACCAGGTCGGCACAGGCGAAACGGCGGGCCGATCGGGATGTGGCGCAGCTTGGTAGCGCATCCGCTTTGGGAGCGGAGGGTCGCAGGTTCAAATCCTGTCATCCCGACTCAATCAATACCCATAACTCGCACCACCGAAGACATTCACACCGACCCACTCAATCAAGACGCACGGAAGCAGATCCGGCGCAGACCAAGGAGCACCCGAGTGAAGAGCACCGTCGAGCAGTTGAGCCCCACCCGTGTGAAGCTCAACGTCGAGGTTCCGTTCGACGAGCTGTCCGCGGAGTTCGACCGCACCTATCGCACCTTGGCCTCGCAGATCCGCATCCCGGGCTTCCGCCCCGGTAAGGCTCCGGTGAAGCTGATCGAGGCCCGTGTCGGACGCGACTCGATCCTGGCCCAGGTGGTCAACGACGCGCTGCCGGCCAAGTACTCCGAGGCCGTCGCCGAGACCGAGACCAAAGCCATCGGCCAGCCCGAGATCGACCTGGCCGAGCTGGTGTACGGCGAGACCATCACCTTCACCGCGGAGGTCGACGTCCGGCCCGAGATCGAACTGCCCGACTACTCCACGCTCGCCGTCGAGGTCGACCCGATCGAGGTCGCCGACTCCGATGTCGATGAGCAGCTCGAAGGCCTGCGCGCCCGGTTCGGCACCTTGGTCGGTGTGGATCGGGGTGTCGACGAGGGTGACTTCATCTCCATCGACCTGTCTGCCACCATCGACGGTGAGGCCGTGGACGAGGCAGCCACCGAGGGCCTGTCGCACGAGGTCGGTTCCGGTGAACTGATCGACGGCCTCGACGAGGCGGTCACCGGTCTCAAGGCCGGCGAGTCCAAGGTGTTCACCAGCAAGCTGGTGGCGGGCGATCACACCGGTGAGGACGCAGACATCACCGTCACCGTCAACTCGGTCAAGGTGCGTGAGCTCCCCGAACTCGACGACGACTTCGCGCAACTGGCCAGCGAGTTCGACACCGTCGACGAGCTGAAGACGAGCCTGCGTGAGCGGGTGGAGAACTCGGCGAAGGCCGAGCAGGCCACCCAGATCCGCGACAAGGTGCTGGAACTGCTTCTGGAGACCGTCGAGATCCCGCTCCCGGAGAAGGTCGTCGAGGACGAGGTCGAGGGTCAGCAGCATCAGGTGATCCACGCACTCGGCCACGATGACGAGCAGCTCAACCGCTTCCTCGAAGCGCAGGGCACCACCCGTGAGGAATGGGACGCCGAGGCCCGCGAATCGGCCGAGAAGTCTGTGCGCACCCAGCTGCTGCTGGACGCCATCGCCGACCAGCAGGAGACCGAGGTCAGCCAGGACGAGCTGACCCAGCAGATCTTCTTCCAGGCGCAGCGCTACGGCATGGCCCCGCAGGACTTCATCCAGCAGCTCACCCAGGCCAACCAGGTCGGTGCCGTATACGCCGATGTGCGTCGCGGCAAGGCGCTGGCCTCGATCGTCGGTGACGTCGCCGTGACCGACACCACCGGCGCGGCCGTCGACACCTCGGAGTTCTTCGGGCCCGATGAGGACGCCGACGAGGCCGACTCCGTCACTGACGAGAGCTGATCGGCCCGGCGAGAGCTGAACGGCGCAGTCGAGACACCTGCGACAGCCGGTGCCGGGATATCCCCGGCACCGGCTGTTCTGCTCTGAGCGAAGTAACGCCCGCGTGGCACTGACGAACACCCCCGATTGACTAGTGTCGTTGGGGAACACCATGCATGACAGTCACATCACGACAGGTAAAGGTAGGAACTGTGAGTGAGCCGACCATCCACACACCCGGCTTGACGCGCGGCGCGCACATGAGTTCGGGCGTGGCCGGGCTGAACCTGACCGACTCGGTCTTCGAGCGCCTTCTGCGCGAGCGCATCATCTTCCTCGGCACCCAGGTCGACGACGACATCGCCAACCGGCTGTGCGCACAGATCCTGTTGCTCGCAGCGGAGGATCCCACGCGCGACATCAGCCTGTACATCAACTCGCCGGGCGGATCGGTGACAGCCGGCATGGCCATCTTCGACACGATGCAGCTCGCCAAGTGCGACGTCGCCACCTACGCCATGGGCATGGCCGCCTCGATGGGGCAATTCCTGCTCGCGGCAGGCGCACCGGGTAAGCGCCACGCGCTGCCGCACGCGCGCATCATGATGCACCAGCCGTCGGCGGGCATCGGCGGTACGGCGGCCGACATCGCCATCCAGGCAGAGCAGTTCGCCGCCACCAAGCGCGAGATGAACCGGCTCAACTCCGAGTTCACCGGTCAGCCGTTGGAGAAGATTGAGGCCGACGCGGACCGCGACAAGTGGTTCACCGCCGCCGAGGCCAAGGAGTACGGCATCGTCGATCACGTCATCGAGCGCGCCTGAGCGCTCGCGGATCCTCGACTCTTCCCATTCCTAACGGCCACTCATCCCAATTGGCCACTCATCTACGGAGCAGAAGATGACCAACACCTACTCGCCAGAGGTCGCCGCCGGAATCCCGGCGTCCGCCGATTTCGTGCGCAGCATCCAGGCCCGCTACATCCTGCCGCAGTTCATCGAGCACACGCCCAACGGCCAGCGGCAGTACGATCCGTACGCCAAGCTCTTCGAAGAGCGCATCGTGTTCGTCGGTACCCCCATCGACCAGACCGTCGCCAACGACGTGATGGCGCAGTTGCTGGTGCTGGAGTCGCAGGACCCCGACCGCGACATCACGATGTACATCAACTCGCCCGGCGGCAGTGTGCCCGACATGCTCGCCATCTACGACACCATGCAGTACGTGCACTGCGACATCGTCACGGTGTGCCTCGGTGAGGCCGCGTCGGCGGCGGCCATCCTGCTGGCCGGCGGCACCCCCGGCAAGCGTGCCGCGCTGCCGAACGCCACCATCCTGATCCACCAGCCGCGCACCGGCGGGGCATTCCAGGGGCAGGTGTCGGATCTGGAGATCCAGGCCGCCGAGATCGAGCGCATCCGTAACCGGCTCGACGAGATCCTGTCCGGTCATACCGGTCAGCCCGCCGACAAGATCCGCCGCGATACCGACCGCGACAATATCCTCACAGCCGCACAGGCCAAGGAATACGGCATTGTGGACGAGGTCTTCGAGTACCGCAAGAAGTCGCTCAAGGCCCCGGCGTCGTAGGCCGGACCGGACGTCTTCTCATTCACGGATGCTCGCGACATTTACCGGTAACGGTCGAAGTCGGGGCAGTTCACGGGTACCGTCGGAGTACCGACCCGACAGGAAGTAGGTAGAGCACGAGATGGCGCGTATCGGAGACGGTGGGGACCTGCTCAAGTGCTCCTTCTGTGGAAAGAGCCAGAAGCAGGTCAAGAAGCTGATCGCCGGGCCCGGGGTCTACATCTGCGATGAGTGCATCGACCTGTGCAACGAGATCATCGAAGAGGAGCTCGCCGAGAACGGTGACGTCAAACTCGACGAGCTGCCCAAGCCCGCCGAGATCCGTGACTTCCTGGAGAACTACGTCATCGGCCAGGACACGGCCAAGCGCACACTCGCGGTGGCGGTCTACAACCACTACAAGCGCATCCAGGCGGGGGAGAAGAAGGATGCCCGTGGCGGCGAGTCCGTGGAGATCGCCAAGTCCAACATCCTGATGCTCGGCCCCACCGGCTGTGGTAAGACCTACCTGGCGCAGACCCTGGCCAAGATGCTCAACGTGCCGTTCGCTATCGCCGATGCCACCGCACTGACCGAAGCCGGCTACGTGGGTGAGGACGTCGAGAACATCCTGCTCAAGCTCATCCAGGCCGCCGATTACGACGTCAAGCGCGCCGAGACCGGAATAATCTACATCGATGAGGTCGACAAGATCGCCCGCAAGAGCGAGAATCCGTCGATCACCCGTGATGTGTCGGGTGAGGGTGTGCAGCAGGCGCTGCTGAAGATCCTGGAGGGAACGCAGGCGTCGGTACCACCGCAGGGCGGCCGCAAGCACCCGCATCAGGAGTTCATCCAGATCGACACCACCAACGTGTTGTTCATCGTGGCCGGTGCGTTCGCGGGGCTCGAGAAGGTCGTGTCCGAGCGCATCGGCAAGCGCGGCATCGGTTTCGGTAACGAGGTCACCACCAAGGACGTCATCGATACCACCGATCACTTCGCGGAGGTGCTGCCGGAAGACCTGATCAAGTTCGGTCTGATCCCCGAGTTCATCGGCCGTCTGCCGATCGTCGCCTCGGTGACCAACCTCGACAAGGAGTCGCTGGTCACCATCCTGTCCCAGCCCAAGAATGCGCTGGTCAAGCAGTACACCAAGCTGTTCGAGATGGACAACGTCGAGCTGGAGTTCACCAAGGACGCACTCGAAGCCGTGGCCGATCAGGCGATCCACCGTGGCACCGGTGCCCGTGGCCTGCGCGCCATCATGGAAGAAGTCCTGCTGCCGGTGATGTACGACATCCCGAGCCGCGACGACGTCGAGAAGGTTGTGGTCACCGGAGAAACGGTGCGCGACAACGTGCTTCCGACCATCGTGCCACGTAAGGACACCCCGGAAGAGCGCCAGGACAAGACCGCCTGATCTCACCCCTTGCCGGTTGCGTACCTAAGCCTGATCTCACCCCTTGCCGGTTGCGTACCTAAGGAGTCCTGTCACGCATTCCGACGGGAAGCCGCAAACTTCTTGCTGGTTGATGTGTGAGGTCGCTTGCGCTCCTCACACATCAACCAGCGGGGGGCGTTGCCTGCGGCGGTGCTCAACCAGCGGAGGTGCCGACTGGTTCGAGTCGGACCACGACCGCCTTGGACACCGGGGTGTTGGATTTGCGAGCCACAGACCCTAGCGGGATCAGCGGGTTGGTTTCGGGATAGTAGGCCGCGACGTTTCCGTGCGGAGTGTCGTAGGCGACCAGCTGGTAATCGTGCACCCGGCGTTCCTCGCGGCCGTCGGGTCCGTCGAATTCGGAGACTGCCACCCATTCCGATGAACACGCGCACTTGACGACCGCTCATCGCACCGATGGCGTGGACGGTGTCGAATCCGTGCTCGCGGGGGCTGTCGATGCCGAACTCCTTGCCCAGCGCGCCGAGGAAGGATTCGGGCATCTTCTCGAAGATGCCCATCGTGCGGTCGCCCTGAACATTGGAATGACCACGGACCGGGCACAATCCGGCGCCGGGTTTGCCGATCATGCCGCGCAGCAACAGCACGTTGGCGCCTTCACCGATCGTGGCCACCGAATGCCGGTGCTGGGTCCAGCCCATCGCCCAGCACAGGACCGTGCGCTTGGACGACATCATCGTTTCGGCGAGCTGCTCTATCTCGGTGAGACTCAGGCCGGTGGCCTCCAGGACATCGTTGAAGTCCAGTTCGTCGAGCAGCGCGAGATACTCGTTGACGCCTCCGCAGTGTTCGTCGATAAACGCCTGGTCGAAGACGGTGCCGGGGTTCTTGCGCTCGGCGTCGAGCATGAGCCGTGCGATGCCGCGGAACAGGGCCATGTCTCCGCCGAGGCGGATCTGGAGGAAGTCGTCGGTGAGCGCGGTGCCCGAGGACTCATGGCACATGTTGGAGCAGTCGGGCATGTTATGGGTGCCGTCGGTTCATCGACCTGATAGGTGTGTGGACCGTGATCGTCGGTGTCGCGCATGACAATCATTGTGCGCCAGAAATTGTGATCTCACCCTCAGCTGGGCCCGATGGCACACACTGGACGCATGACCGACAGTGATCTGGAAAACGGAGACATCGCCGAGACGCCTGTACCTATTTCACCGATCGCGGGAATCGTTCTCGCGGGTGGTAGGTCGCGGCGTATGGGTACCGATAAGGCGTCGATGCAGTGGCCGGGCGGCGACGCCGAGCCGATGCTCGCGCGCATCGTGCGCACCATCGCCGAACGGTGCGACCGGGTGTACGTGGTGGCCACGGAGGAATCGTCGGCGTACCAACTCCTGCACGGCACCGGAGGCCCTGAGGCGGTGTGGGTGACCGACGAGGAACCGGGCGCCGGACCGCTCGGCGGCCTCGCCGCGGGTCTCGCGGCGGCCGCCGCCGACGGATTCGGCCTGGGGTTCGTCTGTGCCACGGACATGCCCCTCATCGGTCCGGGGCTGATCGACGAACTGGCTCGCGGCGCCACCCCGTCGACGCAGGCGGTGATCGCCCACGACGCCCGACGCGACCATCCGATGGCCGCCATCTACCGCACGTTGTCGGCGCAGGTCGTCGCTGATCTGGTCGCCGGTGGTGAGCGTCGAATGCTCGCGGTGACGGAGGCCCTGGAAACTCGCCGCGTCCCGGTCTCTGACCCCGAGTGGCTCACGAACGTCAACGCCCCTGAGGACCTGCACGACCTCCGCGTCTCCTGACCAGCATGCTCGACTGTGCGATCTGTCCCGGAACCCGGGACAGATCGCAACCTCAGGCGCGGGTGGTCCGTGGGGTGGCGCCCGGCGCCCTGCCGGGTGCGCGGGTTTCCTAAGATTGTGGGGTGAGCAATCGTGAAGCACAGGGCGCCGACGCGTCCGCACTGCCGAAGTCGTGGGACCCCGCCGAACACGAAGCCGGGTTGTATCAGGGCTGGGTAGACGCGGGGTACTTCACCGCCGACGCGGCGAGCGACAAACCTCCGTTCACGATCGTCATCCCGCCGCCTAACGTCAACGGTTCGCTGCACATGGGGCACGCCTACGAGCATGTGCTGATGGATGCGTTGTCCCGGCGCAAACGCATGCAGGGCTACGAAGTGTTGTGGCTGCCCGGTATGGACCACGCCGCGATCGCCATGCAGACGATGGTCGAACGCAAGCTGGCCGCCGAGGGCAAGACCCGCGACGACCTGGGCCGTGAGGCGTTCATCGAACGCGTGTGGCAGGAGAAGGCCGAGATCTCCGGCAACATCGGTGAACAGATGCGCCGCCTGGGTGACGGCGTCGACTGGACGCGCGAACGCTTCACCATGGACGAGGGACTCTCGCGCGCGGTGCACACCGTGTTCAAGAAGATGTTCGACGACGGCCTCATCTACCAGGCCGAGCGCCTGGTCAACTGGTCGCCGGTGCTGCAGACCGCGATCAGCGACATCGAGGTGTCCTACGCCGACGTCGAGGGCGAGCTGGTCAGCTTCCGGTACGGTTCCCTCGACGACGCGCAGCCGCACATCGTGGTGGCCACGACCCGGCTGGAGACGATGCTCGGCGACACCGCGATTGCCGTGCACCCCGACGACGAACGCTATGCACATCTCGTGGGCACCGAACTGCCGCACCCGTTCCTCGACCGCAGCATCCCGATCGTCGCCGACGACTACGTGGACCCCGAATTCGGTTCGGGCGCGGTCAAGATCACCCCTGCACACGACCCCAACGACTTCGCGCTCGGGCAGCGGCACAACCTGCCGATGCCGACGATCATGGACGCGACCGCCCGGATCGACGGAACTGGAACGCAATTCGACGGCATGGACCGCTTCGAGGCGCGGGTCAAGGTGCGCGAGGCGCTCGCCGAGCAGGGGCGCATCGTCAAGGAGGTGCGGCCGTACCTGCACAGTGTCGGACACTCCGAACGTACCGGTGAGCCGATTGAGCCACGCCTGTCGATGCAGTGGTGGGTCAAGGTCGACTCCCTGGCCAAGACCGCCGGCGATGCCGTACGCGACGGCGACACCGTCATCTACCCCAAGTCGATGGAACCGCGCTGGTTCGGCTGGGTCGACGACATGCACGACTGGTGCATCTCGCGGCAGCTGTGGTGGGGGCACCGCATCCCGATCTGGTATGGCCCGGGCGGCGAGGTGGTCTGCGCCGGACCCGACGAACAGGCACCCGAGGGCTACACGCAGGAGACCGATGTCCTGGACACCTGGTTCTCCTCGGGTCTGTGGCCGTTCTCCACCCTCGGCTGGCCCGACAACACCGCCGACCTCGAAAAGTTCTATCCCACTTCGGTTCTGGTCACCGGCTACGACATCCTGTTCTTCTGGGTGGCGCGGATGATGATGTTCGGCACGTACGTCGGCAAGGATCTGGGCGGTGACAAGAAGGTACCGTTCACCAACCTGTTCCTACACGGCCTGGTCCGCGACGAATTCGGCCGCAAGATGTCCAAATCCAAGGGCAACGGCATCGACCCGCTGGACTGGGTACAGCGGTTCGGCGCCGACGCGCTGCGTTTCACCCTGGCGCGTGGAGCCAACCCGGGTGCCGATATCTCCGTCGGCGAGGACCACGCGTCGTCGTCGCGCAATTTCGCGACCAAGCTGTACAACGCCACCAAGTTCGCGCTCATGAACGGTGCCCGGGTCGGTGACCTGCCCGAACGCGAATCGCTGACCAAGGTGGACCGCTGGATCCTGGACCGGCTCGACCAGGTGGTCGCTGAGGCAGACGCCGGATTCGAGGCGTACGAGTTCTCCAAGGCGTGTGAGGCGCTGTACCACTTCGCGTGGGACGAGTTCTGCGACTGGTACCTCGAACTGACCAAGGTGCAGTTCGCCGAGAACGACGTGGAACGTTCGCACGCAACGTCATTGGTGCTCGGTCACGTGCTCGACAAGCTGCTGCGCACACTGTCGCCGGTGATGCCGTTCGTCACCGAGGTGCTGTGGAAGTCGCTGACCGGCGGCGACTCCCTGGTGATCGCACCGTGGCCGGTGGTCTCGGCCGAAGAGGCCGACGCCGACGCGGCACGTCAGGTCGCCGACCTGCAGGCGCTGATCACCGAGATCCGCCGGTTCCGCAGCGACCAGGGCCTCAAACCGGGCCAGCGGGTGGCCGCCGAACTCGACGGTCTCGACGACGCGGGCATCGTCTCGCTACGTCCGTACGTCGACTCCCTGGCCCGGCTCAACTCCGCCGGCGAAGGCTTCGCAGCCACCGCGACCGTCGAGGTGCGGTTGTCGTCGGCGACGGTGACCGTGCGCATCGACACCTCCGGGACCGTCGACGTGGAGGCCGAACGCAAACGCATCGCCAAGGACCTGGCCGCCGCCGAGAAGGAACTGGCGCAGACCGCGGCCAAACTCGGCAACGACCAGTTCCTGTCGAAGGCTCCGGAGGCAGTGCGAGCGAAGATCACCGAACGCAACAAGGTGGCCACCGACGAGGTTGCCCGGCTCAAGGCAAAGCTGGAAGGGCTCGGCGGGTGAGCGATCCGCAGGATCCGGGCGCACCGGAGGCCGACGAGATCGACCTGGCGCACCTGGCGTTCGAGGGCGCTGTCGGGGCCGTCGAACCTGGGTTGACTGCGCGGCCCGGGGGACCGGTGCACCCGCTCGACGACGAGGGTCCGGCAGATCCGTCGGCCTTCACCACCGACATCAGTGCCGATCTGGCGGAACTGGCCGAGGTGGAGGCCGAACTCGACACCCGCTGGCCCGAGACCAAGATCGAACCGTCGCTGACGCGCATCTCGACGCTGATGGATCTGCTGGGCTCACCGCAGCTCACATATCCGTCGATCCACATCGCGGGTACCAATGGCAAGACGTCGGTGACGCGGATGATCGACGCCCTGCTCGTCGCGCTGCACCGGCGCACCGGCCGCATCACCAGCCCGCATCTGCAACTGGTGACCGAACGGATCTCGATCGACGGCACGCCGATCGCACCGCGCACCTACATCGACACCTACCGCGAGCTGGAGCCCTACATCACGATGGTCGACGACTCGTCGACTGCCGCCGGCGGACCGCGGATGAGCAAGTTCGAGGTGCTCACCGCGATGGCGTACGCGGCGTTCGCGGAGGCGCCGGTGGACGTGGCGGTGGTGGAGACCGGCATGGGCGGCCGTTGGGACGCCACCAACGTGATCGACTCGCAGGTGCGGGTGATCACCCCGATCGCGCTGGACCACGCAGACTATCTCGGCGACACACTCGCCGCGATCGCGGGCGAGAAGGCCGGGATCATCACGCCGCGCAAGGGTGACGACTTCCTCGCGCAGGATCCGGTCGCGGTGATCGCGCCGCAGGATCCCGCGGTCATGGACGTGCTGCTGCTTCAAGCTGTGGAGTCGGAAACCATTGTGGCGCGCCAGAACTCGGAGTTCGCCGTGCTGGAATCGCGGCTGGCGGTGGGTGGTCAGCTGCTCACCCTGCAAGGTTTGGGCGGGGTGTACGAGGAGATCTTCCTGCCGCTGCACGGCGCGCACCAGGCCGCCAACGCCGCCCTTGCGCTCGCCGCCGTCGAGGCGTTCTTCGGGGCCGGTGCCGAGCGTCAACTCGACATCGACGCCGTGCGGGCGGGATTCGCCGCGGTATCGAGTCCCGGGAGGCTCGAACGGGTGCGTTCGGCGCCGAGCGTCTTCGTCGATGCCGCGCACAACCCGCACGGGGCAACCGCCCTGGCCAACGCACTGGCCGAGGAGTTCGACTTCCGGCGGCTGGTCGGGGTGATCGGAGTGCTCGGGGACAAGGATGCAGAAGGACTGCTCGAAGCCCTCGAACCGGTCCTCGATCACGTAGTCGTCACCAACAACGGCTCTCCTCGAGCACTCGAGACCGAGACACTCGCAGAGATCGCGCGCGCGGTGTTCGGCGAGGACCGGGTCACCGTAGAACCATTTCTGCCCGACGCCGTCGAGGCGGCGATCGGCCTGGCCGAGGAATCCGAGGGACAGCCGGTTGCTGGTGCGGGTGTGGTGATCACCGGTTCGGTGGTCACCGCAGGCGCCGCACGCGGCCTGTTCGGTAAGGAACCATCATGAGTGAGAACACCGCCGCACCGCGTTTCACACCGCCGACCGTCGACCCCTGGAAGGGACTGCGTGGGGTGATGGCCGGAACGCTGATCCTTGAACTGATCGTGGTCCTGCTGTGCCTGCCGGTGGTGTGGAAGATCGGTGGCGGACTGACCTGGATCTCCGGTGGCTACCTGGGGCTGATCGCGGTGGCGATGGTGCTGGCCTGCGGCATGCAGGGACGCCCCTACGCGCTGCAGCTCGATCTCGCGCTGCAGGTCGCGATCATCGTCGGGGGTGTTTTTCACTGGTCGATCGCGGTCATCGGCGTGGTGTTCCTGAGCGTTTGGCTCTACATCGGCTACATCAAACGCGACATTCAGCAACGTATCGACGAGGGTCGGCTAGCGGGTCAGCGCCCCATCGACGAGATATAGTTCTCCAACGTTCATCGCACGGTTCGGGACCTGCAAGACCTGTTGCCGGAACGTTACGCGTGACGGTCGTCATCTCCGGCGGAAACTGTGACAATGGCTGTTGGTGTGAGCAACCTGGCGCACCTGTATACGTCTGAGGGGAATCTTGTCTGTCACAACACGTCGACTGTCCGCTGTCAAGAAGCGTGCGGCGCTGATCGCCGGGGCGATGGTCGCCGCCGGGCTCATTGCCGCCGGAGGCGGTGCGGCGCACGCCACACCCGCCGATCCCGGCCCTGGAACTGCGAGCACCGCGGGGAACCAGTCCGGTAACCTACCCCCGGCCGAGCCTGACTACACCGCGATCCTCAAGCCCGGACCGCCCATCGAGTTGTCGAACTCCGAGTATGGATTCATCGCCACCCATGAGGTGACCAAGCAGCTGGATCGCGTCAATGTGGTCGGCGGTATCGCCGGACTTCCCGTGCCACCTCAATACCGGGCGGCCAACGACGGACTGGCCTTGCAGTTCGGCCGTGCCCTCGATGGTGCGCTGAGCACACCAGGAGGATGTATCCAGATGGTGATCTCGCGGGGACATGCCGGCAGTCTGTTCGACTACGGCCTGTTTGCCGTGGAGGGCCAGTACTGCAACTGACGTAGTTCGGCCACGCACCACATTTCAGGGGACGACGACGCGCCTGATCGGGGATGACCCCGGTCAGGCGCGTCCGGTTTCAGCCGTCGGCCGTCAGCCCTTCGCCGCGGCGATCGCGAGGTCCGATTCGGCCTTTTTCTTGGCCTCGTACATCTTCTTCCACTCCGCGCGCGGCCGGACGGTGGTGTCGACGTCGGTGGCCAGTGCACGCAGGGCGCCCACCCGGGACTCGTCCTTGGTCTTGAGGGTGAACGGATCCCAGTTGAAGAACTTCGCGGAGTTCTCCCAGGTGATCTGGTCGATCTCGGCGTCGGTGGCACCGGCGGCATTGAACTCTGCGAGGACCTTCTCCGGTGCGTCCGGCCAGAAGCAGTCCGAATGCGGGTAGTCGCATTCCCAGGCGATGTTGTTCATGCCGACGTCGTGCCGGTTCTTGATGGCCGTCTTGTCGGTCACGTAGCACGCCAGGACGCGGTCCCGGAACACCTCGCTCGGCAGTCGGTCGCCGAAGTCGTTGTTCAGCCACTTCTGGTTGAGGTAGTGCCGGTCGGCGCGGTCGAGGAAGAACGGGATCCAGCCGACGCCACCCTCGGAGAACGCGAACTTGAGGGTGGGGAACGCACGCATCACGGGTCCGAACAGCAGATCCTGAGCCGCGATCACCGAGATCTGTGTGGCCAGCACCATCAGGTTGTCGATGGGTGCGTCCCTGGCCAGCCGCAGCACGCCGAACCCGGAGCCGATGTGCAGGCACATCACCATGTCGTTCTCGACGAGTGCCTGGAACACCGGCCCCCAGTAGTCGATGTCGTGGTAGCTGGGCAGCTTCTCCAGGTGGGGGAGTTCGGGCATGGTGACCGCGCGTGCGCCCTTCTTGGCGACGCGATGGATCTCCTTGACCATTCCCTCGACGTTCCAGGTGGGCAGCAGTGCCAGCGGGATGAAGCGGTCGGGATGCGCTCCGGCCCACTCGTCGATGTGCCAGTCGTTGTACGCCGACACCATGATCAGTGTGACCGGGTCCTGATACTGGTTCAGGTGGCGCGCGGAGAAGCCGGTAAAGGTGGGAAAGCACATCGAGGCGAGCACACCGTTGCGGTTCATGTCGCGTACGCGTTCGTTGACGTCGTACACGCCCGGACGCATCTCCGCGTAGCCGGCCGGGTCGTAGGCCCACTCCTCCGGGGGCCACGTGACCACGGCGTTCAGGCCGCTGGTACCGGTCACCTTGCCCTGATAGAACCACTGCTCGATGCCCTTGTCATCGAAGATCACCCGCGGCGCCTCGTCCATGTACTTCTGCGGGACGTGCCGGGCGAACATGTCGTGGGGTTCCACGACGTGGTCGTCGATGCTGATCAGGATCATGTCGTCGACATTCATGGGACTGTGTCCTCTTTCGGAGCTGTGTTGCGGTCAGAAACCGGGCCGTGAATATGTCCTGTTTCACTTGTACAGTGGATTCCCGTGACCATCTCTGCGCGATCGGACAGTGATTTAGCACTTTCGGCCAGACAGGTGCAGTGGGTGCCGATGAAGGGCCGGGGGACCGCCTCGGCGGGCAGCTACGCCTACGACGGCGGTGCCCTGGTCACCGGGTGGCACTCGCACGAGGTACACCAGATCGAATACGCGATCGGTGGCGTCGTCGAGGTCGAAACACCGGCCGGCTACTATCTGGTGCCGCCGCAGCAGGCCATCTGGTTGCCGGCGGGCCTCGAACACGACACCCATCTCAAGGGGGACGTCACCACCCTGTCGGTGCTCTTCGAACCCGAACTGATCAGCGGCCACGGCGATCGTGCCCGCATCCTGGCAGTCTCGCCGCTGATGCGCGAGATGCTCGTCTACTCATTGCGCTGGCCGTTCGCCGACAGCACCCCCGATCCACGCTCGGAGCGGTTCTTCGGAACTCTCGCCGATCTCGTCGTCGACGCCCTCGCCGCCGAGACGCCGCTGCTGTTGCCGACCTCTGACGACCCGCTCGTGTCGGCCGCGATGCGCTACACCCGCGATCACCTGGCCACCGTCACCATCGAGGAAGTGAGCCGGGCGGTCGCAGTGTCCGAGCGCACGCTGCGCAGGATGTTCACCGGCTCGGTGGGCATGTCGTGGCGCGACTACCTCACCAGCGCGCGGATGTTGAGGGCCATGACCCTGCTGGCCACTCGTGGGCAGTCGGTGAGCTCGACCGCCACAGCCGTCGGATTCGACAGCCAGGGGTCGTTCACCAGGGCATTCACCCAGTTCAGCGGTGAGACGCCGTCGTCGTACCGCAACCGGATCCATCAGGACCCGGAGCCCGCGGGATAATTCGGTCGCGCTGATCGGCCACTCGTTGCCACAGACAGCTCGGGAATCGTTACAGTGTTCGCGTGACTGAACGGACTCTCGTACTCATCAAGCCCGACGGCGTGGCCCGCAACCTGGTCGGCGACATCATCGGACGTATCGAACGCAAAGGGCTGACGCTGGTCGCCCTCGAGCTCAAGCAGGTCAGCGACGAGCTGGCTCGCGGCCACTACGCCGAGCATGAGGGCAAGCCCTTCTTCGATTCGCTGCTCGAATTCATCACCTCCGGCCCGCTGGTCGCGGCAGTCGTCGAGGGACCGCGCGCGATCGCGGCCTGGCGCCAGATCGCCGGCGGCACCGACCCGGTCGAGAAGGCCGTTCCGGGAACCATTCGCGGCGACTTCGCGCTGGTCACGCAGGAGAACCTGGTTCACGGTTCCGATTCGCCCGAATCGGCCGAGCGTGAGATCGCACTCTGGTTCCCCGGCCTCGACTGACCCGGCTCTCGGCTGACCTTGGCTCGAGGTGAATCACGGTGCTCGCGGCCTCAGGGCATTGCTCTGAGGCCGCGGCCCGGCCCGGCCCAGCCCTCTACGGCCGGTTCTCCGATCTTCTTGCGGTGTTCCGCGGCCCGCCCCCGGCGTTGCTCCCGTCGTTCGATGTAAATGCGCGTTGGTTACGGCAAACGGACCGGGGTGTGGGATACTCGGGAAAGTTACCGTCGACACACTTTGTTGACGGTGGCCGATGCCGGTCCGCTCGTCATCCCCACCGCGTACACGTCACATTCGTGCGCACGTGGTGGTGTGGATGTTCGACGCAGCCGGACATCACCCAGCAAGGCGCCACGTCCTCCCTCCGCTACCGCGGAACGGGCACCGGCGCGAAGACCACATAACACCGGCCACGGCCGGGACACAGAGTTAGGCCCCCGCGTGGCCGCGTCAGCCCGACGCGCCCGGGGGCTCAAGGAGACTGAGTGACCGACAACGGGTCGCCTGCTGACGTCAATGACGCATCAGCACAGGCAGACGAATTTCCTATCAAACTGCGCGTTCACGCCCTGGCACGGAAGCTGGGTATCACCAGCCGCGAGGTGCTGGGTCACCTGGCCGAGATCGGACACGGTGCGCGATCACCGCAATCCAGCATCGACCGCGAGATCGCCTACACGGTTCGTGACCGAGTGACCGGAGAGCCGGCCGATACGGACGTTCCGCAGGAGTCGGGGGACGACGCGGCGCCGAAGGCGCCCGAGCCGGACGATGCCGGGGCGCCGACTGCTGATTCCGACTCGGCTGAGGTGGCCACGACTCCCGGACCGGCGATCGCGCAGCCCGAGCCCACTGAGTCGGCGGCTGTCGGGTCCGGCGCAGCAGCGCAGTTGTCGATCGATTCGCTGTTCTCCGCAGCGGCGACCGCCACTCAGGAGTCGGTCGTCGGGCCCCCGCCGACGGAGGCCGCGACGGTACCGCTGTTCCTGTCGCCCGATGTCGTCGAGCCGGTCAAGGTACCCGCTCGTAAAGCCATTGTCGACGACACACCGCTGTCGTCGGACGCCCTGGATGACGCCGACACGGACGCGGAGAACGAATCGGACCTCGACGGCGCCGATGATGACCAGGCCGATGAAAGCGGATCGGGTAAGCCGCGACGGCGGCGTCGGGGGCGTCGTGGCCGCGGGCGTGGCCGGGGGGATCAGGCGGACGCCGGAGAGCGGTCCGACGATGACGAGTCCGCGGCCGATGTGCGGGCGAGTGAATCGAACGGGGACTCCCCGGAGCCGGGCGACGACGAGGACTCGGCCGACGAGGGCACCGCGGAGGCGTCCGACGAGGAAGAATCGCCCCGCAGGCAGCGGCGTCGGCGGCGCGCGGCCAGAGTCGAATCGGCCGACGACGAATCGGCCGACGGTGACGAAGCCGAACGTGGCGATTCCGCCGGCGTCGTGGACGACGAATCGGATTCTTCCGGTGATGCGGAGTCGACCGATGACGGCGAGGACTCCGACGGTGACGATGCCGGCGGGGAGTCGGGAACGTCGCGGCGGCGCCGTCGCCGTCGCCGTCGCAAGGGCACCGAGGGCGACGAGGTGGCCCCCGACGATCCGCCGAACACCGTCGTGCACGAGCGGGAGCCGCGCACCAAGCGCGCCCGTGACGAGGTACAGGGCATTTCGGGATCTACGCGGCTGGAGGCCAAGCGGCAGCGCAGGCGTGACGGCCGCGACGCGGGTCGTCGTCGGCCGCCGATCCTGAGCGAATCGGAGTTCCTGGCGCGGCGCGAGGCCGTCGACCGGGTGATGGTGGTGCGCGAGCGCGCCTTCCACGACCCGAACGCCGAGGACTACACGCAGGTCGCGGTCCTCGAAGACGGTGTGCTCGTGGAGCATTTCGTGACCACCGAGACGTCGTCGTCGCTGGTGGGCAACATCTATCTCGGCCGGGTGCAGAATGTGCTCCCCGGTATGGAGGCCGCGTTCGTCGACATCGGCCGGGGCCGCAACGGTGTGCTGTACGCCGGTGAGGTGAACTGGGACGCCGCCGGTCTCGACGGTGGTTCCCGCAAGATCGAGCAGGCCCTCAAGCCGGGCGACTCTGTGCTGGTGCAGGTCAGCAAGGATCCGGTGGGCCACAAGGGCGCGCGCCTGACCACGCAGATCTCGCTGGCCGGCCGCTACCTGGTGTACGTGCCGGGCGGATCGTCGACGGGCATCAGTCGCAAGCTGCCCGATGTGGAGCGCAAACGCCTCAAGCAGATCCTTGCCAAGCTGCTGCCCGAGGACGCCGGCGTGATCATCCGCACCGCATCCGAAGGCGTGAGCGCGGACGAACTGGGCGCCGACATCGCGCGCCTGGAAAGCCAGTGGAAGGGCATCGAAGCCGCCGTCGGCGAGGCCAAGGGTCGTTCGGGCGGCGGACCGCGACCGCTGTACGAGGAGCCCGACCTGCTGGTCCGGGTCGTTCGGGACCTCTTCAACGAGGACTTCAAGAAGCTGATCGTCGAGGGCGACAAGGCGTGGAACCTCGTCGAGAGGTATGTCAGCTCGGTGGCCCCGGACCTGATGGAACGGGTCGAACGATTCACCAAGCGCCATGCCGACGCGCCCGATTCGTTCGTGGTGCACCGCATCGATGAACAACTCGCCAAGGCGCTCGACCGCAAGGTGTGGCTGCCGTCGGGCGGCACCCTGATCATCGAGCACACCGAGGCGATGACCGTCGTCGACGTCAACACCGGCAAGTTCACCGGTTCCGGCGGCAACCTCGAGGAGACGGTGACCCGTAACAACCTCGAAGCCGCCGAGGAGATCGTCCGGCAGATGCGGCTGCGGGATCTGGGCGGCATGATCATCGTCGACTTCATCGACATGGTCCTCGAATCCAACCGCGACCTGGTGCTGCGCAGGCTGACCGAGGCGCTGGCCCGGGACCGCACCCGGCATCAGGTGTCCGAGGTGACCTCGCTGGGACTGGTGCAGATGACCCGCAAGCGTCTGGGCACCGGGCTCCTGGAGGCCTTCTCGACCACGTGTACCGCGTGTGCTGGGCGGGGCATCATCGTCCACCAGAATCCCGTCGAGGTGCGTACCGACGACCAATCGCGGCCTGAGAGCGGGTCGAAACGCTCACGCAAGGCCAAGAAGCGGGCTGAGCAGGCCGAGGCGGCCAAGCCGGCACACAGCCCGTCCGAACATCCGATGTTCCGGGCCATGGCCGCGCATTCGCACGAACCCGGCCAGGCCGACTGCTCCGGTGACGAGGCGCTCGACACGATGCCTGTCGACGATGCGTCGTCAGCTGATGGCATGGTCGCCGCAGCGTTAGTCGCCGAGGATATTGAGATCGTCGTCACAACCGACGGCGCGGACGTCGACAGCGGTGCCGACGCACCGATTGCCGACGCACCGATTACCGACGTGCCGGCAGCCACTGTCGATGAGGCCGTCATCACGACCGGCGGTGCCCAGGCGCCCGAAAGCGCGGTGAGTGACGACGCTCCGGCGGAAGATGGCGAAATCCGCACCGCGGAGCCGGCCACGACCGGTGAGAGCGGCGCCCGAGGCCAGGACACCGCCGAGCCCGGTGACGATGCCGGCAATGATCGGCAAGCCGCAGGCCAGGACACGGTTGCGCCCGAGCCTGCGCGTGCGTCCGGAACCGGCAGCCGTCGGCGGCGTGTGGTGCGTGTGAGTTCACCGACAACCACCACCGAGCCGGTGGTCATGACGTCGGCCCCGGTGACCGGCGACGGCGACAGCGCTCCGGTGACCACGTCGGGGCCCTCGACCGCGGCCCCGGCTGCCAAGACGGTGGCGGTGCGCCGCAGGCCACGCAGGCGTTCGGCGGGAAGGCCGGCGGGCCCTCCGGTCGAGGAGTGAGTGCGGCCGTTCGGGGCCGGGCTGGTTTGACCCGGTGGGCGGCGGTCCCGTAGCCTTGAACGGTCGCCTTCGGCGGCGGGTTTGCGCTGTGCCGGATTGACGTCCGCCACAAGGTCGTTCCCCCGCACGACAGGCATTCTGGTGTGATCTGCGGTGACCCTGACAACTGGTCCGGGGTGTATTGCGGCCCGCGTCAGGTAGACAACCACAGATCAGGATCAGTAGAGCGCCGGAACCGCGGATACGGGTACCGGCCCGACTAGACGAGTTAGAGGACAGCTTCGATGGCAACGTACGCGATCGTCAAGACCGGCGGTAAGCAGTACAAGGTCGCGCAGGGCGACATTGTGAAGGTCGAGAAGATCGACAGCGCGCCGGGCACCACCGTGAACCTGCCGGTGGCACTGGTTGTCGACGGCGCCCAGATCACCACCGACGCCGATGCGCTGGCCAAGATCTCCGTGACCGCCGAGGTAGTCGAGGAGACCAAGGGTCCCAAGATCCGCATCCACAAGTTCAAGAACAAGACCGGCTACCACAAGCGCCAGGGTCATCGTCAGAAGCTGACGGTCCTCAAGGTCACCGGCATCAACTGACACCCACCGGGGCTGTCGTCGTCTGTCGTGGCACGGCAACCCTCACACCAAGACCTACAGATTCTTCAGGAGGACTGACATGGCACATAAGAAGGGCGCGTCCAGCTCGCGCAACGGTCGTGATTCCAACGCCCAGCGGCTCGGCGTCAAGCGCTTCGGTGGCCAGCAGGTCAGCGCGGGCGAGATCCTGATCCGCCAGCGTGGCACCAAGTTCCACCCGGGCGTGAACGTCGGCCGTGGTGGCGACGACACCCTGTTCGCGCTCGCCGCCGGTGCGGTCGAGTTCGGCACCAAGCGTGGCCGCAAGACCGTCAACATCGTCACCGACGCCGCTGCGGTCTGATTCCCGCCCCGGTCCGGGGTGAGAGAAATATAGCCTCGACAGAGGGTGCACAGGGGAACCGCCCCTGGGCGCCCTCTGTTGGCATTTTGCGGGTCCCGCACGCTGCGGGGCTCTCGTTGTTCAATATCGGAACACTGGTGGAGATTCCACCGATCAGGAAGTGAGAGTGGCGATGTCTCGGTTCGTCGACCGCGTGACCATTCATGTGACGGCCGGAAACGGTGGCCACGGATGCTCCTCGGTACACCGGGAGAAGTTCAAGCCGCTCGGCGGACCCGACGGCGGTAACGGCGGCAACGGCGGATCTGTGCGGCTCGTCGTCGACCCGCAGGTACATACGCTGCTGGACTTCCACTTCCGGCCACACGCCAAGGGGACCAACGGTAAGCCCGGCATGGGCGACAACCGCGACGGCGCCACCGGCGAGGACCTGGTCCTCAACGTGCCCGACGGCACCGTTGTCCTCGATGCCGACGGCAAGATCCTCGCCGACCTGGTCGGCGAGGGTACGTCCTTCGAGGCGGCCAAAGGGGGCCGCGGCGGACTGGGCAACGCCGCGCTGGCGTCGCGGGCACGCAAGGCGCCCGGATTCGCGCTGCTCGGCGAGGAAGGCCAGACGCGCGATCTGGTGCTGGAGCTCAAATCGGTCGCCGACGTCGGTCTCGTCGGCTTTCCGTCTGCGGGAAAGTCCTCGCTGGTGTCGGTGCTGTCGGCGGCCAAGCCGAAGATCGCCGACTACCCGTTCACCACCCTCGTCCCCAACCTCGGTGTGGTCCAAGCGGCCGGCGACATCTTCACCATCGCCGATGTGCCCGGGTTGATCCCCGGTGCGTCGACCGGACGTGGGCTCGGCCTGGAGTTCCTGCGGCACCTGGAACGGTGCGCTGTGCTCGCCCACGTTGTCGATTGCGCGACACTGGAACCCGGTCGCGACCCGGTCTCCGACATCGACGCGCTTGAGGCGGAGCTGGCCGCGTACAGGCCGGCCCTCGACGCCGATCACGGTCTCGGTGATCTGGCCGATCGGCCACGTGTGGTGATACTCAACAAGATTGACGTGCCAGATGCCGCCGAACTGTCCGACTTCGTCGAACCTGAACTGGCGCAACGTGGTTGGCCGGTGTTCCGAATTTCAGCGGTGAGTCACAACGGATTGCGCGAGCTCACCTTCGCCCTGGCCAAGATGGTCGCCGAATACCGTGCGGCGCAACCGAAACAGCAGGCCCGAAGGCAGATCATCCGACCGGTCGCCGTCGACGACAGCGGATTCTCGGTGCTGCCGGATCCGGCCGTCGAGGGCGGTTTCATCGTGCGGGGAGAACGTCCCGAACGATGGATCGCGCAAACGCAGTTCGCCAACGACGAAGCGGTGGGCTACCTCGCCGACCGGCTCAATCGCCTCGGCGTGGAAGACGAGCTCAAACGCCTCGGTGCCGAACCCGGCGCGCCGGTCACCATCGGCGACATGACCTTCGACTGGGAGCCGACCACACCGATGGGTGACGAGGTGCCGGTCACCGGCCGCGGCACCGACATCCGCCTCGATCGTTCCGAGCGCGTCGGCGCGGCCGAACGCAAGCAGGCACGCAAGGCGCGCCGCGGGCGGTTCGAGGACGGCGATATCCGTGGGTGAGGTGACTCATGAGTGACCTGCGCCGGAGTGAGGTACGAGGCCACATCGCCGACGCCCGCAGCATCGTCGTCAAGATCGGATCGTCGGCGCTCACCGATATGCACGACGGCCTCGACCGGGCGCGTCTGGACGCCCTTGCCGATGCACTCGAAGCACGGATGCGGGCGGGCTCCAACGTCACCGTGGTGTCCTCGGGTGCGGTGGGCGCAGGAATCGCGCCGTTGGGACTGAAGAAGCGACCCACTGACCTGGCCACCAAGCAGGCCGCCGCCAGCGTCGGTCAGCTCGCGCTCGCACACGCCTGGGGGACGTCGTTCGCCCGGTACCGGAGAACGGTGGGACAGGTGTTGTTGACCGCCGATGACTTCGCGAACCGGCGCCACCACGCCAATGCCCAGCGCACGCTGGAACGTCTCGTGTCGTTGGGGGTGGTGCCGGTGATCAACGAGAACGACGCCGTGGCCACCAACGAGATCCGGTTCGGTGACAACGATCGGCTCGCCGCGTTGGTGGCTCATTCGATCCGTGCCGATGCGTTGATCCTGCTCAGCGACGTCGACGGTCTGTACGACGGAGACCCGCGCAAGGTCGGCCCCAACGGGGAGCGGGCGCAGTTCATCGATGAGGTGCACGGTCCGGAGGATCTCGACGGGGTGATAGCGGGCTCCGGCGGTGCATTGGGCACCGGCGGAATGGCGTCCAAGCTCACCGCTGCCCGGCTGTCGGCGGATGCCGGGGTACCGGTGCTGCTGGCCGCAGCCTCCGACGCGGCGTTTGCCCTGAAGGATGCGTCGGTGGGGACGGTGTTCGCGGCGCGGGCCGAGCGGTTGACGGCCCGCCGATTCTGGGTTCGGCATGCCGCCGACAGCAATGGCTCGCTTGTCATCGATGACGGGGCGGTCGCGGCGGTGGTCAGTCGGCGACGGTCCTTGTTGGCGGCGGGCATCGTCGAGGTGAAGGGCGTGTTCTACGCCGGTGATGTGGTGGAGCTCGTAGACCTGTCCGGTGCGGTGCGAGGCCGCGGTGTGGTGGCCTACGACTCCGACGAGATCGCGTCGATGGAGCGACGCTCCACGGCGGACCTGCCGCTCGATCTGCGCCGACCGGTCGTACACGCCGACGACCTGGTGGCCCGGTAGAGATCTGGCCGGTAGAGATCTGGAACGACTGAGTCCCCACGGCGATACCGTGGGGACTCAGTCATCTGTGGGGTGTCAGCAGGTGCTGGATGCGGGCTCTCCGCGGAAACGAGCGGACAGGAACTCCATCGCCGGGACGACGCCGATCACCGCAGCGCTCATGTGCTCGGGGGACGGGGTGAGCATCGTCGTCACCTTCGTGCCTGCCTTGCAGTAGCGCCGCGTGGTCGAGGTGATCGCGTCGAGCGGGATCAGCACGTCGGTGGGGCTGTGCCACTCGAAGACCGGTGCCTTGGGCACGCCGGAGTACATGGCCAAGCTGTTCTCGGCGCCGATCTTGCGGAATGTCGGGTTCTCGAACAACTGGATACCGCTCTTGGCGACCTGACGGGCGCTGTGGCCGGCACCGATCCGCAGCACATCGTTGGTGCACGCGTTGCGCATCTCGGAGAACATCCGCTTGCCCTTGGGTGAGAGGTAGTCGAAGAGTGTGACCTTATCGGAATACTCACGGGCCAGGCCGATGGCCGCGGCGAACGCGAGTCCGAACGCGGGGTGCGGGCGGTTGTAGCCCAGGCCCTCGGCCATCTTGATCAGGTCCATCGGCACTCCGCCGTAGGCTGCGCCGACGATGTTCAGCTTGGGGCTGTACTTGGGGGCGAGCGCAGCTGCCCACGCCGTGGCCATGCCGCCACCGGAGTAGCCGGCCAGGCCGACCTTGCTGTACTTGACACCGGCGGGCTTGAAGTTCTGGGTGGCTGTGATCGCGTCGAGCGAGATCTGGCCGCCGAGCTTGGCCGCACCGTATGAGCTGCGCGGACCGAGGTGGTCGGGGATGCTCACCGTCCAGCCCTGCTGCAGCACCACGTTGAGTGCCGGTGCCTCCCGGATGGTGAGGTTGGGGTCCTGTGTCCACAGCACGCGCGACGGCGCGCATTCGAGGCCGACCGCGTTGACGATGTGTTGGAACGACAGCAGCGGCCCGTTGGCCTTCTTGTTGAACGGAACCAGAATCGTCGTGATCGCCGCGATCGGCTTGTTCTCGCTGTCATTGGAGCGGAACTTGATCTGATAAGTCTTGACGCCGAGGAACGCAGGCGGGTTGGGCCGCGTCCGGGTGGAGATGATCTCGCCCTGCTTGTACTTCCCGATGTTCGCGGGCGTCCTGTAGAAGCCGTCATGCAACGGGGTGGGCAGCGCCGCGTTGATCTTGGCCATTCGGGCGGCATCGACCCTGCCGCCGTCGGGTACACCGGCGGCGGGAGCTGCGGCCAGCGTGCCGAAGACCAGTGCGGTGACCGCCATCAGTGCAGGTAGGACCGCCATACGCCAGGTGGTCTGCTTCGATCGCCTCGCGGTGTGATTCACGAGATGTATCCCCATTTCGGCCGCTTCGTGACAAAACAGCTGGGCCGCCATCGGCTCATGGTCCTCGGTGTGGATACACGCGTACCCGCACCGATCAATGAGGCCGGTGTCACCGATGACACGTCCCAGCACATTGCATGGCCGGTCACAGGTACCGGCCAGTATGAAGAGACTACCTTACAGCTCCGGCACATCGCTGGTGGAGAATGGGCCACCATGACCAGGATCATCGCCGGTCGCTTCGGTGGCCGCAGGATCGCCGTTCCCGACGACGGGACCCGACCCACCTCCGACCGGGTGCGTGAGGCGGTCTTCAACATGCTCGACGCACGCATCGACCTCGACGGTGCCGCGGTCGCGGACCTCTATGCGGGATCGGGTGCGCTCGGCATCGAAGCACTCTCGCGGGGTGCATCGTCGGCGGTGTTCGTCGATTCCCGGCGCCGCGCCACCTCGGTGATCGTCGCCAACCTCAATGCGTGTGGTGTCTTGTCGGCGGCGCGGGTGGTGACCGGGGAGGTCGGCACCTTTCTCTCCGCCGACGCAAATCCGTTCGACGTGATCTTCATGGACCCGCCCTACGACCTCGGCACCGACATCGTGCAGGCCGAAGTGGCCGCCGCCGAACGCTTCATGGCCGACGAAGGTCTCCTGGTGCTGGAACGCTCCTCCAGGTCATCACGCGTCCAGTGGCCCGCTGTTTTGGAGCTGGTGGTCGACAAGACCTACGGCGACACCCGGGTGGAAATCGGGCGCAGGTAGCAACTTCACCCGATCGGAGACGTGATTCTCACTTCTGACATACCGTATTCTCATCCAAGTGCGATTGGGTGGTATACGGAGGTGGCAAGGTGACGACGACTGATGCGCAGGGCGGTGCCGGGGTCCGGATCGGCCCTGTCGAATGGGTGATACCGATTGTCGGGGCCCCGATGGCGGGCGGGCCGACCACACCCGAGCTGGTCGCGGCCGTCAGCAACGCCGGAGGGCTGGGTACCCTCGCGGCCGGGTATCTGACCGCCGAACAGCTCGAACCGCTGCTCGTCGAGGTGGGAGAGCTCACAGACCGGCCATTCGGGGTCAACCTGTTCCTGCCCGGAACCGACGTGGGCGAGCAGTTGTCGGACGAGATCGCCGAGTACCGGACCCGCTTGCAGATCGACGCCGACACCCTCGGCACCGAAGTCGGCAACCCCAGGTTCTTCGACGAGGACATCGACGCCAAGCTCGCCGTGTTGGCGCGATATCGCCCCGCGTTCGTCAGCACGACGTTCGCCGACCCAGGGCGTGAGTTGGTGGACCGGATTCGCGCCGAGGTCAGTGCTCAGGTCTTCGTCACCGTGACCTCACCGGGCGAGGCCGCAGCCGCCGTCGCATCCGGAGCCGACGCGCTGATAGCGCAGGGCGTTGAGGCCGGCGGGCATCGGGGGATCTGGCATGACGTTCCCGATCATCCGCATGGAGGTCCGGGAATGTCGACCGCCGGACTCGTTCGCAAGATCACCAAGGCCACAGAAGTGCCGGTCATCGCTGCCGGTGGGGTCGGGGTGGCAGACGACGTCCGCGAACTTCTCGACGCCGGGGCCACCGCAGTCGCCGTCGGCACGGCACTGTTGTGCGCCGACGAGGCCGGCACCTCGGAGACCTACCGCAACGCGGTGTGGAGCTGGGAGTACCGCGGTACCGTCGTCACCCGGGCGTTCTCCGGACGTCCGGCCCGCGCGTTGGCCAACCGTTTCGCGACCATGAACGTCGACGCGCCGGCCGCCTATCCGCATGTGCACTACATGACCAAACCCATCCGGACCGCTGCCGCGGCCGCCGGCAATACCCAGACGCTCAACCTGTGGGCCGGCGACGGTTGGGACGCCGTCCAGAAGGGTTCTGCCGCGCAGATCATCGCCAACCTCACCGGGCGGGCAACGGACTGAGCGGCCGCGTCAGGTGCGTGTGTCGCCGGACCCTTCGCGACCCTCGCTCCTTCGTCGCATCGGCCTCAGGGATCAAGATGGTTGCTTGCGGTAAGTTGCTGTGGCATGGCTACCGCTGTCTGCCCCGGTTCGTTCGATCCGTTCACACGAGGCCACCGCTACGTCGTGGAGCGGGCCGCCGGCCGCTTCGACGAGGTGGTGGTGACCGTCGTCGTCAACCCGAACAAGTCGGGGATGTTCAGTGTCGACGAACGCATCGCGCTGATCGAGGAGGATTGTGCCGACCTGCCCAACGTGAGGGTGGACCGCTGGACCGGTCTGCTCGTCGACTACCTGACCGAGAACAGTTACTCGACCATCGTCAAAGGGCTGCGGTCGGGTGTCGACTTCGACTACGAGGTACCGATGGCGCAGATGAACCGTGAACTGAGCGACGTCGAGACGGTGTTCCTGCTGACCGATCCCCGCTACGCTCACGTGTCGAGCTCGCTGGTGAAAGAGGTGGCCAAGCTCGGTGGCGACGTGTCGCCGTTCCTGTCCGGGCATATCCATGAGAGGCTGATGGCGGCGGTGACAGGGCAGCGGAAAGTCTAGGTCGGCGTCGCGGCGTCCGCGACACGCCACAGCGGCGTTACCGGCAACCGTGTCATCTTTCGGCACAATAGTCACAGCAGTCTCGTCGGCCGTGTGACCAGCCGACCCGACAGACCATCGCAGGAATGAGGTAGCTGTGTACCGGGTATTTGAAGCACTCGATGAGCTGATCGCCATCGTCGAAGAAGCGCGAAGCGTCCCGATGACCTCCGGTTGCGTCGTCCCTCGCGGAGACGTGCTCGAACTGCTCGACGATCTCAAGGACGCCATCCCCGGCGAACTCGACGACGCACAGGACGTGCTCGATCAGCGTGACGAGCTGATCAGCACCGCCCGTGAGCATTCCGACACCGTGATCGCCAAGGCGGACTCCGAATCGGAATCGACGCTGGAGAACGCGCGTGCCGAGGCCGACCGCATCCTCGCCGACGCGAAGGCGCAGGCCGATCGCATGGTGGACGAGGCCAAGTCGCACGGCAAGTCCATCGTCGACGAGTCGGCCGAGGAAGCGCACCGCATCCGGTCGAGTGCGGCCCGCGAATACGACTCGGTGACCGGCCGGGCGCGTACCGAGGCTCAGCGCACCATCGATGCCGCAAACAATTCCTATGACAAGTCGGTGGCCGACGGCATCGCCGAACAGCAGCGCCTGGTGTCCGAGGCGGAGGTGGTCGCGGCGGCCAAGAGCGAGGCCGAGCGGATCATCGACGCGGCTCATGGCGAGGCCGACCGCCTGCGTGGCGACTGCGACGTGTATGTCGATGAGAAGCTCGCGCAGTTCGAGGAAGTCCTCACCGGCACACTGCGATCGGTCAATCGTGGGCGGCATCAGCTGCGTACCGGCGCCGGAATGCACGACTACGTCGAGTATCCGCGCAGCGTCGACCACCATGCGGAGCGTCAGGGTGCTCACCGGGACCGCGAGACATCCCCGCTGGCCGTATAGCCGTGTGCCGGCCGCCGATGGCTTCGCGGAGTCTGCGGCAGTCCGGATAGTCTTGACGACCGCTGGCCGGGCGTAGTTGCGCGGCCCGCGGGTAGTCCGTGTGGTCACTGGCCCCGGTCCCGGGTCGGGCGTATGGTGCATACCGTGTCAGCTCAATCCGTGACCAGCCCAGCACCGTTCGTTCTGGACATCCGCAGCCTCGGCCGTCGCCCCGGCACCATGGCCGAAGTCCATCGCACGATCCTCACACCCTCGCGCATCGGGGTGGAGATGATCGGTATCGAAGAGGGCTCAGAAGTCGACGTCGACCTACGCCTGGAATCGGTGTCCGAGGGTGTGTTGGTCACGGGTACCGTGTGCGGCGAGACGTCGGGCCAGTGTTCGCGATGTCTGGAACCGGTCGAGGGCACGGTGCACGTGTTCCTGACCGAACTGTTCGCCTACCCGAACAGCGAGACCGAGCAGACCACCGACGAGGAGGACGTGCACCGCATCGTCGACGAGCAGATCGACCTCGAACAGTCGATCATCGACGCGGTGGCCATGGAGTTGCCGATGTCGCCGCTGTGCTCCGATGACTGCCCGGGCCTGTGCCCGCAGTGCGGTGTGCGTCTGGCGATCGCCGACCCCGACCACGGCCACGACATCATCGATCCGCGGTGGGCCGGTCTCGCCGCCAAACTCGACACCCTCACCGATGACGAGGGCAACGGAACGCAAACCAACGGAACGGGGGCCGGCACACAGTGACGCGGACGTCGGGGGACAACAGTGCGAACACCTTTGTCGATCTCACGGACGCACTTGGCGTGCCGATCTCACCAGACTTGCTCACGCTCGCGCTGACGCACCGGTCCTACGCGTATGAACACGGTGGCCTGCCCACCAATGAACGTCTGGAATTCCTGGGCGACTCGGTGCTCGGTGTGGTGGTGACCGAGCGGCTCTACAAGCGTTACCCCGACCGGCCCGAGGGCGAGCTCGCCAAGATCCGCGCCAGCGTCGTCAACATGCATGCGCTCGCCGAAGTCGCCCGTGGCCTTGGCGAGGGCGGCCTGGGCAGGCATTTGTACCTCGGGCGGGGCGAGGAGATGACCGGCGGCCGCGACAAGGCGAGCATTCTCGCCGACGGGCTCGAATCACTGTTCGGCGCAGTGTTTCTCGACCACGGCCTGGATATCTCCCGCGACATCATCCTGGCCATCTTCGACGACGTCATCGGCAAGGCCGGCAAGCTGGGCGCGGGCCTGGACTGGAAGACGTCCCTGCAGGAACTGTCCAGCGAACGCGAACTGGGTCCGCCGCAGTATCAGATCACCTCCACCGGACCCGACCACGACAAGGAGTTCACCGCCACTGCCGTCGTCGGGGGCGAGGATTTGGGTTCGGGTGTGGGGCGGTCCAAGAAGGAAGCCGAGCAGAAGGCCGCGGCCCTGGCCTGGGACGTGCTCAACAACCGTTCCGGCGCAGGTTCCGAAGACCACGAGTCCGAAGGCGGCGAAACCGCAAACAGTGAACCCGGCGGGGAGTTCGGGACCGAGAGTGCCTGAGCTGCCGGAGGTCGAGACCATCCGGCTCGGCCTTGCAGCGCATATCGTCGGTCGCCGGATCGAACACGTCGAGGTCTTACATCCGCGGGCGGTCCGCCGTCAGGCCGGGGGCGCCGTCGATCTGATCGCTCGGTTGCGTGGGCTTACCATCACCGATGTCCGTCGTCGCGGCAAGTACTTGTGGCTCAACGTCGGTAGCGGTGAAAAGCTGACGGACGACGGCTGGGCGGTGGTGATCCATCTGGGGATGAGTGGGCAACTGCTGATCGCCGAGCCCGGCGCACCCGACGAGGTCCACCTGCGGATCCGCGTGAACCTGGCGCCGGGTGCCGACGATGCTTCCGGGCCGGTCGAATTGTGGTTCGTCGACCAGCGAACCTTCGGCGGTTGGTTCATCGACGACTGGGCCATCGACGCAGCGGGCGTGCGGGTCCCCGAGACGATCACCCACATCGCCCCCGACCCGTTCGAGCCCTCGTACGACCAGGCGCAGGTGATCACCCGCATCCGTGCCAAACACACCGAGATCAAACGGGTCCTGCTCGACCAGACGGTGATCTCCGGCGTCGGCAACATCTACGCCGACGAGTCGCTGTGGCGGGCGCGACTACACGGCACCCGTGTCACCGACCGCATCAGTCGCCCCAAACTCACCGAACTCCTCGACGCCGTCGCCGACGTGATGCGCGAGGCCATCGCCGTCGGCGGAACCTCCTTCGATGAGCTCTACGTCAACGTCAACGGCCAATCCGGATACTTCGACCGAAGCCTGAGTTCATACGGCCGGACTGGCCTGCCGTGTCCAAGGTGCGGGACTCCGATTGTGCGGGAACAGTTCATGAACCGTGGCTCGCACTTCTGCCCGCGGTGCCAGCGACCGTCACGCCGGGGCGCCGCCTGACAGTGGAGGGTAATGATCAGCGAGGAGCCGACTCGCCGACATTGTCGATCGCGGAGCGCAGGTGTCGCACGACCTCGCGGGGGTCATCGACGAAGAACCGGACCGTTCGCACCTCGCGGTGTTCGGTGAGCGGCTGGGTGTGGAGCGGTCTGCGGAGTGTCACCGCTACGTTGGTCCGGCCGACCAGCGGCACCGACAGGGTGTGTGACCCGTCATCGAAAGCAGGGCGCAAGCCCAATCCCTCCGTGTTATGCGGCGATACCCGTTCGATGTCCTCCGACGGAATCGATACGCAGGTCCGAGGCCCGTTGCGCACCAGGAAGGTTCCGTCATCGAGACAGTGGGGATTCATGGCGATCCCGGCGACGTACCCGAGCACCCACAGCAGACCGTAGACGGTGAGGATCAGGACCACTATCCCGACGGCCGGCCAGGGGACGAGCAATCGGATCAGGAAATGCACGACCACCGACTCCAGGACGGTGAGCGGTACCAGGATCCACATCAACCGCGCGAGGTCACGGTGACTGGTGAACACCTGCGCACCCGCCGGCACATTCGGCCTGCGGGCGACGAGTCGCCCCAGCGCCGCGAACATGCCGACCTCGGTGGAAATGAGTCCCCACAGACGTTCCCCGATCACCTCACGACCCGCTTGCACTGTGGCCCGCCGGAAGCCGGCGCCGCCTCTGCATAGACCGTGGATCTTCGCTGCGAGGATCGAGATCTCGACGAGCACGGTGATCAGAACCAATACTGCGATGGCGATCCTCAACGGTGGCGGAATCGTGGCTCCGGCGAAAATCGCCACCGCCAGGCCGATTTCGATCGGTGCGAGCGTGAACAGCACCCTGCGCACGACCGTCGCCGCGGTCACGACGATACCAGCCTGGACATGATCGCAGTCACAACCGCGACCTGTGCGGGTGCTAGGTGCTCGGTGATCATCTCGCCGAGCGGCGGCGCCGACATCTGCCAGAGCTCATCGACTCCCGCCGGCAGTGGCCGACTCGCTTCCTGTTTCAGTTCGTCGGGAAGGCCTGCGACGATGTCGTCGGCCAGTACATCGACGAGTGGATCATCGGGGTCAAGTCCCGCGATTGAATCGAAGCGCCGGTACACGTCCTTCAGGTGCGACTGCCGTTCGGGAGTCAATCCCCGAGTCTGGTCGATCTGGAAGATGTACGCGGCGGCTTCTTCCGGAAGCAGAGACATCAGGTCAACATCCAGGTCCGCAGCCGGCCCGACGACGCCGGTGTCCTTGAGGAGTTCTGCCAGTTGAGCGGCGGCCGACGATTGCAGGGGATCTCCTTGCTCGTCGAGGCGTAATCGTAGTTGCGTCAGGCGTGCCCGTTGCCGGGCGATCGCCGCATCCTGGCGATCGAGGTCCGCGTCGAGTTCATCGAGGATCTCGGTCAGATCGGCGGAGCCGGACGCGGCGAGCACTTCGCCCACGACGTCCAGGCTCAGGCCGAGGTCGGTCAGCCGCCGTGCCCGGGTCAGCCGGATCACATCTTCGAGGCTGTACCGCCGATACCCGTTCGGGTCGCGCTCGGGTTCGGGCAGCACTCCGACACGGTGATAGTGGCGGATCGTTCTGGTGGACACTCCGACGAGCTCCGCGGCCTGACCGATTCTCATGATGCCAGTAGAAACCTTGACGTCGCGTCAATGTCAAGGCTGTCGCCGGCCGCCGCCGGAACTACGGACTAGACAGTTTCCTATATAGGCATATGATGGGTGGATGGCACGAGCGGCGACAACCTCCGATGCGTTCAATGCGATCGCCGAACCGCAGCGCCGCGAGATCCTGCTCCGTCTGCGGCGAGGTGAAAGCGCGGTGGGCGAGCTGGCGCACGAACTGGGGATGACCCAGCCGCAGGCGTCGAAGCATCTGCGGGTCCTTCGCGAGGTCCGCATCGTCCACGTCCGTAGTGACGGCAAACAGCGTCTGTACGAGCTGGATCCGTCGGGGCTGCTGCCGGTGAAGGAATGGCTGGGCGGCTTCGAACAATTCTGGAACGAGAGCTTCAACAGGCTGGGCGACTATGTCCGGGAACTGGACCAGACCCGACAATCGAAAGAATCAGATGACTGACACGGCAGACCGGGAAATCGTGGTCACCCACGAGATCGACGCCCCACCCGCACTCGTCTTCGAGGCGTTCACCGACGTCCGGCACCTGTCGAGATGGTTCGGGCCCGACGGATTCACCACGACCACAAAATCATTCGACTTCCGAGTCGGTGGTGAGTGGGACTTCATGATGCACGGACCCGACGGCACCCACTACCCGAACTGGATCCGCTGGCGCGAGATCGACCCACCGAAACGAATCATGGTGGATCACGGCAGTTTTCGGGACGATCCGGACGCTTTCGAGTCCACTTTCACCTTCGAACCGGTCGGGGATCGCACCCGAATCGTGCTGCGTAATGTCTTCCCCACCAAGGTGCTCCGCGACCAGGCCGTCGAGAAGTTCGGAGCGATCGAAGGCGGGCAGCAGACGCTCGGCCGTCTGGCGAACTACATCGTTGCCGGCACTCACCATCAGGAGGAGCCGCAATGAGTCGAGTTCGAGTCCACAATTTCTCCGTCTCTCTCGACGGCTTCGGTGTCGGCGAAGGCCAGACCCGGCAATCGCCGTTCGGTCACGCCGGCACCAGGCTCCTGGAATGGGCCTTGCCGACGCGCACCTTCACCGAGATGGGGCTGCACGGCGACCAGCCCGGTACCACCGGCGTCGATGAGGCGTTCGCGAGCCGATGGAACACAGGTATCGGCGCGGAGATCATGGGGCGCAACAAGTTCGCCCCGAAACCTGGACCGTGGCCCGACGAGGAATGGACCGGCTGGTGGGGTGACAACCCGCCGTTTCACACGCCGGTCGTCGTGCTCACCCACCACCCCCGACCACCGCTGGAGCTCGACGGCGGGACCACTTTCCACTTTCTCGACGCGACACCCGCCGAGGCTCTCGCCCGGGCCCGTGAGCTCGCCGGCGACCTCGACGTCCGCATCGGTGGCGGCACCACGACCGTCCGGGACTTCCTTCGGGCCGATCTGGTCGACGAGATGCACATCGCCGTCGTGCCCATCTTCCTCGGTCGCGGCGAACGGCTCTGGGACGGACTGGAAGGACTTGAGGACCGTTTCGACATCGACACGGTGACCTCGCCCAGCGGCGTTGTCCACGTGTCGTTCTCGCGACC
>NZ_JAGQTN010000313.1 GCF_020438995.1 Gordonia sp. (in: high G+C Gram-positive bacteria)
CACGCGAACGATCCAGGCGTGACTTCCGTCAATAGTCATAGATGTCGCCGAGTGCTGTCAGCAGAAGCGGCCGCGAGAGTCCCGTCCATTGATGCAAGACCTGACATTGGGCACGTCGGGGTTCGGTGCGTCGACGTACGTCGTGTCCGAGATCGGTAGCACGCGGGAACGGTACTCAGTGGAACTGGGCGGCGCGTTCGGCGAGGTCGAGGAGGGGTTGGGGGAGGATGCCCAGGAGGATGGTGACTACCGTGCAGGCGGCTATGCCTGCGGTGGTGAGGATGCTGGGGCGCACGATATGGGGTGGGTCGTCGGGGGGATCGGTGAAAAACATGGCGATGATGATGCGGATGTAGAAGTAGGCGGCGATGGCGCTGGAGAGGACGCCGACCACGACGAGGATTCCGGCGCCCGAACCCGCGGCGGCGGAGAATACGGCGAACTTGGCGATGAAACCGCTTGTCAGGGGGATACCTGCGAAGGCGAGCAGGAACATCGAAAACATCGCGCCGACAAGGGGATAGCGTTTGCCCAGACCCGCCCACTGGGAGATGTCGGTGGCCTCGCGGCCCGACAGGTGGGGGCCGACGGGGCGGTCCGGCTCGCGGACGACGGAAATGGTGGCGAATGCGCCGAGCGTCGAAAAGCCGTAGACCGCAAGGTAGAACAGGGTTGCCGTGATGCCGTGTTCATCGAGGGCGATGACTCCGAGGAGCAGGAAACCGGCGTGCGTGATGGACGAATAGGCGAGCATCCGTTTGATGTCGGACTGGGTGACGGCCATGATCGCGCCGATCAGCATGGTCGCGATCGCCACCGCCCACAGGATCGGTTCCCAATCTTTGTGTATCTCACCGAAACCGAGGTAGCAGACCCGCAGTAGGCCGCCGAATGCGGCGACCTTGGTGGCCGAGGCCATGAATCCGGTGACGGGGGTGGGGGCGCCCTGGTACACGTCGGGAATCCACGAATGGAACGGTACGGCACCGATTTTGAACAGGAGACCCACCGAGAGGAGGGCGAACCCGATCACGGCGAGCGAACGGTCGTCGGCGGAGGCGAGCGAGGTGTTGATCTCGGCCAGATCGAGTGAGCCGGTCGCCCCGTACGCGAACGCCGCACCGAACAGGAAGAACGCCGACGCGAACGCGCCGAGCAGGAAGTACTTGAGCGCCGCCTCCTGCGAGATCAGCCGTCGACGCCGCGCCAGTCCGCACAGCAGGTACAGCGGCAACGACATGACTTCCAGAGCGACGAACATGGTCAGCAGATCGCCGCACGCGCCGAACAGCATCATCCCGCCGACTGCGAACAGGGCCAGCGGGAACACCTCGGTGGTCGTCCCGCCGGCGCGGGTCGCCTCGTATTCGGCGTCGCTGCCGGGCACCGACGCACCCGACGAGGTGAACATGTCGGCGTCGGTGATGTCGCCGGTGCCATTGGTTCCGGAACCTGTTGCCGCGCCGACCAACTCGGGTTGCCTGACCACCCGTTCGAGCCGTCGTTCGCCCATGAAGGCCACCGCCACAAGGGATACCAGCAGCACCGTGCCCTGCAGGAACATCGCCGTACCGTCGAGGACGACGGCGCCCGAAACCGTGGTCACACTTTCAGATTTGGTCGATGCGACGACAACCAGCGCCGCGAATGCCGCGACAATAGCCACCAG
>NZ_JAGQTN010000314.1 GCF_020438995.1 Gordonia sp. (in: high G+C Gram-positive bacteria)
AACTCACGCACACTCGGAGCCTCAAAGATGTCCCGAACAGACACCTCCACCCCGAGAACCTCACCAGCACGAGCAGCCAACCGCATCGCCGACAACGAGTTACCACCGACATCGAAGAACGACTCGGTCACCGACACCCGATCGGTACCCAACAGGTCGGCGAACACACCGGCCAAGCGCTCCTCGACGGCACCGTCCGGCGCCACGTACTCCTCGGAAACAGCACCGAAATCCGGAGCCGGCAATGCCTTCCGATCGAGTTTGCCCGCCGAATTCAGCGGTACGTCATTGATGAGCATCCACACCGTCGGCACCATGTACGACGGCAGTGCCTGTGCCACAGCAGCCTTCACCACGTTGACATCCACCGATGCCGGCGACAGGTAGGCCACGAGATGTTCGGCGCCGGAGTCGGTTGCCGCCACCGTCACCGCCGCATGCACCACACCCGGCACACCGGAGAGGACCGCTTCGATCTCACCGAGCTCGATCCGCTGACCCCGCAACTTCACCTGGAAGTCGGTACGACCCAAGTACTCGATATTGCCGACTGCGTTCCAGCGCACCGCATCACCGGTGCGGTACAGACGCGAACCTTCCACCCCGTACGGATCGGGAACGAACCGCTCAGCAGTCAAACCCGGCTGCCCCGCATATCCGCGCGCAATCTGCACGCCACCGAGATACAACTCTCCCGGAACACCCGCGGGCACCGGCTTGAGCCTGTCATCGAGCACAAGAGTCTCGGTGTTCCACACCGGCACACCGATCGTCACCGACTCCGGAGCATCCGACACATCAGCCCACGCCACCTCAACCGCAGCCTCAGTCGGACCGAACAGATTGTGAATACCTACGCTCGGCCACACCGCATGCACCTGGGCGACGACAGCAGCAGGCAACGCCTCACCGGAGGCGAACACCCACTTCAGAGAAATCAACTGCGCCAAACGATCCCGATCCACCACATCCACAAACACCGACAACATCGACGGCACGAAATGCACCGATGTCGCAGCAGTCTCCGCGATCAGATCCGCAATATACGCAGGATCGGCATGACCACCAGGACGAGCGATCACCAACTCCGCGCCCGCGAACAACGGCGCGAACAATTCCGGCACCGACACATCGAACGTGTACGGCGTCTTCTGCACAACCCTGTCCCCCACCGACCACGGGAACACATCCAGACCCCACCACAAACGGTTCAACACAGCACGATGCGACACCGTCACACCCTTGGGCACACCCGTCGAACCCGACGTAAACAGGGTGTACAACGCATTGTCCAACGACAACGACGCCAGCCGCTCAGCATCAGACACCGGAGCCGTAGCCAGATCCACCTCAGTGGTGCAATCCACCACGATCGTGCGGACCTGCTCACCCCATGCGCTCGTCTCACCGGACCCTTCGTGACGCGATCGGCTCGCAAGCTCGCCCGACCGCTCCTCAGGGATCAAGAAGTCGGCAGCTGTCAGGACGATCCGCACACCCGCGGCCACCACCATCGACCGCACACGATCAGCCGGAGCATCCGTGGCGATCGGCACATACTGACCACCAGCAGCCACCACCGCATGAATGGCCACCACCATCTCGATGCTGCGGTCGATACACACACCCACCGCGGTATCCGGGCCCACACCCGACGAAATCAACTCACGCGCAAGCACACTCACCCGAGCAGACAACTCGGCATAACAGACACTACGCCCCTCAAACCACAACGCCGACGCCTCCGGCGACCGAACACACTGCGCCACAACAACATCAGCCACCGAACCCACAGGTACAACAACCTCGGCACCCACCGAACGATCAAGCACCAAAGCACGATCAGCATCGGCCAGCAACGCCGCATCACCCACGGCCACTTCGGGTTCCGCTGTCAGCACGTCCAGCAGTCGCACGAATCGGTCGGCCAGCTCGGCCATCGTCGGCTCGTCGAACAGGTCGGTCGCATAGCGCAGCACGCCGGACCACGGTCGGTCGGCACCGCCGGAGGACACGACCACCGAGAGGTCGACCTGTGCGGGAACCTGATCCAGGGTGACGGGGGCGATCTTGAGATCGCCGACCTGAGCCCTGGCCTCGGCCACCGACGCACCGGGGTCGAACGAGAGCATCACCTGAGCCAGCGGCGCGAACGCCTCCGACCGCACCGGATCAACAGCCTCCACCACCGACTCGAACGGCACATCCGCATGCTCGAACGCATCCAGATCCGACACCCGAACCTGCTCCAGCAACTCCTCGAACGACATCGATGACTGAACGTCGGTGCGTAGCACCAAGGTGTTCACGAACATGCCGACCAACCGGTCGAGCACTGCCTGACCGCGACCGGCGGTCGGCGTCGACACCGCGATGTCCTGTGTGGCAGTCAATCTGGCGAGCAGCACCGCCAATGCGGCGTGCACGACCATGAACTCGGTGACGCCGTAGCGGCGGGCGATCTGCTCGATCCGCTCCGACACCTCGTCGGGGACGGCGAATCCGAGGTCGGCACCTCGGTACGAGGCGACCAGCGGGCGCGGGCGGTCAGTGGGCAGTTCGAGGACGTCCGGCAAGCCGGTGAGCTTGTCCTTCCAGTAGCCGAGCTGGCGGCCGATCACCGACTCGGCATCGTCAGCGGAGCCGAGGACCTCGTGCTGCCAGATCGCGAAGTCGGCGAACTGCACCGGCAAGGGCGTCCAGGACGGTGCATCGCCCTGGGTGCGTGCGGTGTACGCGGTGACGATGTCGGTCACCAGCGGCAACATCGACTCACCGTCGATACCGATATGGTGGGCGACCACCGCCAGGAGGTAGTCGCCGGCCGGGGTGGCGTCATGGTGCTCGACTCGCCGGACCCTTCGCGACCCTCGCTCCTTCGTCGCATCGGCCTCAGGGATCAAGAAGGTGGAACCGTCGGCCTCAGGGGTCAAGATGGGGGATGCGTCGGTGTTGCGGAGGATAACTCGGATAGGCCATTGCATCGTTACGTCGAAGCCTGTTGTCGCCGCGGCGAAGACGTCCTCGTCGGTGGCGACGATCTGCCAGATGCCGTGGTCGTCGAACTCTGCGATGTCGCCGACCCGCTGGAACGGTATACCGTTCTCGGCGGGGAACGAGGTGCGCAGGACCTCGTGGCGTTCGAGGACATCGATCACGGCCTGCCGCAACGCATCCACGTCCAGTTCGCCGGTCAAGCGGAGGACTGCGGGGATGTTGTAGGTGGCGCCCGACGCGTCGAAGCGGTTGATGAACCACATCCGCTGTTGGGCGAACGACAACGGGATGCGCGCAGGACGCGGATCGGCAACGGTGACCGGGACCAGGGCGGCGC
>NZ_JAGQTN010000315.1 GCF_020438995.1 Gordonia sp. (in: high G+C Gram-positive bacteria)
GACCCGAACGACTTGGTAAGCCCCTCGACACTGACCTCTACACCCACTGCTTCCTCCAGACATGCGGCGCCCCCCACTTATGCGACGGCCGATACGACCCGATCGCCCAGGAGGCAGTTGTGGTTGGCGTACTGAAACGGACACCCTCATGCGGCCGCACAGCATCGGGATCGGTATGCGAGCCTCGACCTAACAACTCGGCTGAGCTTCGCATCCCCTGTCGGCCGATGACTCCACCGGGCGAACAGGTGTGACGCACGCCAGCCGGACTGCCCGGGTGCGCCACCGATCACAGAGTCAAAATACCCCAAAATGTCCGCCAATGGGACCCCCCTACTTCCATTAGGTTTTCGATGCCGGCCGAGACAGCACAGAAGCTCCCTTGCGAGCCCGCGGGCATCGGACCGGTCACGCCATCGGGGACTTAGTACTCCACCACCGGTGGACGGGTAGCCCTATAGTCGGTAGCGTGGCACTTAATATGAAATCAAAAATGGCGGGCGCGGCCCCGTCCGGACGCACCGGCCGAAGCGGCCACAAGTCCGTCCAGACCCGTGCACGCATCCTGGACGCCACGGCCAAGGTGCTCAGCGAGAAGGGCTACGCAGGTACCCATCTACAGGATGTCGCCGAGGTCGCGGGAGTGCGCGCGACCGCGATCTACTACTACTTCGACTCCCGCGACGCACTCGTCGAAGAGGTCATGTGGTGGGGTCTGGCCGATCTGCGCCGGCACGTCCGCGAAGTCCTCGACACGGCCACACCCGGCGATACCGGTATGGACCGCATCATGCTGGCGGTCGAGGCCCACCTGCGCCGCGAACTCGAGGTGTCCGACTACACGACGGCGTCGATACGCAATACCGCACAGATCCCCACCCACCTGCGGATACGGGCCACCCAGGAGGCCGAAGAATACGGACGAATCTGGCACCGACTGATCGAGGATGCGGCCCGTGAGGGCGAAATCCGTTCGGACATCAATCTTTTCGTCCTGCGTATGTTGCTGCTCGGTTCCCTGAACTGGGCCGCCGAATGGCACCGCTCCGACCTGATTCCGGTGGACGCCGTGGTGACGTCCGCGCAAATGCTGATCAGGCAGGCCCTGGACAGCACCCCCGTGGTTCAGCGAACCACCACCGCGCTCGGATAACGTAGGACAGATGGCAACCACCGCATCCCGCGACGCCTACCTCAGAGTCGGTCTCGACATCCTCGCCTCGGATGGCTACGGCGCACTCAAACAGTCCGAGGTCTGCCGGCGGATGGGTGTCACCACCGGATCGTTCTATCATTTCTTCCGCAACTGGGCCGACTACACCCGCGCGCTGCCGGACTACTGGTTCACCACCCACACCCAGCAACACCTCGAGAGGCTCCTCGCCGAGCCCGATGCCGACGCCGCTCTCGACCGGCTCATCTCCTACGGCCTCAAACTTCCCCACGGAGCCGAGGGCGCCATCCGCTCGTGGGGATCGGCCGACCCCGCGGTACGCCACGTGGTCGAAGCAGCCGATCGACTGCGCTACGACGTGGTCCACAACATCGTCGGGCGTCTACTGAATCCCGAAGCCGCTGCACGATACGCGCATTGGGCGCTGCTGATCATCGTCGGCTACGAACAGACGACCCTGCCCGTCGATCTCGACACGCTCAGCTGGACCGCCGAACACTGGATCAAATCCATTGCCGACGAACGCGCAAACCTACGGGCCGGGCGGACCGCCGCGGGCTGATCCGCGACGGTCCACTCCAAGACACCGGGACTGTCAGGCGGGCAGCAGGTAACTCGGCATGTCGGCCACCGAATCCCCGATCATCCCGAGCCAGTTGAACGGCAGGTGGTACACGAAACACAGTGTGACCATGCAGAATCCGAGCACCGCGAAGTTCCGCACCCAGCCCTGCAGCTCCGGCCGCCAGTGCACGAGGCCCGATTCGATGGGCGAGAGCCCTTCCGGATGATCCTCGGCCTCCATCCGCATCCAGGTGAACACGCAGCCGACGAACGCGACCAGGATCGATTCGTAGATCGGGAACTGATGGACCTCGCCGGCCCAAAGGGTCAGCGGCTCATAGGTGTTGGCGAAGGCGTAAGCGTGTGTGGTGCGGATGACCACGTTCTCGACGATGAAATCGAACAGGAACTCGAAAACGAAGATCCCGGTGAACAGGGTGACCTTGCTGATGTAGGGCCAGCGCCTGCGCACCTTCTTCGCGTGGTAGCACGCGACGATGGCCACACCGGCACAGAAGTAGACGTACATGGGCGGGCCCCAGACCAGCGACTCGGCGTACTGGGTGGGCGCGTCCGGGTTGTGGAACGGCATGAACTTCACCCACACACCCATGTTGATGTTCTCGCTGTTCCAGGCGAACAGGTACTTCTGCACGTTCAGGAAGGCGTCGGCGACGAAGCACACCAGGCCGCCGATGACGAACCGGCCGTCCAGGCTGAGTCTGCCGGTGTCGCGGACCGGCTTGATCACCGAGAACCAGATGAACAGCAGCAGCACTACGAGACTGATGACCTCGAAGATCCGGAGCGCGATGAGCCGCCAGGATTCCATCTCGTCGGGCCCGATCTTTGGCGCGGGCGTGAAATGGTCCGATCCGACCCATCGGGCGATCACGACAACGCTCACGGCGAACCAGACGAGTCCGATCGCCGCGAGGAACGTCGTCGATCCCCGCCTTTCCAGGGGTGGTACGTCCGATACCACCGGTAGGACGGCTGTGCGTTCCGTCGCTGGTTCCTTGACACTGGCCATTGACTGATTCCTCACTCCCCGTCGGGGCGCTCATCGCCGAACCACTCCCGACATCGATCTGTGCGATCAATCACACTATAACTCTACTTATGGTGTATTCTGAAACCAGATTAAAGTTTTTGATCGGAGGAAGCCGTGAAACACGAGTCCCCTGAGGTACTCAATGCGCAGGTCAGCGAGGTCGGACAGTGGTTCGCGACCGGACTGACGTTCGCGATCGCCATCGTGGCGATCTGCTTCGTCGCGCAGATCTGTATCCGCGAGAAGATCGTCTGGCCGGCAATCCTGACCGTTTCGGGCGGCCTGGCCGCCCTGATGGAGCCGCTGTTCGATCACCTCTATGGCCTGGTGTTCCCCCGCGGAGGACAGTGGCATCTGTACACGACCTTCGGCAGCGCGCAGCCGATCTGGGTTCCCGCGGCCTATGTCGCGTTCTACGGCGGCGCGTCGGTCATCATCGCCCGCACCATCGCACGATTCCCGAGCATGCGCACCGTCTGGCGCCTGTACTTCGGCATCGTGGCCATGTCGGTGGTTGCCGAGATCATCTACATCAGCGTGATGGACGTCTACATCTATCCGGGCGATCACCCGTTCAAGTTCCTCGGCTATCCGCTCTTCCTCGGTTTCACCAATGCCATGTCGGCCGTGATCAGTGGAATCATCGCCTCGCGCCTGGTCCCGCTGCTGCGCGGAGCGTCGCAGCTCTACCTGCTTCTCCTCGTACCGAGTTGCTTCGCCTACGGGCTGTTCGGCAGCGGCATCATCTACCTGTCGATCCGCACGTCGTCCGACAATCCGCCGATGTGGGCCCTGTACCTCGGTGCACTCACCGTTGCCGGCGCGATCGCCTGGACGATCGCGATGCTCGGCAAGCACCTGGTGGTGGGACAACCTCCACGCGATCCGTCCCTGCGACCGCAGCCATCAGCGACCGACCGGGAGCCGGCCACCACCGGCTGACACCCGTCCGCAACCACATCCCAGCTGTCACAACAGATGCGCTGGTTAATCCATATTCGAAAACTAGTCGACAACGCCGGTTGCTGGACATAGACTGCGAGCCAGATCACATCACTCGCGTTATGCCGACAACACGAGCGTGCCGCGATCGGCGTCCGTGCGTCGGCGCAGAAACCGACATGCGCCGGTCGCATCCGACAGCAAAACAGTCCCGTACTCCGAGGAGGCCCCGATGACCACCGTCGCCGCACCGTCCCGCCCCGCCTACGACGAGCTTTCCATCTCGTCCCTGGACTTCTGGTCCGTCACCGCGGAGGAGCGGGACAAGACCTTCAAAGTGCTTCGCGAGCAGCGTCCGGTGAGCTGGCATCGCCCACTCGAAGGTTCACTCATGCCGCCGGAGAACGACGGCGTGTGGGTGGTGACCAGCCACGAATTGGTCCGTGAGGTCAGCCGCAAGGCCAAGATTTTCTGCTCCAGCCGCGGTTTCCAGTTCGAGGAGGTGCCCGAGGACATCCTGTCGGCGGCAGGTTCCTTCCTCGGCATGGACGATCCCCGCCACGCCAAGCTCCGGCGGCTGGTGAGCACGGCGTTCACCCCCAAGCAGGTCGCGAGCATCCACGAGCAGATCCGCAATCAGGCCCGGATCATCGTCGACGACCTGCTGGCCCATCCCGAAGGCGACTTCGTTTCGGCGGTATCCAAAAAGCTCCCGATGTGGACCATCTACGAGATGGTCGGGCTGGAGGATCAGGAGGCCCGCGAACTGGCGGCACATCATGCCGACGGAATGGTCTCCTGGGCCGATGAGAACGTCGCCGCGGGCCGCGAATCGGGTGAGGTTCTCAACGATGCCCTGGTCGGTCTGCTGGAAATCGGTTTCGACCTGGCCGATCAGCGCCGGACGAGCCCGCGCAACGATCTCATGACCAACCTCGTTCAGGCCGAAGTCGACGGCGAGCAACTCACCGACGAGGAGATCGCGTCGTTCTTCGTACTCCTGTCCGTCGCGGGAAACGACACCACGCGCAATTCGATCTCCCTGACCGCCAAAGCATTTCAGGACTTTCCCGATCAGCGTGAGCTCTTGCTCGCCGACTTCGACAACCGGATCGAAGACGCGGTGGAAGAAGCCGTCCGTTTCGCGACACCGGTCATGACATTCCGGCGCACCGCAACCCAGGATGTCGAACTCGGCGGCCAGTTCATTCGCGAAGGCGACTGGGTCGCCATCATCTATTCCTCCGCCAACCGCGATGAGAAGGTCTTCGCCCATCCGGACCGGTTCGACATCCTGCGCTCGCCCAACCCCCATCTCGGTTTCGGCGGCGGCGGACCGCACAACTGTATGGGCAACTTCGTCGCCCGTTCCCAGCTGCGGGAGATCTTCCGCGAACTCCTGCACCGTGCCCCCACCCTCCGTGTCGGCGAACCCGAGTACCTGACGGGCAACTTCGTCCGCGCCGTGAAGTCCATGCCTTATACGCTCTGAGGCCCTCACACGCCGCAGGCCCTGCACACTCTGATCGCCAACCGACCGCCCCACACAGGAGAGACCATGACCACGGCCACACCGAAGACCACGGCCACGCCGAAGACCACGGCCACACCGAAGACCGCAAGGGCCGCGACGGCAGCCGTCAGTTCCACGCCCGGCGCCGATACCGTCGTCGCCGACCTGCGCGCGGTGTACGCGACGCGGCGCACCCGCCCACTCGCCTGGCGTCTGGCGCAGCTGGACGGGCTGGAACGGCTACTGGCGGAAGAAGAACCGGCGATCGCCGAAGCGATGGCCGCCGACCTCGGCCGCAACGCCTACGACACCTGGTTCGGTGAGATCGTCGGCACCAAGGCCGAGATCGACGTCGCACGCAAGAACCTCAAGCGCTGGGTGCGTCCGCAGCGTCAGTCGCTGCCACTGACCCAGCTGCCCGGTTCCGCGCGGGTCGAGTTCGAGCCGCTGGGCACGGTCCTGATCATCGGTCCGTGGAACTATCCGGTGTTCCTGACCCTGTCGCCGCTCGTCGCGGCCATCGCCGCCGGCAACACCGTGGTGATCAAGCCGTCGGAGCTGGCACCGAAAACGTCCGCCTTCCTGGCCCGCGCACTGCCGCGGTACGTCGACGCCGAGGCCGTGCGCGTGGTGGAGGGCGACGGTGCCACCACCCAGGATCTGCTCGCCCAGGGTTTCGATCACGCGCTGTTCACCGGCGGCACCGAGATCGGCAAGAAGATCATGGAAAGTGCCGCCAAGACACTGACACCGGTCACCCTCGAGCTGGGCGGCAAGAGCCCCGTGGTGATCCTGTCCGACGCCGATCTGGAAATCGCGGCCCGCCGCATTCTATGGGTCAAACTTCTCAATTCGGGCCAGACCTGCATCGCACCCGACTACATCCTGGTGGAGAATTCGGTCAAACCGGCATTCATCGATGCATTGCGTAAAGTTCTCATCGAACTGCGGGCGGGAGAACCCGACCTGCAGCGCATCGTCAACGAACGCCAGTTCAGCCGGATCGCCGGCTACCTCGATTCGACGAGCGGATCCATCGTCACCGGAGGCCGCACCGACGCGGCGTCGATCTCCATCGAGCCCACCATCATCGATGAACCGTCCCCCACCGATCCGGTGATGACCGACGAGATCTTCGGCCCGGTCCTTCCGGTGTTGGGCATCGAGAATGCCGAAGCCGCCGTGACTTTCGTCAACAGCAGGCCCAAACCGCTGGCGTTCTACGTCTTCACGCGGTCCAAGGCCACCGCCGACCGGTTGATCAGCGATGTCCCGTCGGGCGGTGCGGTGGTCAACCATGTGGCGATGCATTGCCTGATTCCGAGTCTGCCGTTCGGCGGGGTCGGCGCCAGCGGCATCGGCGCCTATCACGGCCGATGGGGATTCGAGACCTTCAGCCACCGCAAGGCCGTCCTGGTCAAGACTCAGAAGCCCGATCTGAAGTTCCAGTACCCGCCCTACAGCGAGTTCGCCAAGAAGCTCCTGCGACGGATCCTCTGAGGAACCTATGCAAACCTAAGCGCCAACGCCGCAGGTGATGCCACCTGCGGCGTTGCGCTGATCGTGGATTAGAATTCGCCGTATGCCGCCCCGCAAGACACGCCAGAGCACGACGACCGACGAGTCGGCGTCCAAGTCCGAACGTACCCGCGCCAGGATTCTCGACGCGGCGGCCGAGGTGCTCAGCCGCAAGGGCTACGCCGGTATGCGGCTCACGGATGTGGCGCAGGTGGCCGAGATCCAGGCACCGGCGATCTACTACTATTTCGACTCCCGCGAGGACCTGATCGAAGAGGTCATGTGGTCGGGTATCGCCGATATGCGCAAGCACATGACAGCAGTGCTCGACGACCTGCCCGACGGTACCGAGCCCATGGACCGGATACTGGTCGCCGTCGAAACCCATCTGCGCCACGAACTGGAGATCTCCGCGTACACCACCGCCTCGATCCGGAATTCGGGCCAGGTCCCGGAGAACATCCGCAAACGCCAGGTCACCGAGGAGAACCGATACGGCCGGATCTGGCGTGATCTCATCCGGTCGGCACATGCTGAGGGCGCGATCCGCACTGACCTGGATCTCTACATCACGCAGATGCTGATCCTGGGCGCCCTGAACTGGGCCGCGGAATGGTGGAACCCACGACGCGGATCGGTTGAGAAGGTTGTCACCACCACCCAGAATTTTGTCCGCAGCGCCCTGGCACCCTGACCCGAACGCCACCGGCAACCCGAACGGCACCGGTACCCTGGCCTGAACGCAGACGGTCCCGACCACCTGTCGTGGTCGGGACCGTGTGGGTAATCCGCAGGAGATCCGGATAAGCTCAGTGAACCAGATCGCGGTCGCCGACAGCGCCGCCGAGGGCGGTATGCGGTCCGACGACAGCCAGGTCGGGATCCTCGGGATCGGCGGCGAGTTGTTCGCGCGCGCCCGGGCCGGCCTCGTCGATCATCTTGTCCCACAACCGCTGACGTGACGCCTTGGTGTGCAGCACCCACGAGTACATGAACATCCGGCCCAGGTTCCAGCTCGGAGCGGCCTCGTTCGCCTTACGTCCTACGAGTTGATGCAGCAGGAACATCCAGCCCACCATCATCACCATCATCACCGCAGCGGCCACCCAGCGAACCCAGGTCGGCAGCGCCGAGTTGTGGACCAGGATGTGCACCGAGCCGACACCGAAGTAGGCAACCATCATGCCGAACGGCGCGGACAGCAGAATCAGCAGTTTGTAGGAACCCTGAAGGCGCGGCACGGCGAAGGCCAGAATAGCGCCGATGGTGACAAACGAGCCGCCGTTGATGAAGCCCCACCAGTACGGGAAACCGAGGAATTCGAACGGCTGGACACCGTAGTACTCGTACACGCCGAGATTGATACCGATCGTCTCCATCACGGCATCGGTGATGATGCCCATTCCGAGCAGCATCACGAAGTGCCTACGGTGGGCGCCATTACGGATGACGAAATAGGCGAAGTACGCCTCCAGACCCAGGAAAGCGACATAGCACAGCGGAATCAGCGCCGGCACCGTGATACCGAAGTTGGTGAACGCCGGAATGAGGTTGTTGGCCCAGTGCAGATGACCGAGGAGGTCGAGCATCGGCTCGAGCAGGCTGCAGACCAGGCCGCTGCCGATCACCAGGAGTGGCACCCAGTTTCGGCTTCTGGCACCGGCTTTGATCGCCCACGGCAGGGCGAAGATGACGACGGCGGCGCCGGCGATGAAGAAGAATGCGATCTCTTGCGCCGTACCCACGCTGAAATTGCTGGGATGCGGCTCCATGTTGGGCGGCCACCCCTCTTCGGTGACCAGTGGCCACGCACTGTCGGCCAGGTTCAGGATATTGCTCACGGTTCAACACCTCTCAGAATTGATCAACTACTTTTGTCCCGCCGCTACTTCTGACCGACTGCTGCGTCCACTCCACCGACATCGGTGATCAACCAATCCCTGGATCGGTCCACCGTCACGGTGTAGCTCGCGGTCGATTGCACGCCGTCGGGTGCCTGCGCGTTCTTCGTGTTCACGCTGACGAACGCGGCGACCACGAAAACGTCACCGTCGTGGCTTTTCACCGTCGACGCGACCGGTGACGAGGTGGACTTCCATTGCAATGGCACGATGACCTGTTCCATCGCTGTGGCCGCGTCGGTCAGCTTGGCCGACAGTTCCTTCGACGTTCCCGAGGTCAGCCGCTTGTTCCAGGCGGCCAGGTCGTTGTAGTCCATCTGGGCCGCGCCGGTGGCGTAGTCCAGTGCCACCTTCTCCGCGTGGACCGTGTCGGCGGCCTGTGATTTCATCGTGTCGATCGTGTTGCCGCGGTCGGTGACCACGTAACCGAGCACACCGACCGCGATCGCCAATGCCAGGGCCAGCACTCCGAGAGCGAGCGGCACGGCACCGATCTGGAATGACCGCGCCTTCTTCGCGCCTTTACCGATCGCCTTCTCGGCCACCGCCGCCTTGCTTTCGCCGACCTTACTCTCCGGAGTTTTGCTTTCCGGAGTTCTACTTTCTGGAGTCTCGCTCTGCGAGGTCTTGTCCTCGGGCGTCTCGGTTTCTTCCGGGTGGCTGTCGTCGCGTTCGGCCGATTCCATATCAATGTCGCTTTCGCAGGTTTGCGCTGTCATTGTCTTCCCATCTCACTATCACCGATCGTGCTGCGCGGCAGCCGATCGACTATCCACTGACCTTGACCACGAGGCCGTTTCCGTTGCCGGCCGTGGCCAATGCGGTGCGCATCAGGTCACTGAGGTCGACCGTCCGCAGTTGCGCGGCGGTCTCGCTGATCGCGGGGGTGACCGCCTCACCCAGAATCTTCAGGTCCGGGGCCGATCGGTCCAGGAACCGCTGGATATTGGTCAGCAACGGTTTGGCCTGATTGTTCAGTGAATCCGGTGCATGCGTGCTGACGATGAAGCCGTCCTTGCCGTCGCGACTGGTCGGTTTGCTCTTGCCACCCTCGGTGACGAACAGTGCCAGACCGTCGGCGAACCGTGCGAGCGGTTTGCCGGAGGCGGCGAGTTCGTCGCTGACGTCGGCGCCCTTGATGAGCAGCGGCTGGAACCGGTCGAGCAGTTCAGTCAGCGAGCCGCGGGTGGTGATGATCGTCGACTCCAGCAGTGCGCTGGCATTGGCGATGTTTCCCAGCAGTTCGCGGTCAGGGACCAGGCCGGTGTTGGCCTCGTCGATGATCGCGCGGACCTTCTTCTCGTTGACCTGCTCGAGCAGTCGGGTGAATCGTGCCGACAGTTCGTCGATGGTGGTGGGCACCTCCACGCTCGACGTCGCCAGGCGCACTCCGTCCGACAGCGCCGGCCCTCCGCCACCACGCGGTGTGATTCCCAGGTAGGTCTCGCCAAGCGCCGACAGGTTGTCGACCCGGAACCGGGAGTCCTCGGGAATCACATATTCCTTCTTGTAATTCCACGACACATCGACGCCGGTGACCGAGGGCTGCACCTTGGTCACCTTCCCGACGGGCACGCCGCGATACAGCACGCGCGAGCCGACCACGAGACCGTTGGTTTCCCGCAGTTCGAGTTTCGCGGTACGCACGCCGCGGTTGTCGGTGACGCTCAGTCCGACGGAACCGAGGTACAGGATCGACACGGCCATCAGCGCCAGCATCGCGACCACCGACAGCCCGGTCCGCATTCCGGATGCGGTGACCATCGCGGCCCGACTCATTGCACCGCTCCCAGCATCTTGAGCACCCGGAGCATCTCACTGATCACGTTTTGTCCTTCGGGGGTCCGCATCGACACGATGTCCAGACCCGGCTTCTTCATGAACGGTTGCAGGTTCTCGGTGAGGAATTTGCGGATCAGCGCATCGTTGTCGGCGATGGCCGGCCCCATGCCCACCAGCGTGTCCGCGGTGTTGTTCACCGAGTTCAGCATCGGGACCAGCCAGAAACCACCCTCGAACACGCTGCCGATACTCGGTAGCACGATGCCGATGTTGCCGAACAACCGCGACATCTGACCTAGATCCGCGAGTAGTGGTGGGAGTTCCGGCGTTTGAGAAGACAAAAGTGCTTGTCCTGGTTGATAATTGAGGTTGCGAAGCCAAAAACTATCAGACCGGGAGAAGCACCTTGTCGGTGA
>NZ_JAGQTN010000046.1 GCF_020438995.1 Gordonia sp. (in: high G+C Gram-positive bacteria)
GAAGGTCAGCCACGTCAGTGTCGACATCGATACCTGCATATGTACTCCTCGTCCGACCTGCGGGTGGTGGCTACTTCCCCTGCTTATACGGCTCGAAGAACGGCAGTGCCATCCGCAGCAGATCCTCAGGACGCTCATCCATCATGAAATGTCCACAGCCGTCGATGATTTCGTTGGTGGCCCGGCCGTCGCTGATGATATTCCAGTCCTTGAACGTGAGGCCGTTGCACGCCGCGCCGCCTTCGATGACGTGAATCGGCATCGCCAGTTTGGTGTCGCGTGTCTTCTCGCTGTACTCGATCACCGAGGAGATGGCCCGGTAATAGGCGAAGGTGCCGCGCAGGGCGTGCGGGCTCTGCTTCACCAGATCGATGTAGTGGTTGACCGCGTAGTCGGGCAGGACGTCCGGGCCCGAGGACTTCGACGCGAACTGGTGCCGGAAGTAGATCTCTTCGCGTCCCTCAACCATGCGTTCGTTGATCTCGCCGGCCCGGTTGAATCCGAAATGCCACATGAAGTCGTTGAGTTCCTGCGATCCGAGCAGCGGGAACGACTCGTTGACACCGGGGATGACCGCTTCGGTGATCAGCATCCGCACGATCCGCTCCGGAGCCTGCGTCGCCATGCCGTAGGCAACCCATACGCCCAGGTCGTGGGCGAAGACGGCGAATGTCTCGTGGCCGAGTTCGGTCATCAGCGCCAGCATGTCCTGACCCGTGGTGATCTGGTCGTAGCCGGTGTCCGGCTTGTCGGACAGTCCGAATCCACGGATATCGGGTGCGATCACGGTGAAGTGCTCCGCCAGCGCCGGCATCAGCGCACGCCAGGCGTACCAGGTCTGCGGCCAGCCCGGGATGAGGATCAGTGCCGGTCCGCTGCCGCCGATGACGACGTGCAGCTGAATGCCGTTGGCGTCGACGAATCGGCTGGTGAAGGTGTCGGTGAAGCCTGCCGGGAGGTGGGGCACGCCGGTGACCGAACCCAGTCCGGAGGGGGAATCGATGCTGCTGATACGAGTGCTCATAGTGTCTCCGATGACTCGATATGGAGCGATGCCTGCCCCGGCTCAGATGCGGGGTCGGCTGGGGAAGTGACTTGCCTCCGACGTGGTCATGCACTTCGTCAGACCCGGAGGCTTGATCATCTGTTGATAATTGATATCTCTGAATGATAGTCCAGAACGGGCGATGTGACAATGGTTTTGGAGGACATAGAGGCAATCACGCCTTCTGTAGGACCGTGACGGCACAGGCCGCCTCTTCGAGGCCGAGAATCCCGCCACCGTTCTCGACGAGCCCGACCCGCGCGCCGTTGACCTGCCGCGCACCCGCCTCGCCGCGCAGCTGGACGGCGATCTCGGTGATCATCGACAGCCCGCTGGCGGCGACGGGATGGCCCTTAGAGAGCAGCCCCCCGGATGTGTTGACGGGGATGCGCCCACCAGGGCCCGTCTCCCCGGATTCGGCCAGGGGTCCACCTTGCCCCGGTTCGCAGAATCCGAGCATCTCGGTCTGGTAGATCTCACTGAAGGCGGTGGCGTCGTGCACCTCGGCGACGTCGACATCGGCGGGAGTGAGTCCGGCACGCCGGTAGGCGCGTTCGGCGGCGACGGCGCTGAGGCCGGGCTCGCCGGGGCCGCGATAGGTTCCGGAGGTCAGCGTCGTTGCGGCGACGCGAACAACCCTGCGCCGGACCGGCGGCGGCATCCGCGCCACGAACTCGGAAGACGCCACCAGCACGGCCGCCGCCCCATCGCCGACCGGAGCGCACATCGACCGGGTCAGCGGGGGCGTGACCGGGCGGTCGGCGAGAACCTGCTCGACGGTCATCGGGAACCGGTACTGCGCACGGGGATTGTTCACCGCGTAGTTGTGATTCTTGGCCGCCACAGTCGCGAGCTGCTCGGGGGTCGTTCCCCAGCGGTGCATATGGTGCAGCGCCTGTGCGGCGTAGGTGTCCATGAAGACGGTGCGACCGGGACCCGGGCAGAACCGCTGCCCGATGCCGGCGAGCAGATCGGTGTAGATCGCCGTGGTGCGCCCGGGATCGAGTGAGTTCTCCGCGCCGCGATACATCTCGAAGACCGTCGACGCCGGGGCGTCGGGTCGGACGATCTTCTCCACACCGATTGCCAGAGTCAGCTCATGGTCGCCGGAGCGCACCCCGGATACCGCCCCTTGGAACGCCATCGACCCTGTCGCGCAGGCACCTTCGACATTGGTGATCGCCACGCGGGTGGGCAGGATCCCGGCTTCGATCGCCGGCATCAGGCAGAACTGTCCCCGGCTGCTGCGCTGGCCCCAGTGGTCCATCATCATGTTGCCGAACCACACGCCTTCCACCTCCCGCCCGATCTCGGTGCCACCGGCGTCGTCGAGGACGCCGCGCAGTGCCGCGGTGGCGAGCTCGGTGAAGCCGGTGTCGGGATACTTGCCAAAGGGTAGGGAGAAGGCGCCGAGGACGTACGCGTCGGGCATGGGGAATCCAATCGTTCGGTCCGTGTCGGCCACGCGCTGTCGCTTGACCGCACGCGCGCGGCCTAACTATTGTCAGATGGTAGTAGATATCAGTCAATGATTGTAGGTCGTAATGTCTGGACCCTTGAGCGGAATCCGTGTCATCGAGCTCGGGCACGCGCTCGCCGCCCCGTTCGCCTGCGCCCTCCTGGCCGATTTCGGCGCCGACGTCATCAAGATCGAACATCCTGCCCACGGCGACAGCCTCCGCGACATGGGCCCGATGCTCGACGAATCGAGCGCCTGGTGGTCGGTCACCGGCCGCGGAAAGCGTTCTGTCTGTGTCGATTTCAAGAAGGCCGAAGGTCTGCACATCGTCAAGGGGCTGATACGGCAGGCTGACATCGTCGTCGAGAACTTCCGACCGGGCGTTCTCGACCGCGCGGGGCTGGGCTGGGCCGCGCTGCATGAACAGTTTCCCGCGCTGATCATGCTGAGCATCTCCGGCTACGGTCGCGGCGGCCCGTACAGCGACCGCCCCGGATTCGGGAAGATCGCCGAGGCGATGAGCGGCGCGACCCACCTCACCGGAGACCCCGCGGCACCGCCCGTGCACCCCGGCTACTCCCTCGGCGACGCCACCACCGGCATCTTCGGGGCGTTCGGTGTGCTGCTGGCCCTGCGGCACCGCGACGCGACGGGGGAGGGTCAGCTCATCGACCTGGCACTGTACGAGTCTCTGCTGCGGATGGTGGAGTGGCAGGTCCCGCTGCATGCGGTCCTCGGGCAGACACCCGTCCGCAACGGTGCGGTGTTCCCGTTCGAGGACGCGTTCTTGACCGATGTCTGCGCCACCGCCGACGGTGAGAGCGTCGTCGTGTCGGCCGCCACCACCAAGGCGAAGGATTCGGTGCGTCAGATGCTGGTGGCCGAGGGACTGCTCGGTGACGAATCTGTCTCGGACGAATCTGTCTCGGACGAACCCGTCTCGGTGGACATGATGTCGCAGACGCTGCGCGGCTGGGTTCTGACCAGGACACGTGAGGAGGCCCTGAGTACATTGCTGGCCTACGACATCGTCGCGGGACCGGTCTACACCACCCGCGACATCGTGGCCGATCCCCACATGGCCGCGCGCGGCAACCTGGTCACGATGCCCAGCAACCACGGCGTCGACGTCCCGATGCCCGCGGTCGTGCCGTCGATGAGCGCCACCCCTGGCGAGGTCCGGTGGGTGGGCCCGGCGCTGGGGCAGCACACCGGGGAGGTGCTCACGGATGTTCTGCACCTCAGCGCGGCCGAGGTCGACGCGTTGACCGAGGCGGGCGTGGTGGGGCCGGTCGAAGGCCCGTAGCGTGCATCAGGCCCCTGATCTGCTACGTTGCCTTCGGGGTGATGGTCGGATCCGCTGGTCCGGCCGTCGTTCGACGATGTGGAGCGACGATGGAAGGGGACCCCGATGCAGGCAATCGACCGGATCTTGGCGATCCTCGACATCGTCGCCGCCGAAGGCGCTGTATCGCCCACCGATATCGCAGGCCAGATGGATCTGCCGTTCTCGACGGTCGCGCGGCTGGTCCGCGAGATGTCGTCGGCGGGACTGCTCGACCGGGAGGCCGGCGGCGCCCGTGACTATGTCCTGGGCTGGAAGATCTTCGACCTCGCAACGACGGGGCGCGGCGGTCAGGACCTTGCCGTCGTGGCCATCCCTGCCATGACGCGGCTGCGCGACGTCACCGGCGAGACCGTGTCGCTGCACATTCTGCGCGGACACCAGCGCGTGTGCATCGCCGAGGTGCAGAGCAAACGCGAGCTGCGCCGGGTGATCCCTCCGGGAACGATTCAGCGGCTCGTCGGGACCTCCGGTGGCGAGGTACTGCTCGCGGGCGCCGACGATGCGATGCGCGACAATTTGCTGGCGCCGCTGGACCTCTCCGGGCCGGAGCGCGCCGCGGTGATCAAGCGGATCAATGTCGTTGCGGCAGATGGCTATAGCGTTCTGCGCAATAAGGACCTGGGCGTATCCGCACTGTCGGTGCCTGTCCGCAGAGGCGACGGTGTGCTGGCGGCGCTCACGGCATCGGGGCCGGGCACGCGATTCGGGACGACGCAGGCGCGTGAATGCGTCGACGAAGCCATCGCGTGCGCGGAGCGCATCACCCGCACGCTGTAGACCCCCTCGGCTCCACCCTCCGCCGAAGTTCTTCACTTTCCACTCCCCGCCGCATCCCGGATGCCCTCGCGGGGCCTCCAGCGCCGTGTCCGGGACTTCCGGCCAGGACATATCCGCAGCTCAGAGCGCAACCCCTGTGCTCGGCCACAGGTTCATCGACTCCTGAGTCTTGACTCACGCCGAGAACGGTGATGTGATCTACATATCACTGAATGAATGTAGATATCACTGAATGATATTCGGTGAACTCCTGAGGGTGAAAGGCATCCGCCATGACGGGCAAAGAAATCCGGCTGAACGTACTCGAGCAGTGCAACCCCAGCTTCCAGGCGTTCGGCCTGTGGACCCATCCGCGAGACCGGTCCACCGACTACACGTCGATCGACTTCTGGGTCGACTACGCGCGTATCGCCGAGCGTGGACTCTTCGACAACTTCTTCATCGCCGACGTGTACGGCGTCCCCGATGTCTTCGCCGGCACCCCGGACGCTGCCCTGCGCAACGGATCCCAGGGCCCGAGCCTCGACCCCGTCGTGCTGATCTCCGCGATGGCCTATGCCACTGAGAGCCTCTGCTTCACTGTCACCGGCAACGCCACCTACGAGATGCCGTACAGCTTCGCCCGGCGGATGTCGACGCTCGACCACATGACCGGCGGACGCCTCGGCTGGAACGTCGTCACCGGCTACCTCAACAGTGGTGCGCGAGCGATGGGTCGTGACGGCCTCGGACCGCACGACGAGCGCTACGCTGTGGCCGACGAGTTTCTCGCCGGCGTCTACCGGCTCTGGGAGGAGTCCTGGGAGGACGGTGCAGTACTGCGCGACAAGGAGAACGGGCTCTACGTCGACCCGAGCAAGGTCCACGCCATCGACTTCCCCGGAAAGCACTACCGCTTCAACACTATTCATGCCACTGAGACCTCGCCGCAGCGCACACCGGTGATCTTCCAGGCGGGCGCCTCCGAGCGTGGCCGTCGCTTCGCCGCCCAGCATGCCGAGGGCATCTACATCAACGGCACCTCGCGGGCGGTGGTGGCCGATCAGATCGCGAACTTCCGCAAGCGGGTCGCCGACGCCGGCCGCGACCCGCAGTCGGTCAAGGTCTTCGCCGGCGTCACCGTCATCGTGGATGACACCACGGAGGCCGCGCACGAGCGGTATGCGGAGTACAAGAGGTACACCAGTGTGGAAGGGCTGATGGCGCTGATGTCCGGCGCGATGGGCATCGACCTGTCCCAGTACCCGCTCGACGAGCCGCTGGAGTTCCAGGAGAACGATGCCAATCGTACTGTCATGGAGAACATGACCAAGCACAACCGCTGGACCCTGCGGGAAGCGATGGAGGCAAAGGCGTTGTCGGGAACCAATATTCCGTTGGTCGGCAGCCCCGACGAGGTGGCCGAGGAACTCATCGGCTGGATCGACGACACCGACCTCGACGGCTTCAACATCGCCCGCACCGTCAATCACGAGACGCTGGAGAACTTCGTCGACCTCGTCATCCCGGCTCTGCAGGAGCGGGGCCGCTACAAGACCTCCTACTCGGAGGGAACCTTCCGGCAGAAGCTGTTCGGCTCGGGTTCCCGGATCGGCGTCGACCATCCGGCTCGCCGCGGCTGGTCCGCAGATAGTGTTGCGGCGCAATGATTGTCGTCATAGGCACCAATCGCAGGGCGTACGCACGCACCGACGGTGTCTTCGAGGCGCACCGGCAGCTCATGACCGAGCTCCTCGCCGACGGCACGCTGGTCTGCTCGGGTCCCCGCGACGGTGGCTCGGTGATCATCCTGAGGCTCGACGACGAACAGTCCGCGCGGGATCTGTTCGCGCGTGATCCGCTGGTCAGCGAGGGCTACGTCGAGCTGGAGATCCACCGCTTCACCGTCGGATTGGCCGATCCCGCAACCGGACTCGCGGAGCGTGTGCCATGAGCGACGTGCTGGCGGTCGCGACCACCCTCGGGCACCTCGACCTCTATGACGCCGCGACACTGGAATCGATCGGGCGGATCGACGGACTCATCGCGCAACCGCACGAGCTCGCGTGGGACCCGAACCGCAGGCTGCTCTACCTGACCCACACCTACCGCGCCGGCGGCTACGGTGAGGCGAAGGACGCCGGTCACGAGGTGAGCATCATCGACCCGGCTATCCCGGTGGTCATCGAGGTCATCGACACCAGACCGTATCTGGCACCGCACGACGTCGAGATCGATCCGGTGCTGGACCGGCTGTACGTGAGTATCGAGGACCGCGGTGGCCATAACGGCATCGCCGTCATCGATCTGACGACCCGGAAAGTGATCGGCAACATCGCGTTGCCCGAGGCCAACTGCCACTGGATGGCGATCACACCCGACGGGAAGCTCGCCGTCACGGCCCACAAGGAAGCGGGCTCGTTGACCGTCGTCGATCTCGGTGCGGGCGCGGTTGCCGGGTCGATACCGTGCCCGGGCGGCGCCGAAGAGGTCGATGTCTCACCTGATGGCAGGTTCGCTTATGCCGCAACACCGTTGATGGCCGTTGACGTCAATGTGAAGCAGGGGGCGTTCAACCGCAGGCCACCCGGCCCCGGCACGCCGCCCAGTCGGGTCCTCAAGATCGACCTGGCCACGCGTGCGGTGGTGGGCGAACTCGCGATCGATGAGGTGCTGTGCGCGCTGCGGGTGGCGCCCGACGGCGATGTCCTCGTCGGTGAGGTGTTCTTTCCCGATCCGGAAGACCCCGACGCCACACCGGTTCCCGGCAAAGTGCACCACGTCGACACGTCGACGATGACCATCCGCGCAAGCTATACGGCGGAGGACTTCCCCTTCACCATCCGGTGCTCACCCGACGCGTCGACGGCCTGTATCGCCAATCTCATGAGCGGCACGGTGACCGTCGTCGACCTGATCACCGACACCGTGACGGGCACGATCGCTCATCACGCGGGTGGTGGATTCGGCGGCACGCACGGCCTGGCGTGGATACCGGAGGGCGACCGATGACCTGGCCGGACCCCGTGAACAGGATTCCGCCGGCGGTCATCACCGACGAGGCGGGGCAGGCGCTGGCCAAAACACCGACGCTGCCCGACGGATCGCAACGGAACATCTTCACGACGCTGGCCTGGCATCCGTTGCTGCTCAAACGATTCAACGCATTCACCGGTACGTTCATGCGGTTCGGCACACTGTCGGCCCGCGACCGCGAGGTCGTCGTGCTGCGGGTGGCCGCGACGACTCGCTGCCGCTACGAACTGGGCCAGCATCTGCCCATCGCCGCGGCGGCAGGGGTGTCCGAGCCGACGGTGACAGCGCTGCTGCGAGTAGGCGACGACCGGTCCGGCCTGTCCGAGGGGGACGCCCTGCTCGTGGACACGACCGACGCGGTTCTCGCGACAGGGACCGTCGACGACGATCTGTGGAGCCGGCTCGCTCAGCGGTTCGACGAGCCACAGCTCATCGAACTGCTCGTCCTGATCGGCACGTATCGGATGGTCGCCGATCTGCTGAATGTGGCCGGCGTGCAACTGGAACCGGACATGAAAGCGGAGGTCTCCCAATGGATATGAGCACAGCGGATATGAGCACAGTGGAAACGAACGCACCGGAAACGAACGCACCGGAAATGAACCGGCGACCTGTTCCCGATCCCCGGCATTTCCGGAATGTGCTGGGCCACTACCCGACCGGTGTGGTGGTGGTGACCGGCCTGACGCGCGACGGCGTGCCGAGCGGGATGACCGTGGGGTCGTTCACGGCGCTGTCCCTGGACCCACCGCTGGTCGCGTTCATGGCCGCACGGACATCGGACTCGTGGGCGAGCCTGCAACCACTGGGCAGTTTCTGCATCAATGTCCTCGGAACCCACCAGGAACACGTCGGCCGCCTTGTCGCCGGACGTAAACAGAACAAGCTCGACGACGTCGACTGGCGGCCGGGAAGCGGAGGCGCCCCGATCATCGCCGGCTGCGTCGCCACCATCGAATGCGAGCTCGA
>NZ_JAGQTN010000316.1 GCF_020438995.1 Gordonia sp. (in: high G+C Gram-positive bacteria)
CTTCTTGATCCCTGAGGCCGTTGCGAGGAACGAGCGAGGGCCGCGTTGGGTCCGGTGAGATGACGGCCTGGCTTACGCCGAACCCGGCCGCAAGACCACGAACAGCCCGTGTGCCTCGGCGCACAGACGCTCGCCGTGCCGGATCTCGCCGGTGAGGTACCGTTTGCGGCCCTCCTCGCGGTCGAACCGCACGATCACGTCCAGGTCGGTGTCGACGGGGGTGACGCTGCGGTAGTCGACGTGCAGATATGCGGTGCGGGCGATGGGCCGCCCGTGCGAGTTGGCGAACCGGCCGAGCGCGTCGTCGAACAGCAGCGGGATGGCGCCGCCGTGTGCGGCGTTGTTTCCGCCGAGGTAGTGCCGGCCGAATCGGACGGTGCCCCGTGACTGAGTCTCGGTCTCGGATTCGACATGCACCACGGGCACGAGCGTCTGCCCACGCCCGGGCGCATTGAGCCTGCCCGACAACTGCGACCATTCGTCGGTCTCGGCAGGTGCCAGCACGTCGATGAGCTGGGCGACCAGCCCCGCCGCGGTGCGGGTCTGCTCGGCGTCGGGTGCGGCGGCGGTGAGCACGTCCTGCAGAACCCGGAACTGCTCAACGAATTCGGCGTAGCCCTCGGGCACCGTGACGGGCGCGGGCTTGTCCCACCAGTTGGGCATGTGCTTGGGCAGTGCTTCCATGGCTCTAGTGCGCTCCTACCTTGGTGATGTCAGCCTTCCCAGGGTATCCACCACCGCCGAACGCGGCGTCGAGGGCGTCGTAGTCGGTCTGCCCGCCCACCGTCGGAAGCGCGTCGACGAACTCGACGAAGCGCGGCTTCTTGTACGAGGCGATGCGTTCCTTGCAGTAGTCGCGCAGCTCGTCCTCCGATACTGATCCGCCGTCCTCGAGCACGACGATCGCCTTCACCGACTGCACGAACGCGGGATCGGGAACCCCGATGATCGCTGCGGCCTTGACCGCCGGATGGCTGGTCAGGGCGCCCTCGACCTCCGGCGGGTAGATGTTCTCGGCTGCCGACTTGATCATCCGCGTCATGGTGCCCAGGAATGCGACGGTCCCGTCGGCTTCCCGGCGACCGGCATCGGTGGTGCGCCACCACCCGCCGTCGAGGAATCGGGCCTCATTGACCGCCGGCCGGTTCCAGTAGCCCTGGTGCACGGTGTCACCACGCAGCGCGATCTCGCCGATCTCGCCGTCGGCCACCTCCACGCCGTCGGTATCGACGATCTTGACCTGGGTGAACGGCGACGGCCGCCCCCCGTTGCCGATGCCGGTGGGACCGAACGCCTTGAGCAGCGCGAGTCCGGTGACCTCGGTCTGCCCGAATCCGCCCGGCCGTTGCGCCCACGCGGAGGTGTCGGCGGGCAGCGCGTCGCCCCACACCGGGCCGAACGCGCCGGCTCGCAGCGACGAAAGGTCATGGGCGCCATCGGCGTTGATCGCCCTGATCTCCATGATGGTCGGCGGCATCAGGAACGCCGAGGTGACCTTCTCCGCGGCCAGGATGCGCAGCACCTCGGGCGCTTCGACGCGGCGCAGGTACACGTTGGTGCCGCCGTGGATGAACACCGGCAGCGAATCGAACTGGAAGTTCCCGATGTGGAACAGCGGCCCGGAATTGAGGAACACGCACGTCTCGTCGATATCGGTGGCCGCCGAGGTGGCGATCGCCATCGAGATGAGGTTGTGATTGCTGAGCATCGACCCGCCGGGCTTGTCGATGATGGCCGCCGTGTAGATCACCAGCAGCGCGTCGTCGGCCGAACCCTGTTCCGGCACAGCCTCTGTCGACGCTACGGCCACCAGCGCGTCGTAGCCGTCGGCGGCGTCGGTGTCGAGCTGGATCCAGGTGCCGGCCGAACTCGCCTGTTCCCGGGCGGCGGCCACGGCGGTGCCGATCTCCTCGTCCTGCCACACGGTCAGTGCGGGCGCGAGATCGTCGATGACGAACGCCATTTCGTCGCCGGACTGGCGCCAGTTGACCGGGCAGATCATCGCGCCCACCCGGCTGGCGGCGATCATCAGCTCCAGGAAGCGGTACGACGACTGCGCCAGCCACAGGATCCGATCGCCGCGCCCCACACCGGAATCGGCGAGGACGTGCGCCACCTGATTTACTCGGGACTCGAATTGTGGCCAGCTGAACCGGATCTCGCCGTCGACGACGGCCGTGCCGCCGGGATATCGGCGACTGTTCTCGGTGCAGATGCCGGACAGGGTGAGGTGGGTGCTGGTCACGATGAGGGCTCCGTTTTGCTGGTGGGGGTGAAGGCGGGCAGGGTTGCGTTCTCGATGTCGATGAAGTTCACCTGCACGCGCATGCCGATGTGGACGTCGGCCGGGTCGCAGCCGACGATGTTGGTCAGGTAGTTCCAGCCCTCGTCGACGGCGACGACGGCCAGCAGGTACGGGTTGTCAAAGTCGGCCGACGGCGGCCGGTGCACCACGGTGAACGTGACGACGGTGCCCAGACCACTGCTCGGTGCGTACGACCAGTCGGTGGAAGTCGTTCCGGGAACGCATCGTTCGGGCGGAAAGAAGTATGTTCCGGTGGTATTGCAGCGGGGCACCATCAGCCGGTGTTCGCGGGCGGAGTCCCAGAACTCCTGGGACAGTACGGTCGGTCGTGCGTCGAGTCTGCGCATGGCTCAGCCCTTTCCGAGGACGGCGATCTCGTAGTGACCGGCGGCCGAGCCGGCATTGGCGGCCAGCGTGATCTGTGGGTCGGCGATCTGGTGGACGGCGGTGCCGCGGAGCTGGCGGACGCATTCGATCACCTTGAGCGTCATCTGCTGGGTGCCGTTCCACGCGTACGACAGGCAACCGCCATCGGGGTTGACCGGGTGCGGCCCGTCGAGCCCGATGGAGTGGTCGGTCACGTACTGACCGCCCTCGCCTTCGGTGCAGTAGCCGAGAACCTCCAACTGCCGGATGATCTCGAACGAGTTGGGGTCGTACAGGCTCAGCACGTCGACGTCGGTGGGGGCGATCCCGGCCAACCGGAAGGCGCGGGCAGCGGCCCGTTCCCCGAGCCTGCCCACCTCGCTGTACGACGGCGGCAGCACATACGCCCCGCCGGCGGCCTCCATCGCGCCGCCGAGGATCGACACCGGTACGTGTGGCAGGTCGCGGGCCCGTTCCAGGCTGGTCAGCACGACCGCGGCGCCCCCCTCGCCGGTCAGGCAGACGTCCAGGCGGTGCAGTGGGCTGGCCAGCATCGGCGAGGCCAGGATGTCCGCGGCGGTGTAGGGCCCTTTGCCGAACATCACCGCCTCGGGGTTGGTGCTGCCGTTGTTGCGGATGGTGGCTGCGACGGTGGCCAACTGCTCCGGTGTGGTGCCGAAGCGGTGCATGTGTTCGGCGGCGACGAGTGCGAACAGGGGCACCACGTATCCGCCCCAGACGTCGGTGAACTCGCACGGCTCCATTCCGGGGCCGACGCTCGCGCCGGGACCGAACATCCCGGCCATGCCGCCGCCGACGACGGCCACATCGCACAGTCCGGCGTCGATCGCCGAGGCCGCCTTGAGAACGCCGCGCGCGCCGGAGGTGTCGAGCAGTGAATCGCTGACCCAGCTGACGGGGCCGCCGAGGGCACGCGCCCACGAGGCGCCTTCACCGGGTTCGCCGCCGGGACCGGGCCAGTCGGCGGCCACGCCGTCGACATCGGACGATTGCAGGCCGGCGTCGGCGATCGCGCCGAAGACGGCCTCCTGTGCCAGGTCGAGCGACGTGCGGTGGGGAAGACTCCGGCCTTGTTCGGTCGCGTACACGCCGACGATGGCCACATCTCGCAGGCTCACAGTGGGGGACACCCTCTCAGGAAGTCAATCAGTACAAACAACTTAACAATTAACACACGTGGGCGCCACGGGTCGTTTTTGTCCGGTTCTATACAGTTTAATCAGTTTACTGATAGAGTGTGCGCCAGGTCACGACGAGACGGCCGCCGCCCGGCCCGGGCGGTGCCCCGTGAACAGGTCCCACGACCGGCCCTATGACCAGTCAAACCTCAACAACCGGAGGAAGATTGACCATCCAGAGTGGGCTCGAAGCCGCGAGCCCGGTACCAGATACCGAAGCGCATGAACTGCTGGAGCCGGAGATCGAACGCGCCCCACGCGACAAGATCGAGGCCGGCCAGGAGGCCGCGGTGCTCGACCTGGTCCGCTACGCCTGGGACAACTCACCGCTCTATCGCGAGCTGTGGGCCGCCGCCGGCGTCACGCCCGACGACATCACCTCGATCGAGGACTTCACCACCAAGATCCCCACCCTCAGCAAGGCCGACATCATCGCCTACCGCGAGCGCACCGGCGACCCCTACGGCGGCCTGCTGTGCGTGCCCGCGACGGAATTGACCTCGCTGACAACCACTTCCGGAACGACCTCGGCACCAGAGCCGCTGCCGGAGATCTGGACGCAGGCCCCGCCGCTGCCCGCCGCGTCCACGCGCGATCTGTACGGGCACGGACTGCGGCCCGGCGACCGCGTGCTGGTGCCGGTCGGCAGCTTCCGCAACTACTGGGACGACTTCTACCAGGCGCTCGGTTGCACCCCGGTGTTCGCCGACAGCTGGCTCGGCCAGGGCGAAGGTCTGCTGCGCGCCATCAAGAAGCACAAGGTCGCCTACCTGCAGACCCACCTGCCGGCGATCATGGAATTCGAGAGGCTCGAGGACAAATACGACCTGCGCGACTACTTCTCGTCGGTCAAGTTCTTCTCCTACGCGGGCATGCCGATGGGCGAGGCCCTGCGGCGCAAGGTCACCGAGGAGTGGGGCGTCAAGGTGGTCACTTACACCAGCGCCGGCGACACCGGAACCGCGTGGGAAGGGCCGGGATTCGACGGCTATCAGCTGTGGGAGGACACCATGTTCCCCGAGGTGGTGGATCCGGTCACCGACGCCCCCACCCCCGAGGGCGAGATCGGCGAACTGATCGCCACCGACCTCGACAACCGGGCCGCCCCCTACATCCGCTTCCGCTCGGGTGACCTGGTGCGCGTGAGCCGCGAACCGGATCCGGTGGGCCGCACCCACACCCGCATGTGGGTCCTGGGCCGTCAGGGCGACGAGACGATGATCGACGGCAAGGCCATCCTCGTCAACGATGTGTGGCGCATCGTCGAAGCCGAACCCGAGCTCAGCGACGGCATGTTCCAGATCATCCGTTCGTCGGGTCCGATGACGCGGTTGCGGCTGCGGATCGGCTACGCACCCGAACGCACCACCGACGTCGGCGACGTGGAAAGCCGGGTCGTGGCCGCCCTCGAAGCCGGTCTCGGCGTCGGTGTCGACGCCGCCATGATGACCACCGAAGACATCCTGCAGTACAGCTCCAGCGTCGCCAAGTTCCCCAGGACGGTGAAGGAATGACACGTCAGACAATGCTCGAGGCCGCCGCCCGGCTGCCGCGCTCACCCCTCTACGGCATCGGCGTCGCCCGCTCCGGCGACGACTACATCGACTACGAGATCGGCTGGGACGACTTCGCCCGCGACACCGACTGGGCCCACGCCCAACTGGTGGCGGCTGGGGTGACCGGTGACGACCACGTACTCGTCACGACCCCCAATCACGAAGCGCCGCAGATGAGTCCGATCGTGCACGCGCTGCGTCGCATCGGGGCCACCTACACGCCCACTGAGACCTACGGTTGGGACGTCAACCGGTTCCTGTCGATCCTGCGCAGCTTCCCGGTCACCGTCGTCATCGGTCTCGGCGAGGAGACCCTTGGCGCCATTTCGTCCCAGGTCGACGACCTACGGGCCGAATTCGCCAAGGTGCGTCTGCTATGGGCCCGCAGTGGCCCGCACGCCACCCTCACCAATGCCGGCATCCCGTCCATCGGACTCGAATTGCTCGGTCCCGCACTGGGTCTGGCCGTCCCCTCGGCCCCTCACGACCTCCAGGTCAATGCCGCCGAATGGCAGGTCACCGCCGCCGACGACGGCTCCCTGTCGGTCGCCGGCACCCACGCCCGCCACGACCCCGTCCCCGCCATCCCCACCGGCCTGACAGGCACCCTCACCCAACAGGACGAGAACACCACCCTCGTCCGCATCGGGGGCGCCCCTGCGTGAGAGCCTGGCGTCACCTGATCCTTCGTGACCCTCGCTCCTCCGTCGCTTCAGCCTCAGGGATCAAGAAGCCTGGTCGCGACAGACCACCTTGATTCCTGAGGCTGATTGTTCGTGACCGTCATCTTGATTGCTGGGGTTGATTGTTCGTGACCGTCATCTTGGTTGCTGGGGCTGATTGTTCGTGACCAATCATCTTGATCCCTGAGGCCGTTGCGACGAAGGAGCGAGGGTCGCGAAGGGTCCGGTGACCTTTCGCCACCTGACTCCACCGAGGAGCCGCACTCAGCGGGAGTTGTTCTCCGCGACCCGGACCCGCAGTCCGTCGATGAGGGTTTCGATGCCGAAGTTGTAGTAGTCGGCGCCGTGCAGTTCGTCGAGGTGGGTGACCATCCGGGCCAGGGTCTCGGGCAACTCCCCGTCGTCGGCCGGCCGCGACACCAGCGTCACCTGGTATCGCCCGAACAGGTACGTGTGAATCATCGAGTATGCCAACAAAACCTGACGCTCCGAGAGCCCCGCGTCCACCATGATCTCCATGAACGCGTTGACCAACCGCCGGTCGGTCTGCAACATCCGCTGCAGCAATAATCCGGCGATCCCGGGATGCCGCCGCAGATGGGTGTCGATACCGTCGATCAGCTTGCGCAGCCGCATCTCCCAGGGCCCGCTGTCCGCCGTCGGAATCGCCACGTCCGCGAGCGTTTTCCGGGCCACCAGGTCGAGTAGTTCCTGCTTGTCGGCGACGTACGAGTACGCTGCCATCTGCGACCGCCCCAACTCCTTCGACAGCCGCCGCATCGACAGCGCGTCGAGCCCGTCGGACCGGATGACCCGCAGTGCGGCGTCGACGATCTGATCCTCGGTCAGCGTCGCCGGACGCCCCCTGCTCTTCTTTCCGACTGGTTCAGCGGGCACAGCGGGCAGTGTAGTTGCCTCAGATGCCAAGACGCTCCAGCATCCGTTCATGCGCCAACGCCGGTCCGCCGAGGAGCAGGTCGGTGGTCCGGGCCCGGTTGCGCAGCCCTGCCACGACCTCTCCGTCGATGCCCGAAGCCGCCGATCCCAACAGCAAGGCAACCCTGCGCACCGCCCGTGAGCAGCCGATATGGGCGATCGCCGCGGCCACCGACGCGGCATCGAGGTCGTCGTCGCCCTGTAGCGTCACCGCCCGGTACCAGAGCGCCGTGGCGGTGCAGCGGGCCACTTCGAGTCCGGCGATCAGCCGTGTGTAGCGGCGCCAGGCGGCGTCGTCGTCGCACGACGGCGGCACCTGCGAATAGTCGCCCAGGGCCCTGTCGACCAGACCCATCTGCTCACCGGCCAGCACGGTCCCGGCCTTGTCGACGGTGCGGTTCATGATCCGCCCGCCCGCGCCGTCACGCCCGATGAGCCGACCTGGGGCGGCCTCGAAGGTAATGCGGGACAACTGATGTGCCTCGTCCAGGCCGTCGAGCGGTTCGACGGTGACCCCGGGCGCCGACCTTTCGACCGCGTACAGCGACGGCCCACCGATCGTGCGGGCGATCACCAGCAGCGTCGCGGCATCGGATGCGCCTGGTACGTACCATTTCTCGCCGGTGATCTCCCACCCGTCGCCGACCGGGGTGGCGCGGGTCTTGACCAGCGCGGGATCCCAGGAACCGGTCTTCTCGGCGGCGGCGAGGGTGCAGGTATGCACGTCGACGGTGTCGTCGGTGGGCGAGCCGGCAATCCAGAATGCTTGCGCCCCAAGGCCGGCCGCGCCGAAGTACGGTGTCGGCGACAGGGTGTACCCGGCCGAGTACGCGACCCGCGCCAGATGGATGGCCGAGCCGGTGAACGCCTTGTCGGGCCAGCGATCCTCGGGCAGGATCGCGGCCAGTTCCTCGGTCCGTTCGATGACCCGCCCGGTCACGTCCTGCGCGACGACGTCGAGGGCGCGTTCGGCGTCTGCGGTGAGCGCGGCCGTCGCGGTGGTCAGCGTCAGCATCGCGGCGCGGAACGGATTGCCGGTGTCGATGAGCAGTCGCGGGCCGAGGACCTCGGCGATGAACTCGCCGGTCGCGGCCAGCACCCGGCTCTCGGCGGCGTGGATGACGGCGTCGGTGCAGACCACATCGCCGCGGCGCAGTTCGGCCACCGCGCTCAGGTCGACGATCAGGTCGCTGAGGGTGCGGCGCAGGGCGCGGTCGTCCCACGTCCAGGTGGACCGCATCAGCGCCGACAGGTTCTCGGGGGTCAGCAGGGCCAGGTATTCGGCGCGCTGCTCGGGGGTGAGGCCGGCGGTGTCGGTGGTCTGTGTCATGGAAGCTCCTGGAAACGGTATCGGGGCCGGGTGGGGGCTACTCACGGCCACATCTTTACGTTACAGTGTAAAGTATGTGGCCGACAGGGTCACCTTTCTTCCATATCCGCCGCTCATGTCCCGCACAGCCCCGGACACCGGATGTATGTCCGGAATCCACGACATGAACCGAAATCCCGACAGAGGAGAAATCCATGACGCAAGCGATGTCCGCCCCGTCCGAACAGGCCGGCGACGAAAAGATCTGGGCCCACTCGGGCGACTCGCACCTGATGGAACCCGAGGACCTGTGGACCTCGCGCCTGCCCAAGGCGCTCGCCGACCGGGCGCCCCGCTCCGAGCGCGGCGAGAAGTACGAGATCGTCTACATCGACGGGACGCAGATCGACCGGCAGCTCAACGACTTCATGGACGCGATGCGCCCGCCGGGTTTCAAGGATCTCACCATCCGGCTGCGTGACCTCGACCAGGAGGGTGTGCGCAATCAGCTCGCCTTCCCGTCGATGGGTTTCTGGGTGTGCAACATCCGCGACCCCGAACTGGAGAACGCCGTCGCCCGCGCCTGGAACGACTGGGCGATGGAAGACATCATGGGTAAGCAGGACCGCATCTTCGCGCCCGCTATCATTCCGCTGATGGACGTCGGCAACGCCGTCGCCGAGGCCGAGCGTGCCGCCGAAATGGGTTTCAAGGCACTGTATTTCCCGTGCGGCATCCCTGACGACCGCGCGTGGGGCCTGGACATCTGGGAGCCGCTGTGGACCGCGGCCGAGCGGATGGGTCTGCCGCTGACCTTCCACATCGGCACCGGATCGGCCAACGTCGTCTACCGCGGCCCCGGTGGTGCGGTGGTCAACTACATGGAGACCACCTACCCGGGTATGCGCGTCGTCTCGCACATGGTGGCCGGCGGCGCACTCGACCGGCACCCCGACCTCAAGGTGCTCATCGCCGAGGGTGGTGCCGCGTGGGTGCCGGCGATCGGTGACCGCATGGACGAGGCCTACCGCCAGCACGGAATGTTCGTGCGGCCCAGGCTCTCCCGGCTGCCCAGCGAGATCATCCGTCAGCAGGTGTTCGCCTCCTTCCAGCACGACATCAGCGCCGTGCAGGTCATCGAGGACACCCACTACGACAACGTGCTGTGGGGCGATGACTACCCGCACCTCGAAGGCACCTACGGACACACCCAGCAGACGCTGCACACCATCTTCGACGGCGTCGACGACCGCATCCGCGACCGGGTGCTGCGCGGCGCGTTCGAGGAGCTTTTCGGGGCATGAGTTCAACGGACACAGCAACTTTCACCGCACCTGACGGCCTGTTCCGGGTCGGCGACGACGGTGTGCACCTGATCGCGTCCCGGTCGTCACGATCGGAGTTCCTGGTGTTCCCGGCCGAACCTGGTCAGGAGACGGTGGAACTGAGCACCTCGGGCACGTTGTACACCTGGACCAGCCAGGAGTTCGTACCGCCCGCACCGGCTATCACCGACGGTGAATTCCGTTCGTACGGAGTCGGATACGTGGAGTTTCCCGAAGGAATCCTGGTGGAGGGCCGGCTCACCACGTGTGACCCGGCCGAACTGCCCATCGGCGGACCGATGCGCGTGATCACCATCCCCTTCGCCGGCGGCGAGACATTCGCCTTCACTCCGGCCCCCGGAAACGAGGACTGAACCATGACCGAAGTGTCCGTCATCGGCGTCGGGATGCACCCGTTCGGCCGGTTCCCCGGAAAGTCCGCCCTCGACATGGGTGCCGATGCGCTACGCGCCGCACTCACCGACGCGGGCATCTCCTGGTCCGATGTGCAGACCTGTTTCGCCGGCAGTCTTGAGGTGTCCAACCCGGATTCGGTGGTCGCCAAGATCGGGCTCACCGGCATCCCCGTGTACGGGGTGTTCAACGGCTGTGCCACCGCCAACACCTCACTGTCGATGGCGGCCAGGGCGATTGAACACGGTGAGGCCGACATCGCGGTCGCCGTCGGTTTCGACAAGCATCCCCGCGGTGCGTTCTCGGCTGATCCGTCGGTGCTGGGTCTGCCCGCCTGGTACGCCGAAACCGGGATGTTTCTGACGACCCATTTCTTCGGCATGAAGATCAACCGGTACATGCACGAATACGGCATCACCCCGATGACGTTGGCGCGGGTGGCGGCCAAGAACTTCCGTAACGGCGAGCTCAATGAACGCGCCTGGCGGCGGACCCCGATGAGCGAGGAGGATATCCTCGCCGCGCCGTACCTGAACTATCCGCTGACCCGATTCATGTACTGCGCCCCCGACGAGGGGGCGGCGGCGGTGGTGCTGTGCCGTGCCGACAAGGCCCGCGAATACCAGAGCCAACCTATCCGGCTTGCGGCGTCGTTGCTGCGTACCCGCACCGACGGGGCGTTCGAGGTGCAGTGCCCGTCGCTGCCTGCCACCGGGGCACCGAGCCCTACCGTCGCCGCATCGCTCGCGGCGTACGAGCTGGCCGGGGTATCGCCATCGGATGTGGGGGTGGCGCAGTTGCAGGACACCGACGCAGGCTCCGAGGTCATCCACATGGCGGAGAACGGATTCTGCGCCGACGGTGATCAGGAGAAGCTGATCGCGGACGGGCACACCGAGATCGGTGGGTCGTTGCCGGTGAACACCGACGGCGGTCTCATCGCCAACGGCGAGCCGATCGGGGCGTCGGGGCTGCGGCAGATCCACGAGGTGGTGCTGCAGATGCGTGGGCAGGCCGGAAACCGGCAGATCGCTGTGCCGCCTCGTGTCGGCTACACCCACCTGTACGGGTCGCCGGGTACCGGCGCGGTCTCCATCCTGATCCGGTGAGTACCGACACGGTGCCGCGGACGACGGTGTTCGAACCCGATTGGGCCGGCCGGACCGCGATCATCATCGAACCATCCGGTGATTCCATCACTTTCGGGGAACTGGAGGCCCGGTCCAACCGGGCCGCCCAGTTCTTCCGATCGGCCGGTCTGGCCACCGGCCGCACAGTGGCGATCGCGATGGAGAACCGGATCGACCTGCTGGTGCTGGCATTCGGTGCGCAGCGGGCCGGGTTGTACTACGTGGTGGTCAACACCCATCTCACCCCCGCCGAAGCCGGTTACATCATCGCCGATTCCGGTGCGGCGCTGGTGGTGTCGTCGGCGCAGTGTCGCAGTGCGGTCGGCGAACCCGCGGTGCCCGCGTACTCGGTGGATCCGATCGACGATCCGCTCTGGCGGGCACTGGATCTCGCCGACTACCCGGCCGAACCGATCGCCGACCAGGCCGAGGGCGACTTCCTGCTGTACTCGTCGGGTACCACCGGACGGCCCAAGGGGATCGAAAGGGCTTTGGGCGGTGGCGCATTCGGTACGTACCCCGATATCCCGGGCAAATGGCTGGCCGGGCTGCTCGGGTTCGGTGTCGGCGATGTGTATCTGTGCCCGGCGCCGCTGTATCACGCGGCACCGCTGGGCTGGTCGATGGGTGCGCTGCGGCACGGCGGGACCGTCGTTGTGATGGAACATTTCGATGCCGCCGCCGCGCTCGAACTCATCGAGCGGCACCGGGTCACGCACAGTCAGTGGGTGCCGACGATGTTCGTTCGGATGCTCAAACTCGATGCCGCCGTTCGGGATCGGCACGACTTGCGCAGTCACCGCGTCGCCGTACATGCCGCCGCCCCGTGCCCGGTGGCCGTGAAACACGCGATGATCGACTGGTGGGGACCGATCCTGTTCGAATTCTATTCGGCTACCGAAGGTGTCGGCGCCACCAGCATCTTCTCCGCCGACTGGCTGACCAAACCGGGGTCGGTGGGCAAGCCGATCATGGGCACCCCGCATATTCTCGACGACGACCATCAGCCGCTCGGGCCGGGGGAGGTCGGCACCGTATGGTTCAGTGGCGGATCGCCTTTCACCTACCACGGCAATCCGGAGAAGACCGCGCAGGCCTACGACGACGCCGGCCGATCGACAGTCGGTGATATGGGCTGGCTCGACGAGGATGGCTACCTGTTCCTCGCCGACCGCCGCACCAACCTCATCATCTCCGGCGGTGTCAACATCTACCCCCGCGAGATCGAGGACGCTTTGATCCTGCACCCCGACGTCGACGACGTCGCGGTCGTCGGCGCCCCCGACGAGGAGATGGGTCAGCGGGTCGTCGCGCACGTCGCCCCACGCCCCGGCGCATCGCCATCTGCCGAGTCGCTCACGGAGTTCGCCCGGAAAACCCTGGCAGGCTTCAAGATCCCCCGCGACTACCGTTTCGTCGACACCCTGCCCCGCACCCCCACCGGCAAACTCCGCAAACACCTGCTGGTGTGAGCGGGTTGCCTCAGGCGTGCATCTCACCGGACCCTTCGTGACCCTCGCTCCTTCGTCGCATCAGCCTCAGGGATCAAGATGCCTGGCCGCGACCATGCTTCTTGATCCCTGAGGCCGCGGTGACGGAGGAGCGCGGGTTTGGGTTCTCACGTAACCACGAGGTGCTGTGGTGGTGACCCCGCTTCTTGATCCTTAAGGTCGTGGTGACGGAGGAGTGCGGGTTTTGGGCTCTCACGCAGCCACGAGGTGCTGTGGTGGTGACCCGACATCTTGATCCTTGAGGTCGTGGTGACGAAGGAGTGCGGGTTTTGGGTTCTCACGTAACCACGAGGTGCTGTGGTGGCGGCCCGACATCTTGATCCTTGAGGTCGTGGTGATGAAGGAGTGCGGGTTTTGGGTTCTCACGTAACCACGAGGTGCTGTGGTGACCCCGCTTCTTGATCCCTGAGGCCGTTGCGACGAAGGAGCGAGGGTCTCGAAGGGTCCGGTGACGCCGGGCTCCCAACGCTTGTGGCTGTGAACCCTCAGAAGCCGAGTTTGCGGCCGATGAGGTCGAGCATGATCTCGTTGGTGCCGCCGTAGATGCGCTGTACACGGGCGTCACGCCACAGGCGGGCGATCTCGTACTCGTTCATGTAGCCGTAGCCGCCGTGCAGTTGCAGGCAGCGGTCGACGATCTTCCACTGCGTTTCCGTTGCCCACCATTTGGCGCCGGCCGCTTCCTCGGCGGTCAGTTCGCCACTGTTGACGTCGAGGATGCATTGGTCGACGTAGGTCTGCATCACGTCCACCTCCACCCGCATCTGCGCCAGCGCGTGCCGATTGACCTGGAACTTGCCGATCTCCTGTCCGAAAGCCTTGCGCTCGTGCGCATACGAGGTGGCCAGATCGACGGCGCGCCGTGCCTGGGCGACGGCGTGAATGGCGATGCCCAGCCGTTCGGCCGGCAGATTGCGCATCAACTGGTAGAAGCCGCGGTTCTCCTCACCGAGCAGATTCTCCACCGGCACCCGCACATTGTCGAAGAACAGTTCCGCGGTGTCCGCCGACTTCTGCCCGATCTTGTCGAGTTTGCGTCCCCGCGTGAACCCCTCCATCCCGGTCTCGACGACGATGAGGCTGATGCCCTTGTGAGGCTTCTCCGCGTCGGGATCGGTGCGGCAGGCGACGACGACGAGGTCGGCGAGCAGTCCGTTGGAGATGAATGTCTTGGCGCCGTTGATGACGTAGTGGTCGCCGTCGCGGCGCGCCGAGGTCTTCACATTCGCCAGATCCGATCCGGCACCCGGCTCCGACATGGCGATGGCCGTGATGTATTCGCCCGATACGTATTTCGGCAGCCAGCGCTTCTTCTGTTCCTCGGTGGTGAGGTCACGGAAGTAACCGGACAGGATGTCGTTCTGTACCCCGAGCCCGATGCCGACGGCGCCGGTGGCGTGATACTCCTCGTTGAGGATGGCGTTGAACCGGAAATCCTGGATATCGGCGCCGCCGAACTCCTCCGGCATCTCCCAGCCGATCAGCCCCAGTTCCCCGGCTTTGAGCCAGACGTCGCGGTCGACATACCCCCGTTCCTCCCACTCGTCCGAATGCGGCACGCATTCGGTGAGAAAGAATGAACGTGCGGTGGCCCGGAAATCATCGTGTTCAGGTTCAAAGATCTTGCGGCGCATAGTGGTTCTCCCTATCTGAATGTTCTTTGGTTGCGAGGTTTCGAGGCTCGTCACCGGCTCTCCTCACACCTCAACCGCCAGGCGAGGAGCCCCGAAACCCGGTGAGCCGACGGTGTCAGTGAGTGGTCGCGAACTCCCACACCGACACACCCGAGGCCAGGAACACCGACGCCAGTTCCCGTTCCCACACCGAGGGGCCGTCGAAGTCGCGGTTCCAGGCGAGCATGCGGGTAGTGAAGTGACGCAGCTGGTGGTCGAGGGTGAAGCCGATCGCGCCGTGTGCCTGATGTACGTCGCGAGAGACAGCCACAGCGGCCCGGCCGGCCTGGATCTTGGCCACCGCCACGGCGACCTGCGCCTCGGGACCCCCGAACCCATGCTCGTCGACGGCCGTAGCGGCATGCGAGGCGGCGGCCTTGGCGGCCACCAGATACCCGGCGGACCGGGCGATCAATTCCTGCACGGCCTGGAACTTGCCGATGGGACGGCCGAATTGGTGACGTTCACCGACGTGGACGGTCGCCAGGTCGAGGGCCCGTTCGGTGGCGCCGCAGATCTGCGCCGACCGCGCCCACGCACCCCTGATCCGGAACTCGGGCCGCAGGTCGGCGGTGGGCAGGGTCTGTAGCGCCGAGGCCGGAACCGTGACATTGCCCCGGTACTCGCCGGCCAGGTCACCGACCGGCGTGACCGAGCACTCGGCCAGGTCGGCGACCCCGACGAAGCCCGGCCCGGTGACGACGACAGCCGACGCGACCTGTGCCCACGGAACATGTTCCAGGACAACCAGGTCCGCATCGGCCGACAGCATGGTTGAAGCGGCGGTCAGCGGTCCGTCGGGCACGTCGGCCCCCGCGGCGACGAGCAGCCACGCCGCCAGCAGGTCTGACTCGGCGAGCGGTGCGGGCAGCGCGTGATACCCGGATCGGTCGAGAACGATTGCGGCCTCGGTGATTCCGGCGCCGCTACCGCCGGATGCCTCGGGTGTTGTCAGCAGCGACAACCCCGATTCACCCAGCAGTCGCCACGACTCGGCGCTGTACGGCAACGCGGTCTGCTGACTGTGCAGGTGCGGTTCGGTGATCGAACCGAACAGATCGTCGGCCAGCTCACGCAAGCCGGCGAGTTCGGTGGCGGTGGCGGTCAACGCAACCCCAATCCCCGCGCGATCACGCCGCGCAGAATCTCATTGGTGCCGCCGCGCAGGGTGAATCCCGGTGCGTGCAGCAGACCTTCGGCCAGCAGACGGGGCAACTCGACGGGCGAGTCCGGGTCTGCTGGCACCTCGGGGACCAGTTCCGCGCAGGCGGTGACGGCACGTTGTTCGAAACCGGTACCGATCTCCTTGACGACGGCGGCACTCAGGTCGGCAGGCTGCTTGTCCGACAGTGCCCGGGCCACGGATGCCGACAGATGGCGCAACGTGGTGAGGTCGGCGAGAAGCCCACCGAGGGTTCGCAGTTCGTCATCGTCGGCACCGCGCAGCCGCAACCGCGCGCCGACCGCGTCGAGAAGCGGTTGCGGCGACAGGATACGTTCTGGCCCACTGCGTTCGAATGACAACTCGGCACCCACCTGCTGCCAGCCGTTGCCGACGGCGCCGACCACCATGTCGTCGGGCACGAACACCTTGTCCAGCACCACCTCGTTGAAATGGTGCTGACCGGTGAGCAACCGGATCGGCCGGATGTCGATGCCGGGCGAATCGAACGGGATCAGGAACTGGCTCAGCCCGTCGTGCCGGTGGGCCGGGTCGAGATCGGCAGTGCGGGCGAGGACGAAGAACGCCTCGCTGTGGTGCGCGCCGGAGGTCCACACCTTGGTGCCGGTGACCTCCCACCCACCGTCGGTACGCACCCCTCGCGTGCGTACCGACGCCAGATCCGACCCGGATTCGGGTTCGCTCATCCCGATAGCGAAATAGCACTCACCGGAGGCGATCCGGGGAAGGTACTTCGCACGCTGGGCGGAGGTGCCGTGTGCGAGCAGGGCGGGCGCCACCTGCCGGTCGGCCACCCAGTGCGCGGCGACGGGTGCGCCGTGTGCGAGCAGTTCCTCGGTGACCACGAACCGGTCGAGGTAGCTGCGGCCGGGTCCGCCGTATTCGGCGGGCAGGGTCATCCCCAGCCAGCCCCGTTCTCCGAGGCGCCGGCTGAATCCGGGATCCCACGACGAGATCCACGAGTCGACCCGCGGCTGCCATCCGTGGGTGGCGCGGTCGGTGACGATGAATTCGCGTACCGCGGCGCGCAGTTCGCCTGTTTCGGGTGGCAGCGGCGCCACCTCGGGGACCAGTCCGAGCATGCCGTCAGGTCCCGGCGATCAGGTTGATGCCGTTCTCGCGCAAGAACAGTCGCCGATTCTCCTCACCCAGTCCTTCGACGCGGGTGTAGAAGTCGGCGGGTTCGCGCAGCCCTTCGGCGTGTGGCCAGTCCGAACCCATCAGCAGGCATTCGGTGGTGCCGAGCTTCTCGACCATGCCGATGGTGTCGTCTTCCGGGTAGGGCACCACCCGGATGTGCTTCTTGAACACCGTACTCGGCCGTTCGGTGAGCTGCCCGCCGAGCCAGCGACCGTTGCGGGCCATGCCGCGGCTCTTGTCCATGTGCCGGATGAAATGCGGAATCCATTCGGCGCCGAATTCGCTCACCAACACCTTGATGTTGGGGAAACGGCCGAAGAGATTGTCGAAGATGAGCGCCGACAGAGTGTCGGTGACGGGCCGTTCGCCGTAGCTGTTCTGCCACTGCCACGCCGAGAACTGGAACGGCGGCACGAGGCCCCAGCCCCAGTCCGCAGCCACATTCGACTGGTAGTAGAACTCGGAGATGTGGTAGCAGACCACAGCTTTGGCCTCGTTGACACGGGCCCAGAACGGATCGAAGTACGGATCGCCGGGTGAGCGTCCGTACGCCGGGCCGGCGGGCAGCAGCAGGAAGCGGGCACCGGCGTCGAGCACTTTCTCCAATTCTTCGACGGACCGGTCGAGGTCACGCAGCGACAGCAGCGCGGGCGCGTAGATGGTGTCGTGGTAGGAGAATCCCCAGTCCTCGTCGATCCACCGGTTGAATGCGCGCAGGTTGTCGTACAGCGGGTCGATGCCGTCGAGGTAGGCCTCGGCGAGCAGCGCCCAGCCGCCCGGATACATGATCGCCTTCTCGATCTGCTGTTCCTTGAGCTGAACCAGACGCTTGTCCTTGTTGAGGTATTCCTCCTGGATCGGCTCGTAGAACCGGTCGGAGTCGGAGTTGTCGCCCGATGCCCGCTGCTTGAGCATCTCCACCAGCGACCCCGGAACGTACGCCTGGTCGAGGTCGTTTTCGAGTGCGGTCACGATCTTGTCGTTGGCCAGCAGCACTTTCCGGTCGTAGCCGGGTACCTTCACCGGCCGCACCGCGGTGTGCAGTTTGTTGGCCGGCATGAAGCGGGTGAACGCGTCGGTGGCCTCGTAGCAGTGCTGGTCGAAGTCGGTCATCAGGTAGGGGAGGGTTCCCACCGAGTTCTCGATCAGTGCCATGACAATCCTCCATGTGTTGTGTGGCAGTTATCGGTTCGGCACTTCGTGGTGAATAGTGTTGTGCCGCTGTTATTGTGGTTCGGACTTGTGGTGGTTGCCGGTGTGGCTACCAGCTGCGCCGATCGCCGGCCGCGGGAACTGTTTCGCCCCAGGCCATCCACACGTCGGGCACCCGATCGTCGTCGGCGCGGTGCATCCGGCCCTCCTGTTGCGGATTGGGGATCTTGCCCAGGCCGGCCATCCGGCCGTGCAGGTCGGCCTCGCACACCCAGCGTTCGCCGTCGATGACGTAGTCGATGCGCTCGTGCCAGTAGCCGTCGGCGTTGCGGTGCACGGTCAGGTCCATGCTCTTGCCCACGGTGACGGTTCCGTCGCTGCTCGCGCGCACCGCGACATGGAAGTCGCCGTTGCCGAACAGATAGTGGCCCACCTCGCAGGAACCGTCGGCGTAGTGATTGGCCCACGAATACCAGGACAGGTACTCGGCATCGTGCAGCGGATCCTTGTCGATGTAGAGCCGCCCGCCCTCGGGCATCCAGGCCTCCTCCCAGAACAGGAAGCCGCGCACCGGTTTACCGGCGATGTTGCCCTCGACGAACCACGTCTGGGTCAGATACAGCAGCGACGAGTCGGGGCCGGGCAGGAACCATTGCAGCGGCGGTGTGGCGAGCGTTCCCGTCGCCTCGATGACGTCGGTTTCGATGTAGTGGAAGGAGTCGGTGGTCAGGGCGAGCCGGGTGCTGCGGCCGTGCTCGTTCGGTCCGGCGGTGAACTCGACGGAATCGGCGGTGACGGTACGGGTGAGGTCGTTGCTGTCGATGGCGTAGCGCGGTTCGCGCCGCAGCATGAGCTGCGAGTCGGGGCTGCCGTCGCTGTGGGTGAGGATGAGTTTGCCACCGAGGGACAGGATTTCGTCGGGCTTGTGTTCGTCGTGGGCCGGTGGGATGCGCCGCATGATGGTGTACAGGCCGCCGTCGTCGTCCCGCAGGGTGCCCCAGATGTAACCGGCCTCGACGCTCAGCCCGTGCAGCGTCGCGCCGGGGGCCAGAACCTGCGCCGGTTCGAACCGGCGGGCACTGGCCAGGGCTGCGTGCCGGAACGAGCCGGTGCGTGGGAGGTCAGTGAGAGTGATGGGCATCGAACGCCTTTCGGTCGGTTGCGCTGGTATGTGAGTCACAGTATGTGCAGGTTCAGATAGCGCCGGCGGCGCGGAGTTTGTCGATGTCGGAGGTGGTGGCGCCGAGAACGTCGGCGAGTACGTCGTCGGTGTCGGCGCCGAGTCGGGGCGGGCGGCGGTAGCCATGAATCGGCGTCTGCGACAACCGGATCGGATTGCGCAGCACCGGAACAGCTGAATCACGAACTGCGCCGGTATCGGTGTGCCGCAGCATCTCCCGGTGGACGATCTGCGGATTGGCGAACACCTGCGGCATCGAGTTGACCGGGCTGCACGGCACGTCCGCATCCTCGAGCCTGCGTACCCAGACTTCGCGTGGTTCCGTGGCGAAGATCGCCGAGAGCACCTCGAGCACGTGGTCGCGGTTGGCTATACGCGCCGACACCGTGGCGAACCGCGGGTCATCGGTGAGTTCGGGCCTGCCGAGCGCCCCGGCCAGACCCGCGAACTGCCGCGGCGTGCTGGCGACCACGAAGATGTCCTCGCCGTCGGCGCAGGTGAACGCCTGCGACGGGATGCCGCCGAAGCCGCCGTTGCCGCGCCGCGGTGCGGGCTCCCCGGACACCAGATAGTTCTGCACGTAGTGCGAGAGCGAGGCCAGCCCGCAGTCGAGCAACGACATGTCGATGTGCTGGCCCTCGCCGGTGGCATCCCGGTGCCGCAGGGCAGCGAGAATGGCTGTGGCAGTGTACAAGCCGGTGAGGATGTCGACCATCGACACACCCACCTTCATCGGTCCCGCGCCGGGTTCGCCGTCGGGTATCCCCGATACGCTCATCAACCCGCACATCGCCTGGAACACGCCGTCGTATCCGGCGCGATCGGCGTACGGCCCGTCCTGGCCGAAACCGGTGACCGAGCAGTACACCAGCCGCGGATTGATCTCACGCAGACTGTCGTGGTCGAGACCGTACTTGGCCAGCACACCGGTGCGGAAGTTCTCCACCAGCACATCCGATTTCGCAGCCAGATCCCGGATCAGCCGGGCCCCTTCGGGTGTCGAATGGTCGACGGTGATGGATCGCTTGTTGCGGTTGGTGCTCAGGTAGAAGCCGGAATCGCGGTTGTCGGGGTCGCCCAGAAACGGTGGGCCGTAGTCGCGGGCGTCGTCGCCGACTCCGGGGCGTTCCACCTTGATGACGTCGGCACCCAGATCGCCGAGCAGCTGGGTTGCGAAGGGGGCGGCCAGGATTCGGCTCAGGTCGAGAATCCGGATGCCGGCCAGTGCACCGGGGGCGGTCACCTGCGGGCCTCCTTCGGCAGTTTCAGCACCCGTTCGGCGATGATGTTCTTCTGGATCTCACTGGCCCCGGCGTAGATGGTTTCAGCACGGCCCCGCACGAACGCCCGCCGCAGCGTGGTCGCCTCGTCGGTGGAACCTCGTTGCGGGGCGCCTGTTTCCGAAGACCACTCGGTGCCCAGCAGGGCGTCGGTGCCCATCACGTCCATCGCGATCTCGGTGAAGTCCTGATGCCAGCGCGACCAGTAATACTTGCCGATCGACGCCTCCGGCCCGAACTCGCCATCGCGCAGCGCGGCCGACAGGGTGCGTAGGTTGTTGTACGCCATGATCTGTAAACCGATGTAGGAGTGGATGATCCGGTGCCGGATATCCGGATCCTCCAGCGGCGCCCGGCGCCGGGCCAATGCTGTGAGATGGTCCATTTCGCGGACGAATGAGAACTGGTAGTTCAGCACAGAGGTGGCGCGTTCGTGGCCGAGGGTGGTCATCGCGGCCCGCCAGCCCTCACCCGTCGCGCCCAGTACGTTGTCGGCGCTCGTGCGGGCGTCGTCGAAGAACACCTCGTTGAAGCCGCTGTCGCCGAGCATGGTCCGGATGGGCCGCACCGTGACACCGGGCTGGTCGAGCGGGATGAGCATGTACGACAGGCCGGCGTGTTTCACACTGCCCGGCTCGGTGCGGACGATCGCGAAGATCCAGTCGGCGTGGTGGGCGAAGGTGGTCCAGATCTTCTGCCCGTTGATCACCCAGTCGTCGCCCTCGCGGTACGCCCGGGTGGCCACATTCGCCAGATCCGATCCCGCTCCCGGTTCGGAATAGCCCTGACACCACACGACTTCACCACGCGCCATCGGCGGCAGCAGGCGCTGCTTCTGTTCGTCGGTGCCGTAGTGCAGTGCGGTGGGCGCCATCAGGGTCTCGCCGTGGAACGCCGCCCGTGGCGGAGCGCCCGCGCGGGCATATTCCATCGCGAAGATGATCTCCTGCGTCATGGTCGCGCCCCGGCCGCCCAACTCCACCGGCCACGACAGGCCTAGCCAGTTGCCGGCGCCCAGTTCGCGTTCCCACGCGCGGCGCAGCTCCCAGTTGTCATCGTCGTCGGGTCCGCCGCGATCGGCCTGTCCGGCGAACTCGCCCACGAGGTGTTCGGCGAGCCAGGTGCGCACCTCGTCACGAAAGGCGGTGTCGGCCGCCGACAAGGGCAGTCCGGCCACGCCATCGACTGAAAGGTCCATGGCTCGTATAGTACAATCAATTAGCGAATTAACCCAGAGGGCGGGCGGTGGATCCGGCCACGGGGGTTCGAGCGGAAGCATCGGAGGTCTGGTCCGTGCAGGACATCACCTGGACACTGTCCGACGGGATCGGGACGATCACCCTGAACCGGCCGCAGGTACGCAACGCCTTCACCTTCCCGATGCTGCGCGAATGGGAACGGATGTTGCGCGAGGCCAGGGACGACGACGCCGTCAAGGTCGTCGTGCTGACCGGCGCCGGCGACAAGGCGTTCTGCTCGGGCGTCGACCTGGGCTCGATCTCCAACGCTAACCCCGACCTCACCCCGCTCGAACGCAAATCGCAACTGCACGACGAGGTGCACCGGGTGGCCCGTGCCGTCGCCGACCTCGACAAACCGATCATCGCCGCCATCAACGGCGTCGCGGTGGGGGCGGGCCTGGACATGGCGCTCATGTGCGACCTGCGGATCATGTCGACCTCGGCCCGGGTGCTCGAAGGCTATGTAAAGGTGGGCCTGACCCCCGGTGACGGCGGTGCCTATTACCTGCCCCGGATCGTCGGTACCGCCAAGGCGCTCGAGTTGCTGCTCACGGGGGATTCCGTCGACGCGGCTGAGGCGCACCGCATCGGTCTGGTCAACCGGATCGCCGAGCCGGCCGAGTTCGCCGGGGCCACCGAACAGTTCGCCCGGTCGATCGCCCAGCACGCACCGGTCACCGTCCGGATGATCAAGCGGCTCACCTACCAGTCGGTCGACGCCGATCTGCGTACCGCGCTCGAACTCGCCTCCTCGCACTTCGCGGTGGCCTCGGCCACCGAGGACGCCGCCGAGGCGCTCGCCGCGATGAAGGACAAACGTCAACCGCAGTACCGCGGACGCTGAACAACCTCAAGGGAGTATCTTCAATGACCACAGCAGCGGAACCGGCCGTTTTCGACGCCTGGATCAACCTGCCGTATCTGCCCGGCGAGGTCACCCCCGACCCGTCGGTCGTGGCCCGTTTCAAACGCGGCAACAGCGCCTACGAGGGCGGCGAGACGATCGCCGACGTGGTCGCCGAGATGGATCGCCTCGGCGTGGAGGCGGGGGTGCTCACCAAGGTGCCCCGCGACATAACCCCGCCCTATGTGCACGGCACCAAATCCGGTGAGCAGGTGCTGCGCGATACCTGTGAACGTCTGGCGAAGATCGCCGCCGACCATCCGGGACGCTTCCTCACCTCCGTCGGCATCGACCCGCGCCTGGGTTACGAGGCGGCCAAGCACGTGCGGATCGCGGTGCGCGAGTACGGCATCACCTGCATCCGCATCATCCCGATGTTCACCGGCATCGCCATCGACGACAAACTTGCCTATCCGCTGTACACCGCGGCCTGCGACGAGGGCGCGGTGGTGTCGATCAACGTGGGTGTGCCCGGTCCGATGAAACCGGCCAAACTGCAACGCACCATCCTCATCGACGAAGTGGCACTGGCCTTTCCGGAGCTCAAACTGGTGATGAGCCATCTCGGTGATCCGTGGATCTCCGAAACCGTCGCGATGCTCATCAAACATCCCAACGTGTTCGCGATGACCGCCGGCTGGGCACCCAAATACATTCCCGAGGAGATCCTGCGGTTCGCCGAACGCCGCAATCCCGGGAAACTGATGTGGGCGTCGGACTATCCGATCCTGCCGATCGAACGGGCCGTCGTCGAGGGCCGGGCGGTTCCGTTGACCGGCGCCGCCCGGGAGGGCTATCTGGGAGCCAACGCGCGCAAGGTGTTCGGTCATGGACTTTGATCTCGCGCCGGGTGTGGGTGAGTTCCGCGAGGAGATCCGCACCTGGCTCGACGAACATCTCGTCGGCGAGTTCGCCGCGCACCGCGGCGTGGGCAGCCCCACCGACGACACCGCCTGGGACGTGCGGGTGGCGTGGGAACGCGAACTGTCGGCCGGCGGCTGGCTGGGCGTGACGTGGCCGCAGCGCTTCGGTGGCAGGGGGCTCGGGCTGGCCGAGGAGATCGTCTTCGAATACGAATACGCCCGTGCCGCCGCACCCGCCCGCGTCAATACCCAGGCCCTCGAACTGCTCGGGCCGACCCTGCTGGCGTGTGGCACCGAGGAGCAGTGCGCCCGGTTCCTGCCGAAGATCCTTGCGGTGGAACAGATGTGGGGCCAGGGGTTCAGCGAGCCCGGCGCCGGTTCCGACCTCGCCGACGTCCGCACCAAGGCCCGTCTGGACGGCGGGGTGTGGCATGTGGACGGGCAGAAGATCTGGACCACCTTCGGCCATCACGCCGACTGGCTGTACGTGCTGTGCCGCACGAATCCCGATCTGTCGTTGCGGCACAAGGGATTGACGATGCTGCTGATCGACGCCGATCAACCCGGCGTCGACATCCGGCCCATCGAGAACATCAACCGTTCCACCGAATTCAGCGAATGCTTCTTCAGCGATGCGCAGACCCCCGAGGACATGGTCGTCGGTGCGGTGGGCGGCGGCTGGTCGGTGGTGATGACCACGCTCGGCATGGAACGCGGCAGCGCCCTGATGCCGATGCAGCTGTCGATGCAACGCGAACTCGACGGCATCATCGGCCTGGCCAAACGCAATGGCACGGCCGATGATCCGCAGATCCGCCGCCGACTGGTGGACGCCTACATCGGAATCCGGCTGATGCGGGCCACCAACCTGCGGGTGGTGGCCGACCTGCTGAACATCGACGCCCCCGATCCCGGCGCGGCCACCGCCGCCGCAGCCGCCACGACAAAGCTGTTCGCCTCCACTCATCACCAGCGGATGGGGGAGCTGGCGATGGATATCGTCGGCCCGGCAGCCTTGTGCGACAACGGCGATCACCTCGATGAGGTCAGCGTCATCCAGAAACTGTTCCTGTCCTCGCGCGCGGAGACCATCTACGGCGGAACCTCGGAGATCCAGCGCAACATCACCGCCGAACGCATCCTGGGCCTGCCCAGATAGGAGTTAGCACAATGCCGAATCCGGATACATCCGACTGGGAAAGCCGATTCACCACGATGACGGTGACGGCCGACGGACCGGTGCGCATCGTGACGATGAACCGCCCGGACTTCCGCAACGCCGCCGACGCCGTGATGCACCGCGAACTCGGCGAGATCTGGGACGCCCTCGCCGTCGACCCGGGCTGCCGGGTCGTCGTGCTCACCGGTGCGGGCAAAGCATTCAGCGCCGGCGGGGACCTGCCGCGCATGGTGGAGACCCAGGAGAACCAGGACATCCAGGAGGAGGTGTTCAACGAGGCCCGGCGCACGGTCAATTCCATGATCGCGTTGCCGCAGCCGCTGATCGCCGCCGTCAACGGTGCCGCCGTGGGCCTGGGCGCCAGCCTGATCTCATTGTGCGACCTCGCGATCGCCTCCGACCGGGCTTTCCTGGCCGACCCGCACCTCGGCGTAGGGCTGGTGCCCGCCGACGGTGCCGCGCTGCTGTGGCCGCTGGTCATGGGTGCGATGCGCGCCAAGGAGTACGTCTTCACCGGCGACCGCATCCCCGCCGACACCGCGCTGGCGTTGGGTCTGGTCAACCGGGTGGTGCCCGCCGACGAATTGATGCCCACCACACTGGAACTCGCGCACCGGATCGCCGAGGTACCGCAGCAGGCGTTGCGGCAGACCAAACGGCTGATGAACACCCACCTGACCCGGGCACTGGCCGGTCTGCTCGACGACGCGCTGGCCACCGAACGGGTCAGCGTCAACTCGGCCGACCACAAGGAACTGACCCGGGCACTCGTCGAGGCCGCCGCCGCGCGTGCGGCGCAGCGGTCGTAAAGGGGAAGGTGCGCAATGATATCGGGTGAACTCGACGGCAGGGTCGCACTCGTCACCGCGGCCGCCGGCGCCGGCATCGGCAAGGCGATCGCGACCAGGCTCGCCGCCGACGGCGCGACGGTGATCGTCACCGACGTCCATCAGCGGCGCCTGGACGCCGCCGTTGCCGAAATAGGCGGCAACGCCGTCGGTTACCTGCTCGATGCCGGTGACCGCGACCAGATCGTCCAGGTCACCGACGCCGTGGCCGCCGCACACGGGCCCATCTCGATCCTGGTCAACAACGCCGCCCTCAACGTCCTCGGACCGATCTTCGACTACGACCCGGCAGACTGGGACCGGGTGATGGCGGTGAATCTGTCCGGGCCGTGGATGCTCAGCCGTCAGGTGATGCGGCAGCTGCGTGAAGCCGGACTGCCCGGGGTGATCCTGAACGTCTCCACCTACGCCCCCGACGTCGGCGGTGAAGGGATCGAGGCACCCTACGCGGTCAGCAAGGGCGGCCTGAACGTGCTCACCCGCAGCTGCGCCCACGAGGGCGGACCGTACGGCATCCGCGCCAACACACTGTCGATGGGCATGGTCACCGGCACCCGCTTCACCGACGCGCTGCACCCGGACATGCAGGACACCGAACGCGCCAAATCGCCGCTGGGCAGACTCTCGCACGTCGACGACATCGTCGAGGCCGCCGCCTTCCTGATCTCCGACCGGTCCAGGAACATCACCGGGGAGACGCTGAACGTTGCCGCCGGAACCCACATGCGCTGGTGAGCCTCCCCGAGATGGGACTACAAACCGGCCAGCTGGGCGACCCGTTCGCGGTGGTGACCGGTGGAACCGAGGAGCGTCTGGGAGCTGCGGGCGCGTTTGAAGTACAGATGCGCGGGGTGTTCCCAGGTGAATCCGATGCCGCCATGGATCTGAATGCTCTCGGCGGCGATGTGATAGAAGGCGTCCGAGCAGTATGCCTTGGCGATGGAGGCAGCCAGCGGGAGATCATCGGCGCCGGATTCGGCTGCGCCACAGGCGTAGTACGCGGCGGACCGGGCGGATTCGAGTTCCACCAGCATGTCCGCGAGTTTGTGTTTGATGGCCTGGAACGAGCCGATCGGCCGCCCGAATTGTTCACGGACCTTGGCGTAGTCGACGGTCGTTTCCAGCACTCGGGCGGCGGCGCCGACCTGTTCGGCGGCCAGCCCCGCGGCCCCCAGATCGAGTACCGCCTCGATGTAGGACCAGCCGTCGCCGTCGGTACCGACGAGGGTGGCCGGGGCGTCGTCGAAGGTGAGCGTCGCGAGGTTGCGGGTCTGGTCGAGCGTGGCGAGTGGCTCGGCGTGTACTCCGCCGGCCTGTGATTCGACGGCGAACAGTGCGACGCCGGCATCGGTGCGGGCGGGCACCAGGAGCAGGTGGGCGTCGGCGCCGTCGATGACGAACGTCTTGGTTCCGGTGATGGTGAAACCGTCTGCGGAACGCTGCGCACGGGTGTGCACGGCGTCGGCGGTCAGGCTGTCGGTGTCATCGAGGAGGGCGACGGTGGCGATGGTGGTGCCCTCGGCGATCCCGGGTAGGTAGGTACGGGCAGCAGACTCGTCACCGCTGATCAGGAGTGCGCCCGTCGCGAGTACACACGTCGACAGCAGTGGTACGCAGGCCAGGGCCCGGCCGGATTCCTCCATCACCACTGCCAGTTCGCCGAAGCCGAAGCCCGCGCCCCCGTATTCCTCGGGGATGGCAAGTGCGGCGATGCCGACCTGGTCGGTCATGACCTTCCAGGTGGCGGTGTCGAAGCCCTGCCGGGCGTCGAGAAAGCTGCGCACGGCGGCTTCCGGGGAATGCGTTGCGAGCAGGTCGCGAACGACAGCGCGCAGTTCCTCGCGTTCGGGTGTCGGCGTCAGCATCGATTGCCCCCATTCGGAATCGTCAGGTGATAGCACCGCATCCTTAAACGGTATAATGAACTAACTGATTGCACAAGTTGTCCCGCTCGCCCACGGGCCCCGTTGTATAGTTCAAAGATTCGACTCGTTGGGTGAAAGGGCAGCTGGTGGCAGTGGGTACCGGATCGTCGGTGGTCAGAGTTCCCAAGGCGGGTGAGCTCGTCGCCGCGCAACTGCGCAAACAGATCGTCACCGGAGTGCTCAAGCCGGGCGATCCGCTGCCCGGCGAGACGGCGCTGATGGAACGCTACGGCGTGTCGCGGCCCACCATGCGCGAGGCGTTCCGGATTCTCGAATCGGAGTCCATTATCGTCGTCCTGCGCGGTGCGCACGGGGGTGCCAGGGTGCTCGCTCCCGACGAGTCCGTCGCGGCCCGGCATATGGGACTGCTCTTGCAGTACCAGGGTGTTCCGCTGGCCGACGTCTATCACGCCCGCACCGAGTTGGAGGTGGCGGCACTGCGCGCCTGGTCCGGCGCCGAGACGAGCCTGGATGCGCTCGCGGCCCTGATCGATGGCGCGGCGGCCGCGATCGACGACGCAGTGGAGTTCGCCGCGATCGACACCAGGATCCACGAGGCGGTGGTGGGTCTGGCCGGGGTGCAGACCATGTCGGTGCTCGCGGGCATGTTGCTGCAGATCATGGCCGCCCACAACGCGCAGTTCATCTCCAAGCATGGAGTCGAACACGAGCGCGATGCCGACGAGCTGGCGCTGCGCGCGTACCGGCGGCTGCTGAAACTGCTGGTCGCCGGCGACGTCGACGGTGCTGTCACGCACTGGCGGCGGCACCTGCGCAAGGTGGAGTCGTACATGGTCGAAGACCCCGACCTGACCCTCGTGGAGGTGCTCTCGTAGGACTGCCCCGTGTCGCAACCACCCTCGCATAAGGTATAAAGAACTAACTGATTGAGCGTGCGGGTGAGGCGAGGAGTGTCCATGGGGCCGGTGAACGGGATCAGCGTGGAGCGCCGCGACCGGGTCGCGGTGGTGTGGCTCGACCGGCCCGAGCGCGGCAACGGATTCATCTCCGACATGCAGATCGAGCTGCACGAGCGCCTGGCGGAACTGGACGCCGACAACGAGGTTCGCGCCATTGTCGTGACCGGGCGGGGCAGGTTCTTCTCCACCGGCGCCGACCTCGAACCGGGCGGTGCCAACTTCGCCTTCGACGACGAGCAACTGCGTGGCGCCCGCGACATGATGCGAGATCGGCCGCGTCCGTGGCGGATGCGTACCCCCATCATCGGCGCGATGAACGGCGCCGCCGTGGGGCTCGGACTCACCTTCGCATTGCAGTGGGACATCCGGGTCGTGAACGAGAGCGCCAAGTACGGTTTCGTGTTCACCCGGCGCGGGCTGATCCCTGAGCAGAACTCGCTGTGGCTGCTGCCCAAACTCGTCGGGCTTGCCACGGCCACCGAATTGCTGCTCACTGGACGGCTTTTCACCGGAGCGGAGGCCAAGGAGCTTGGAATCGCCGCCCACGCCGTACCCGGTGACGAGGTGCTCGACACCGCGCTGGAGATCGCGCGCGACATCGCCGACAACACCGCACCCGCGGCCGTCGGGCTCACCAAGGAACTGTTGTACGAGTTCCTGGAGGAATCCGATCGCGAACCCGCATTTCATCGGGAATGGGAGATCTTCCGGGCCATCGGGCGGCAGCCGGATTCCGCCGAAGGAGTGGCGGCCTTCGTCGAAAAGCGTAGTCCGGCATTCACTTCCGGAAAGGACTACGAGGTGACGGTGCACGGCTCGGCTGACTGGGAGGCACGGCAATGAGCGAATCCGACGAGGTGCTCTACGACGTCGACGACCATGGTGTGCTGGTCCTGACCCTGAACCGTCCCGAGCGTCGCAACATGTGGTCGCTGGGCATGGAGACCGCGTTCTACGGTGGATTGGCCCGTGGCGCACAGGATCCGGACGTCCGCGTCATCGTCGTCACCGGCGCCGGGAACACTTTCTGTCCCGGCCTCGATCCGAACGTGCTCGACGAGATCAAGGGCGGCTCTAGGTACGCCACCAACCGGTTGCCGCAGACCTTCGCCACCACCATCCCCAAACTGGTCATCGGCGCGATCAACGGCTCCTGCGCGGGTATCGGTCTTGCCCAGGCGCTGTGCCTGGATTACCGATTCGCTTCCCGCGGAGCCAAATTCACCACCGCCTTTTCCAAACGCGGACTGCCCGCCGAGGATGCGTCGGCATGGATGCTGGGCCGGCTCACCGGACCCGCCCACGCCTTGGATCTGATCGTCTCGGGCCGGGTGTTCCTCGCCGAGGAGGCCGCCGAACTCGGCGTCGTGCAGCGGCTCAGCGAACCCGGCCAGGTGCTCGACGACGCCGTCGCCTACGCCCGCGCCGTGGCCGAGAACGTGTCGCCGGTGTCGATGGCGATGATGAAATCGCAGGTCTGGCACGACCTCGACTGCACCATGGACGCCGCCAGAATCCGGGCACAGCACCTGCTCACCCTCGCCAAAGGCCTGCCCGACTTCACCGAAGGCGTCAACGCCCTGGTCGAAAAGCGCGCACCGAACTTCGAACCGTACTCGCGCGTCGTCTTCTGACGGTCGCCCGACGGCGGGTCCGATGCCGGTGTCGGCCACGCTGATCATTTACTAGGATGTCCAAGTAAAGCGTCAGTGTGGAAGGAGCCCCGGATGGCGGAAGTAGACGGCGCAGGGACCGACAACCCGGCATCGGTGCTGGTGAAGGTGGACGGCAGCGTCGGGACGGTGACCCTCAACCGGCCCAAGGCGATCAACGCCCTCGATCACGAGATGGCTCTCGCGATGGAGCAGGCGTTGCTCGGCTGGGCGGTCGACTCCGAGATCAGCGCGGCCATCGTACGGGGCGCGGGGGATCGTGGCCTGTGTGCGGGCGGTGACATCGTCGCCATTCACCGCGACGCCGCGGTGCTGAGTGCGGGCGAAGCGACCGACGCCGAGGCGGCGGCCTCGCCGTCGGCCGCGTTCTGGCGCGACGAGTACCGGCTCAACACGCTCATCTCCCGGTATCCGAAACCGTATGTGGCGATCATGGACGGCATCGTGATGGGCGGTGGCGTCGGCATCTCCGCGCATGGCAACACGCGGGTGGTCACCGACCGCACCAGGCTCGGCATGCCCGAGGTGGGCATCGGTTTCATCCCCGATGTCGGCGGAACCCATCTGCTGTCCAAGGTCCCCGACGAACTGGGCACCTACGTGGCGCTGACCGCCGGCACCATCCGGGCCGCCGACGCCATCGCGATCGGGCTGGCCGACCACTACATTCCCGCCGACGGACTGGCCGCCGCACTCGACTGGTGGAAGCCGGGTGAGGCGTTCCCCGGTGCGGATCCGGGTGAGTCGGCGCTCGCCGAGCAGCGTGGCTGGATCCGGGAGGCGTTCGCCGGAGATTCCGTCGCCGACATCATCGCCCGATGCCGTGAGCTCGGTACCCCCGAGGCAACCAAGGCGGCCGACATCATCGAGGCGAAAAGTCCACTGGCCGCGGCGGTTACGCTGCGGGCCCTGCGCGAGGCGGCATCCGTCGAGGATCTGGCGCAGTCGTTGCGCGTCGAGTACCGGCTCGCGCTGCGCTCGCTGTGCAATCCCGATATGGCAGAAGGGATTCGGGCTCAGGTCATCGACAAGGACCGCAATCCGACGTGGCGGCACAGTGCCCATGCGTCGGTTACCGCCGATGAGGTCGATGCCTTCTTCGAGCCGCTGCCGGTGGAACTGGAACTGCCGATCGAGGCATGGACCGCGCCGGGCGAATAGCCGGCGTCCCCCCGAACACGACCCGCCATATGCCGGCCGGCCCGGCCGCGCAACACTGGGCACCAACCGAACGAGAGGCTTGACCCTATGACCGCATACGAGACCATCATCGTCGAGACCGAAGGCCGGGTGGGCGTCATCACGCTGAACCGGCCCAAGGCACTCAACGCCCTCAATACCCAGCTGATGAACGAAGTCGTCAGCGCGGCAAAGGCTTTCGATATCGATCCGGGGATCGGCGCCATTGTGCTGACCGGCTCGGAGAAGGCATTCGCCGCCGGTGCTGATATCAAGGAGATGTCGTCGAAGACCTACAGCGAGGTGGTGTCGGAGGCGTTCTTCGGTGCTTGGGACGACCTGTCGCGGGTACGCACACCGATCATCGCCGCGGTCACCGGCTACGCGCTCGGCGGCGGCTGCGAACTGGCGATGCTGGCCGACACGATCATCGCCGGTGAGAACGCCCGCTTCGGTCAGCCCGAGATCAACCTGGGTGTGATCCCCGGCATCGGCGGCTCGCAGCGCCTGACCCGCGCCGTCGGGAAGGCCAAGGCGATGGATCTGGTGCTCACCGGCCGGCAGATGAAGGCCGACGAGGCCGAGCGCGCCGGACTGGTGTCGCGCGTGGTGCCCACCGAAGAGGCACTGGCCGTCGCCAAGGAGGCCGCCGCGACCATCGCGTCCAAGTCGCTGATCTCGGTGTATCTGGCCAAGGAGGCGGTGAACCGGGCGTTCGACACCACGCTGACCGAGGGTGTGCGCGCCGAGCGGTCGCTGTTCTACTCGCTGTTCGCCACCGACGACCAGACGGAGGGGATGGCGGCGTTCGTCGAGAAGCGGGAGCCTGACTTCAAACACCGCTGAACCCTCGCTCGCCGTTGGGGTGAAATTTAGACCGTTGACCCGCAGGTCACCGCCGAAATGGCGCCGACCTGCGGGTTTTCTGGTCTGCGAAGTACCTCGGTCATGTCACAAATGGCTAACGGCATCCTGCCCCGACTTGGGATACGGCGAAACCAGAGTTACATTTGTTGCATCTGAGACTGATGATGCTAAAGGGGTACATGGTGCGACGAGGTGTGATGCGCGGCCGGTTGGCCCGCGACGTGGCGGTGATCGCCGGGGCATTCAGCCTGGCGATCGCCGGTGGTGCGGTCACCGCCGTGGGGCCCGCCGCAGCGGCTCCCACGACTGTGACCAGCGACAATCAGGGGGGAACACCGTCGGGGGCGCCCACTCCGGCCGTCGGGACCACCGCACCTGCCAAGACGACCGCACCCGCGACGAAGGCCGTGCCGCCCAAGAAGACCGCACCGGCCACGACCACGGCTGCGAAAGACGACACGGGCGCCGATCCCGATCCCGCGATCTCCCGCATCGACACGATCATCACCGGTGCGGGCGGCCGGCGCGTCACCGCGATCGTGTACTCGGGAGCGATGCGCAAGATGATCCCGATCGAGGTCCTGCGCCCCAAGGATCGGTCGAAACCGGCGCCGACGCTGTACCTGCTCAACGGCGCGGGCGGAGGTGAGGACTCGGCCACCTGGTCTGCCCGTACAGACTACGAGAAGTTCTTCGCCGACAAGAACGTGAACGTGGTGACGCCCATCGGTGGCGCATTCTCGTATTACACGGACTGGCTGCGAGACGACCCGGTGCTGGGTCGCAACAAATGGACCACCTTCTTCACCAAGGAACTGCCGCCACTGATCGACAAGCAGTTCGGCACTACCAAGGTCAACGCGATCGCCGGCATCTCGATGGCGGGTACTTCGGTGCTGAATCTGGCCATCAACGCGCCGAGGCTGTACAAGTCGGTCGCCGCCTTCAGCGGTTGTGCGCGTACCAGCGATCCGTTGGGACAGGCCTACATCCAGGCAGTCGTCGGAGGTCGTGGCGGCGGCAGCATCGTCAACATGTGGGGGCTGCCGGGTACTACTCTGTGGCGGCAGAACGACCCGTACATCAACGCGGCCAAACTCCGCCACACCAAGGTGTACATGACCTCCGGCAGCGGTCTGCCCGGACCGTACGACCGACTCGGTGCGGCCGGCGTGGAGAACAACCTGGACACCCTGGCCAACCAGATCGTGCTCGGCGGTCTGATCGAGGCCGCCGTCAACCAGTGCACCAAGGACATGGATCGCCGGATGAGCCGGCTCAAGGTGCCGCACGAGGTGATCACCCGCGCCACCGGTACCCACTCGTGGGAGTACTGGGCGCAGGACCTCAAGAAGGTGTGGCCCAAGATCGCCAAGGATCTCGGCGTCAAGTAGCGCGACCGGCACCGCCCGAACACACAGCCCGGCAGATTCCCTGGGAACCTGCCGGGCTGTGTTGTTGGTGCTCCGTTTTGGTGGCGCCGGGTTCAGCGGTCCTTGAGCAGCAGTTTGACGGTGAGTTCGAGGCGGTTGGCGACGTCGGTGGCCGAGGCGCGGCGGGTGAGCCACTGCACGAGGTTGGACATCCAGACGTCGGCGATGACACGGGCGATGGCCAGGTCGTCGGCGGTCGGTTCACCGTCGTCGACCATCGCGCCGGCGAACAGCCGGTCGATGACGCCGGCCACCTGGTCGACCTCGGCGGAGGCCGAGGCGTCGGCGAACATGAAGGCGCGGGTCATGGCCTCGGTGAGCAGCGGGTCGCGCTGCATCGCGTAGGTGATCATGTCCAGCACGTGGCGCAGGCGGTCGACGGCGGTCTCGCCGCGCAGCTGGGAGCGATCCACCCGGCCCTCGACGCGGCCCAGCTCGCGGGCCATCGCCGTCACCAGCAGGTGCACCTTCGACGGAAAGTAGCGGTACAGGGTGCCGACGGCGACGTCGGCCTTCTCGGCGACGGTGCGCATCTGCACGGCGTCGTAGCCGCCCTTGGAGGCCAGCGCCAGAGTGGCGTCGAGGATGCGCTTGCGTCGTTCCCGCTGGGCCGACGATCCCGAGTCGGCGCCGTTGGCGGTTGATTCGGTATCAGGTACGGGAATATCCTTGGTCGAGGTCAGGTCGACGGCTGCGTTGTCGGATGCGGAACGGGCCATCAGCTCTGGGTCCTCACGTGTCGGGTCCTCACGGGTCGGGCCGCCTTGCGGCTACCGGCTCCCACTATCTCATGGCATATTAGAACAGGTTCTAATTACGGGTCACAACCCCAATATGCGCAGGAGTGTCGTGAGTCTGGTCACCAGTGAAGAACAGCGGGCCGTGTGCGAGGCGATCGCGGCGTGGGCGTCGGCTCAGGGCTTCGCCGACGCCGCCCGCGCCCGCCTGGACAAACCAGGGGACGAGAGCCGCGACTCCTGGTCGGTTCTGTTCGGTCAGCTCGCCGAGTTCGGCGTGTTCGGCGCGGCCGTCGCCGACGATCAGGGCGGGCTCGGGGCCACCTTCGCCGATGCCGCCGCGATGATCGAGCAATGCGGCCACGACCTGGTACCCGGACCGATCGGGGCCACGGTGGCCACCGCGATCGGCCTGGCCCGGTCGGCGGACCCGCGCGCGGCGTCGTTGCTGGAGTCGGTGCTGGCCGGTGAGGTGGTCGCGGCGGTGCCCGCGAGTGCGTACACCGGGGCCTCGGTCATCGACGGCGGCACCGTCGAGCTGGGGCTGGTTCCCGGCTACGTGGACGGTTGCGTGCTGACGATCCCGGTCGCAGGTGCCGACGGGGCGTTGTCGTGGCAGGCTCTCGCGCCGGGATCGGTAGCCGTCACCGCCGCAACGCAATCCGCGACCGACGGCGCTACGCCGGTCGCCCGCGTCTCGATCGCGGGCGTGGACGCCGACGATCTGCTCCCGCTCGGCGGCGATGCGATCGTCAGCGGAGTGCTACACGCCGCGCTGGCGGCATATCAGAGCGGTGTATGCAGATGGGCGCTGGACACTGCCGTCGGCTATGCCAAGGTGCGAACCCAATTCGGTTCTGCCATCGGCTCGTTCCAGGCCGTCAAACATCTCTGCGCCGACATGCTATGTCGCAGTGAGCAGGTCACGTCGGTGGCATGGGATCTGGCGCGGGCCGTCGACGACGCGCTCGCGGGTGGCGACGATGCGCTCGCCGGTGGCGACGATGCGACGTCGCAGCTCGAATTGAGCGTACTGGCCACCGATGTCATTGTGGCGCAATCGACTCCGGGAGTCACCAAGGACTGCATCCAGGTACTCGGCGGTATCGGGTTCACCTACGAGCATCCGGCGCATCTGTACCTGCGGTCGGCGCTGGCCGCCGCGGTGCTCCTCGGCCATGCCCACGATCAGGCTGTCGCGCTGGCTGGGGCCGGATTGGCCGGTGCACGAAGAGCTTTCGATGTCGACCTGTCCGCTGTCGAGAATCAGCGGGACAAGGTCCGCGTCGACGTCGCCCACCTCGCGGAGGTGTCCGGCGACGAACGCCGGCACCGGCTGGCCGATTCCGGGTATCTGATGCCGCACTGGCCGCAGCCGTACGGGCTGGCGGCGTCGCCCGCGCTGCAATTGCTCATCGACACCGAACTCGATGCGGCCGGCGTCGTGCGTCCGGACCTGGTGATCGCAGGCTGGGCGATTCCGACGATTCTGCAGCACGGCACCGATGCACAGCGCGAGCGCTTCGTCGCCCCCACTCTGGCCGGCGACATCGTCTGGTGCCAGATGTTCTCCGAACCCGAAGCCGGATCCGACCTGGCGTCGCTGCGCACCAAGGCCGTTCGCGTCGACGGCGGTTGGAGCCTGACGGGCCAGAAGATCTGGACGTCGCAGGCACATAACGCGCAGTGGGCGATCTGCTTGGCGCGCACCGATTTCGACGTCGCCAAGCACAAGGGCATCACCTACTTCCTCGTCGACATGAGTTCGCCCGGGCTGGACGTGCGGCCCCTGCGGGAGGCGACCGGACACCCCAAGTTCAACGAGGTGTTCCTCGACGGGGTGTTCGTGCCCGACGACTGCGTGGTCGGCGACATCGGCGGCGGTTGGCGGCTGGCGCGCACCACCCTCGCCAACGAACGCGTCGCGATGGGCGGATCGGGTCTGGGTAAGGAGATGGACGCACTGCTGCGGCAGATCGACGGCCTCGGCCGCGACCTCACCACCGGCGAGCTACAGACCTTCGGCAGGCTGTTCGCCGACGCCCATGTGGGGCGGGTGCTCGATGCGCGGGCCGTCACCGCACAACTGGCCGGCCTCGATCCGGGAGCGGTGTCGAGCGTGCGCAAGCTGATCGGCGTCCAGCACCGCCAGTCGGTGCCCGACTTCGCGCTCGAACTGTCCGGTTTCAACGCCCTTGCCTGGCCGGAATCGACCGAGCAGGTCATCCAGAACCGGTGCCTGTCGATCGCCGGCGGTACCACTCAGATCCTGCGCACCGCGGCGGCCGAACGGATCCTGGGCCTGCCACGCGGGTAGCCGCCGGGCCGGTGTTGCCCCTGCTCAGCCGGCGGGCAGGGGGTCGGATGTGCCGGGCGTGTCGGTGGATGCGACCATTCCCGCGGCGAAGGCCGCACCGGCATAGGTGACGCCGCCGAAGACGTACGCCAGGTGCAGCGGATTGGGCGGGCTGAACGGGCTGCCGTCACAGATGTTGTCGAACGGCAGGCAGTAGCGCATCGACTTGCCGGCGTATTCGGGGCCGAGACGGATCGGGGGAGCGCCGATGTCACCGAGCCAGTTGTCCGACGGCGGGGAGAACAGAACCACCGCGACGATGTGATCGGCGATCGAGGCCGGCAACGGTTTGGGCATCGCCCGCTGCAGTATCGACAGATCCTTACGCAGGGTCAGATCGGAACTGATCGCATACCCGACGACCGCCGCACCCTGGGAGAACCCACCGAGGACGATCTTGGTGTTCGGGCATCGCCTGATGGTGTTGACGATGCGTGTCTGGGTACCGAGCACGCCGTTGCGCACCGACATCACGTACGAGAGCGGCCTGGCATAGTTGCCGCTGGCCGCGTATCTGATTCCATGACCGGCGACGAACTGCCCGGGGAGCTGGGCCTGCAGCGAACCGACGAACGACTGACCGGTGGCTCCGAGTGGCGCGGGCATCTCGGTGGTCCCCCGCGCATAGATCGCCTGCACGCTCGGGCAGGGTGCCGCCGACGCCTGTGGTGCCGCCACGATCGTCGCGGCAGCGGTCAGCGCCGTGCCGAGGCATGTGAGTAGCGCGGTGGGAACCATCTTCATACCGGCCGATACTAGCGCCGGTGGACCCGTGACGTCAGGTCCGAAGGTCGCATGAGTGCCTGATGACACACTCACCCGCCGGGATGGCCGAGTATGCCGGAAGTCCCGGAAACCGGGTTCAACCGCACGGTCAGCAGGCGGTCTGAAGTGTCACGGGTTTGATGGGGAGAACTGCCCATCGGTGGAGAGAACTACCCATGGTGTTGTCGTAGGTGGTCGGGCGATAGTTGTGATGTCCAGAAAAACACCTCCAAAAAGGGAGAAATACAATGAACATCACCAAGACCTCCGCGACCGGTGCCCTGATCGCCGCCGCCGGCGCCGTTGCCCTCGGATTCGCCGCCCCGGCCGCCAATGCCGCTGTGTTCCCGAATAATCCGGTCA
>NZ_JAGQTN010000317.1 GCF_020438995.1 Gordonia sp. (in: high G+C Gram-positive bacteria)
CCGCGGCGTCGGCCATCGAGATCGCCTCGCCGGTGGAAGCGACCTGCCAGTTGAGCAGTTCGTTGATCCGCACATAGGCATCGATCTGGGCGAGAGTTCTTCGCACATCGGTGTGTTCGCCGATCACTGTCCCGTCGGGGCCGGTACCGCGCGCCCATTCGCGGACGTGTTCGGCGAGGCCGTCGAGTTTGCCGGCCGGGCCGAGCATGACACGTTCGTGGTTGAGCTGAGTGGTGATGAGGCGCCAGCCGCCGCCCTCCTCGCCCACCCGCATCGACACCGGAACACGGACGTCGTTGTAGTAGGTGGCGTTGACGTGGTGGGCGCCGTCGGCGGTGATGATCGGGGTCCAGCTGAAACCGGGATCGGTGGTGTCGACGATCAGGATGGTGATGCCCTTATGCTTCGGGGCTTCTTTATCGGTGCGGCAGGCCAGCCAGATGTAGTCGGCGTCATGGCCGCCGGTGGTAAAGACCTTCTGCCCGTTGACAATATAGTGATCGCCGTCGCGGACCGCGGTGGTGGTGAGCGACGCCAGGTCGGTGCCGGCATCGGGTTCGGTGTATCCGATGGCGAAATGCACCTCACCGGCCAGGATCGCGGGCAGGAACCGCTTCTTCTGCTCGTCGGTGCCGAGGGCCTGCAGCGTCGGGCCTACGGTTTGTAGCGTCACCGATGGCAGCGGGACATCGGCTCGCACAGCCTCATTGGTGAAGATCTGCTGTTCGATCTCGCCGAAACCCTTGCCGCCATACTCCTTCGGCCAGCCGACACCGAGGCGTTCGTCCGTTCCCATCCGCTTGATGATCCTGCGGTAGGCCGGGCCGTGCCGGTCGGTCAGCATCTCGCGGGCATCGTCGGCCGACACGAGCCCGGTGAAGTACGAACGCATTTCGCCACGCAGGGCATATTGCTCGGGCGTGAGATCGACGAGCATCGTCGTATCCTCGGGTTCCGCTGCCGCACTGCGCGCACCGTCGATGGAAGCCAGCTCATCGAGTTGTACGGCAGCGCCACCGACGAGGCGGGCGAGGTCCTTGGCGACGGAGAAGTAGCGGTGCAGCGGGTAGGTGAGGTCGACGCCGATCCCGCCGTGCAGGTGGGTCATCGTGCGCATCGTGGCCGGGATCTCCGCGGCCAGCCAGTACGTGGCGATAGTCAGGTCGCGTCCTGCGTCGAGACCCTGCGAGAGCCGCCAGCCCGCCGCGGTGGTGGCCAGTTCCATGCCGCGGCCGATGACGTAGATGTCGGCGAGCTGTTGAGAGACGGCCTGGAACAAGGCAATCGGCTTGCCGAACTGCTCGCGGGTGGACACGTGGCCCGCGGTCAGCCGGGTGGCGCCATCGATGAGTCCGTCGGCGTAGCGGGCCAGTGCCAGCCGGTACTGATCACGCAGCACCGCCGAGTCGATTCCGAAGATGTCGCCATCAGCGAGCGCCACATCGGTGAAGGTGACGGTGTATTCACCCGCACCACTGGACGACGGGGTGCGCCGCACGGTCACGCCGTCCGCGTCGCGTGGCACCACCACGACGCCATCAGCCGTGGTCACGAAGAATGCGGACGCACCATCGGCGTGCAGCACACCGGTTTTCATGCCGGTGAGCTTGCCGTCGACGATATGCGCAGTGGGCCGCGAGCCGAGTGCGTCGCCCGGCTCGGAGACTGCCACCGAATACCAGGAACCGGATACGAGGGGCGCGGCGAGCCGTGCGCGGGTGTCCGGGTCGGCCGACCGCAAGGTCAGTTCGGCCGCGATCGCACCGATGGCCGGGGTCACCGCCGCCGCAGCGCCCAGTGCGCGCAGCAGCGGAGCCACACCGAGGACACCGAGGTCGTCGCCGCCGGCCGATTCGGGCAGGGCGAGCGCGAGCAGACCGGCGTCAACGAGCGCCTGCCACAGCTTGCCGTCGTGGTCGTCGGCGTGCGCGTCGGCCTGTTTGCCGAACGTCGGCTTGCCGAAGGTGGCCGACCACTCGGCCTCGTGCCGCGACAGCACGTCGGCCGCCACATCGCGCACCGCACACGCGGTGGCATCGAGCGCGAAGTCCACGAA
>NZ_JAGQTN010000047.1 GCF_020438995.1 Gordonia sp. (in: high G+C Gram-positive bacteria)
GCGGCAAAGGCCAAGGGATTCGGTATGGCCGCAGGCAAGAAGCGGCCGGGTGCCAGGCCCGTCGCGAAGCCGGCCGTCGCCGAGCCCGCCGGTGAGGTCGAGGAGATCGCCGATGCCGAGCCGGTTGTGGAGGCCGCCGCACCTGCGGCAACCGAAACAATCGCACCTGCCGTGACCGAGGCCGGTGCCGCCAAAGCCAAGGGCTTCGGTATGGCCGCAGGCAAGAAACGCCCCGGCCACCACTGACCGTCGACAAATACCGCCCTCCACAGGGCCGCCGCCGCGATAACGCATCGGCTCACCTGTGGAGGGCGGTTTTTCGTCGGCCGCCCGGTCCGTGAAACACATTTGCGCTGGGCTGTCACAATTGAACTCGTGAGTAGACCCCATGTATCGCACCTCAATCAGAACCTGAAGCCACTCGAGCAGTCGCAGAAGCTGCAGAACGTGTGCTACGAGATCAGGGGTCCGGTACACGCGCACGCGGCGCGGCTGGAGGCCGAGGGGCACCGGATCCTCAAGCTCAACATCGGCAATCCGGCCCTGTTCGGTTTCGAGGCCCCGGACGTGATCATGCGCGACATGATCCACGCCCTGCCGTACTCGCAGGGCTACTCCGAATCGTCGGGCGTGCTCTCGGCCCGGCGGGCCGTCGTCACCCGGTACGAGCTCATCCCCGACTTCCCGTACTTCGACGTCGACGACGTGATCCTGGGCAACGGCGTGTCCGAGCTGATCACGATGACGATGCAGGCGCTGCTCAACGACGGCGACGAGGTGCTGATCCCGGCGCCCGACTATCCGCTGTGGACGGCGATGACCTCGCTCGCCGGCGGCACCCCGGTGCACTACAAGTGCGACGAGGGCAACGACTGGAACCCCGACATCGCCGACATCGCGTCGAAGATCACCGACCGCACCAAGGCGATAGTCGTGATCAACCCCAACAACCCGACGGGTGCGGTGTATTCACGGGAGATCCTGCAACAGCTCGTCGACCTGGCACGCAAGCATTCGCTGCTGATCCTGGCCGACGAGATCTACGACAAGATCCTCTACGACGACGCCGAGCACATCAACATCGCCTCGCTGGCCCCCGATCTGCTGTGCCTGACGTTCAACGGGCTGTCGAAGGCGTACCGGGTGTGCGGATACCGGGCGGGCTGGGTGGTGCTGACCGGCCCGAAGGATCATGCGGCCGGTTTCATCGAGGGTCTGGGGATTCTCGCGTCGACCCGGCTGTGCGCCAATGTTCCCGGCCAGCACGCCATTCAAGTGGCGCTCGGCGGCTATCAGAGCATCGAGGCGCTCATCGCCCCCGGTGGCCGGCTGTACGAGCAGCGCAACGTCACCTGGGACAAGCTGAACGAGATCCCCGGCGTGAGCTGCGTCAAGCCGATGGGTGCACTGTACGCGTTCCCGTCGCTCGACCCGAATGTGCACGAGATCCACAACGACGAGTTGTTCGTGCAGGACCTGCTGTTGCAGGAGAAGATCCTGGTCGTGCAGGGCACCGGGTTCAACATGGCCGACCACAACCATTTCCGGATCGTCACGCTGCCGTGGTCGCGGGATCTGACCGAGGCGATCGAGCGGATCGGCAATTTCCTGTCGTCATACCGCCAGTAGTCAGCCGACTTCCAGTTACCTGTAACCGGTGGTAACGTCCAACTCCGGGTTTGCTGTGAGCAATGCCACTCACGGACCGGAGTCAGGAGAGCCACATGGCGCAATGGCGCAGGCGCGAGGATGTACA
>NZ_JAGQTN010000048.1 GCF_020438995.1 Gordonia sp. (in: high G+C Gram-positive bacteria)
GTGACGCGGGAATCCTCGCCGCGGGTGGCCCACAGATACAGGCCCGCCTCGGAATGATCGACGGTGAAGCCCGCGTTCTCGACGGCCGCCTTCAGGACGTCGCGGCGGGCCCGGTAGCGCTCGCGCTGGGCATCGACGTGGGTGTCGTCGTTCAGGGCAGCGGTCATGGCCGACTGGATCGGGAACGGCAGTATCAGGCCCGAATGTTTGCGGACGGCGAGCAGTTCGGCGATCAGGTCGCGGTCGCCGGCGAAGAAGCCGGCCCGGTAGGACGCCAGATTCGACACCTTCGACAGCGAGTGGATGGCCAGCAGGCCGGTGTGGTCGCCGTCGCAGACCCGTGGGTCGAGGATCGAGTACGCCTCGCCTTCCCAGGTCAGTCCCAGGTAGCACTCGTCGGAGGCCACGACCACCTCACGCTCGCGCGCCCACTGCACGACCTTGCGCAGGTGATCGATGCCCAGCACCTTGCCGGTGGGATTCGACGGTGAGTTGACGAACATGAGCGCCGGCCTGGCCGGACCGAGTTGCACGGTCGAGTCCGCCCGGACCGGTGTCGCCCCGGCCAGCAGTGCGCTGACCTCGTACGTCGGGTACGCGACCTCCGGGATCACCACCGTCTCACCGGCACCGATCCCGAGGATCGACGTCAGTCCGGCGATCGCCTCCTTGGTGCCGATCACCGGCAGGATCTGGTCGATACCCAGTTCCGACGTCCCGTAACGCCTGGTCAGCGCCGCGGCGGCGGCCTCACGAAGGTCGGTGGTACCGATCGTCGTGGGGTAGCCCGGGAACGACGCACCGTCATCGAGTGCGCGGCGGATCAGCGGATCGACGGCGTCGACGGGTGTGCCCACCGACAGGTCGACGATCCCGTCGGGATGCGCGGCGGCCGTCGCCTTCGCACCGGCGATGGTGTCCCACGGAAAGTCGGGCAGCGTCGAACTGACCTTACGGCGTGATGCGTTACCCACTGGTTCCCATTCCTACAAGCCCTACAAGAAGAACGCGACTACTCCTCGATCGGCGCGAGTGCGGCGATGAAAGGAGGATCGTAGTCGGTCTTGCCGACCTTGCTGGCACCGCCCGGCGAACCGAGGTCGTCGAAGAAGTCGGCGTTGGCGCTGACGTACGGTTCCCATTCGTCCGGGACATCATCTTCGTAGAAGATCGCCTCGACCGGACACACCGGTTCGCAGGCGCCGCAGTCGACGCATTCGTCGGGCTGGATGTAGAGGCTCCGCCCGCCTTCGTAGATGCAGTCCACCGGGCACTCTTCGACGCAGGCCTTGTCCATGACATCGACGCAAGGCTCCGCGATGATGTACGTCACCACTCTCTCCTTCGCTGCACGTTCGTCTCCGCCACGTGGCGAGACCCGACGTCTGGTGCGCACCACATCCGGTGTGCACGTCGGCGGTTCGTACCGCGGCGAAAGTGGCGCAAGGGCTGGTCGCACCACCTGCGGACCGTCCGGCGGGCACACTTGTACCCGGCGAGAAGATCGCGCACCACAGTATCCGCCCTATACCCGGCCGAAGAAAAACTGACCGTGCCCTAAGCGGACCACCCCGAGAAGCTGACCAGCGGTTTCATGGATCCGATCCATCGTTTTAGGACAGATAAGTAATGCGGATCACACCGGCGGATGACCTTCGGTGCTTGCGATCAGGGTGCAGCAAACGGTGGCCCCGACCGGCACCGCCCGGCAAAGTGGGCGCCATGACGGCATCCGGGACGCTTCGGGCGGGTCTGCCCACACTTGACCGCGACCAACGCTCAGCGATCCGGCGACCGCTGACCCGGCACCTACCCACCCGGTTGCTGCCGGCCGATCTTCTGCGCATCGCCGACCAGGGGGCCGCGGACATCCTCGACGGCCGCTACGACGCGTTGTTGCCGGCGCAGTGGGACCGGTCCACCCGTTCGGCGATCCGTCTGCAGCGGCGCGACGACCTCGAGCTGTGGCTCGTCAGCTGGGTCGACGACGGTGAATCCGAACTGCACGATCACGCCGGATCGCTCGGTGCTCTCACCGTGATGTCCGGGTCACTGCGCGAGTACCACTGGACGGGCGACGACCTGAAGGTACGTGTTCTCGGTGCCGGTGATCAGGCTGCCTTCCCGATCGGATGGGTGCACGATCTGATGCGCGACCCTCGTCCCGCCGGAGCCGAACCCGGCTCCGCTCCGACGCTCACCGTCCAGGCGTACTCGCCGCCGCTGACCGCGCAGTCCTACTACGAGGTCACCGAGCACGGCACGCTGCGGCGCACCCGTACAGAACTCAAGGATCTCCCCGAATAGCGATCTGCCCCGGCGCGTACCCCCTAGGGCAGACCCGCCACCGGCTGCCGCGGCAGGCTCCGGCCCACCGGCCGGGTGTCGACGGCCAGGCCGGTCACGGGGTCGGCGAGCGCCTCGACGTGGGCGGTGAGCGCGGCGTCGATCCACCTGCCGCGATCGAGCACGTACTGCGGCTCGGCGGTGATGCGTTCGGTCAGTGTGAAGCCACACCGGGAGGTCAGGTCGGCGAGCGCGTCGAGGTTGGGCCACGGCCGTTCCGGGTTCACATGGTCGGGGGTCAGCGGCGACACCCCGCCCCAGTCGGCGATCCCGGAGGCGATCAGCGCCGCGCACTCCTCGTGGGACACCAGGTTGGGCGGTGCCTGGATCGCCACATCCGGTCCCATCACCAGCCGCGCCACGGCGACCGCGGACAGGAACTCCGACATCTCCGCATCCGGGACGCCACGCATCGCGGTGTCCGGTTTGGCCCGGAAGTTCTGCACGATCACCTCTTGGATGTGCCCGTAGGTGCGGTGGATCTGCGCCATCGCGAGCAGCGATTGCGCCCTTTCGGTGAGGTTCTCACCGATACCGACCAGGATGCCGGTGGTGAACGGCACCTTGGCCTCGCCGGCGTCCCGAAGCACTTGGAGGCGAACGAGCGGATCCTTGTCGGGGCTGCCGTAGTGCGGCTGCCCCTTGTCGGTGAACAGCCGCCGGGCGGTGGTCTCCAGCATCATGCCCATCGACGGCGCCACCGGACGCAACCAGTTCAGCTCGTCGAGCGACATGACACCCGGATTCAGGTGCGGCAACAGCCCGGTCTGTTCGAGGACTGCCACCGACGCCGCCCGCACGTAGTCGAGCGTCGATGAATAGCCGCGCTCGGCCAGCCATTGCGCGGCCTCGGGCCAGCGATCCTCCGGCCGGTCACCCAGAGTGAACAGGGCCTCCTTACAGCCGAGTGCGGCCCCCTGCCGTGCCAGGGCGACGACCTGATCGATCTCGAGGTACATGCCGTGCCCTTCGCGGCGCAGTTTGCCCGGAACGGTCACGAACGTGCAGTAATGGCACCGGTCCCGGCACAGCCGCGTCAGCGGGATGAATACCTTGCGCGAGTAGGTGATCCGGCCCGCTCGTCCCGCCCTCGCCAGCCCCTCGTCACGCAACCGCGCGGCGACCGACTGCAATTCGGCCAGGTCGGCACCCCGGCACGACAGCAGCGTGACGACATCGTCGAGGGCCGGCTGCGCCCCCGTGGCCGCGGCGTGTTGCGCGGCGGCAAGTGCGGTGGCCACCGCCTGACCGGTGCTCATCGGCCGCCACCCGGACTCGCAGGGGCGAACTCACTCCGGCGCACGACGTATGGGCCAGGGTCGAAAGTGCCGTTGCGTTCGCGGAACGACACCGCCGTACCCGGCCATAGCAGCGTGAGCCGGCCACTGCGCTGATCGACGTACCAACTCCGGCAACCGGTCAGCCACACCGTCGGGGCACTGCGCTCGTCGATCTCTGCCGTATAGGCGACCTCTGCCTCGGCCGACACCTCCAACGACGAAATAGACTTGGCGGCAATATAATTCAAGGCACCGACGACGTAGTCCAGTTGTGTCTCGATCATGTAGATCGCCGAATTGTGCCCGAGCGCCGCATTCGGTCCATCGAGGACGAACATATTGGGAAAGCCCGCGACCGTCGTTGACGCATACGACACCATGCCGCGGGACCAGTGGTCATCGAGGACCTGGCCGTCACGGCCGCGGATCCGCACCGCGACCGGCGGACGCGTGGCCTCGAATCCGGTGGCCAGCACCAGGACATCGAGATCGTGGGTGGCACCGCTCGCCGCGCACGCCTTGTTCTCGACAACCGATGTCAACGCACTCGGCTCGTACACCACATGGGGCTGTCCGAGCGTCGGATAATAGTCGTCGCTGAGCAGAATCCGCTTGCAGCCGATCTCATAGTCAGGCGTAAGATGCTGTCGCAGAATAGGATTAGATACCTGTGCAGCCAGATGGCCGAGCGCCAGATCCCGGATCTCGTCGATGTCGGGCACCAGCCGCAGCCGCTGCGCGAACGCCCGATCCGCGTCGAGGAGCAGTTGCTCGCGCAACGCCCGCGCATTCTCCTCAACACGTAGCCGCGCCCGCTCCTGCTCGCTGAACGCCCGATCCTGGCGCGGCACCACGTACGCCGGTGTCCGGGCGAAAACCACCAGTTCCTCGGCCGACTCGGCCAGGTGCGGGATGATCTGCACCGCCGACGCCCCGGTCCCTACGACGCCGATCCGCTCCCCGCCCGACACCACATCCGGATGCCATTGCGCGGTGTGCACCACCGTCCCCGAAAAGCCGTCCAGTCCATCGATGTCGGGAACATGCGGTTCGGACAGCCGCCCGACCGCCAGCACCAGCATCCGCGCCCGCACACGGCCCCTGCCTGTCACGAGGGACCATTGCGCCGACGACGCGTCCCACCGCGCATCAACCAGCTCGCAACCGAGCCTGATGAACGGCGTCAGTCCCTCCTCGTCGACGGTGCGCTGCAAGTAATCGCGGATCTCCGCACCCCGCGGGAACAACGTCGCCCAATCGGCAGGCGGACGGAACGAGAACGAATACAGGTGCGCCGGGATATCGCAGGCGATTCCCGGATACACGTTGTCGCGCCATGTGCCGCCCACCGCATCGGCGCGTTCGAGCACCACGAACGATTCCCGGCCGCGGCGCCGCAACTGTGTGGCCATACCGATCCCGGCGAATCCGGCCCCCACGATCGCCACATCGACCTCGGCCGGAACGGACCCGCTCGCCCCGGTCACATCCCCCGTCGCTTCGCTCGCCCCGGTCACCGACCGTGCACCTGAGGGATCGGCGTCAGCAGTGCTGCGGGTGGTGCGCCGTAGCCGGTGGTGCGTTGCACCGGACGGCGGCCCACCGCGGCGGCGATGTCGGCGACCTGCTGCGCCGACAGCACGCGGCCCGACTCCTGACCGGCAGCGGGCATCAGGACACCGTCGATCAGCAGGCCGCCGATGTCGTCGGCGCCACCGCGCAGGATGTCGATGACCGTATCCGGGTCGAGCTTGGTCCACGCCACCTGCACGTGCGCGATCCGGCCGAACGTCAGCAGCCGGGCCACCGCGTGCACTGCGCGCGTCTCGCGTCGTGAGGCCAACCCGTGGGCCCCCAGCTGCGCGGGCGCCATCGACGGCAGCATCGGCATTACGATCAGCTCACTGAAACCGCCTGTGCGGTCCTGGATCTCATTGAGCAACCGCAGATGCGCGACGATGTGCCGGGACGACTCGACATGCCCGTACAGCAGCGTCGAGGTGGAGAACAGGCCGACGTCGTGCGCGGCCTCGATGGATTCGATCCACTCGGACACCGGCGGCGCCGACCCCCCCGACAGCCGCGCGCGCACCTCGTCGTCGAGGATCTGGGCGGCGGTGCCCGGCACCGAACCGAGCCCGACATCGCGTGCCCTGCTCAGGAACTCCGGGATGGACAACCCCATCCGCGCCGCACCGTCACGCACCTCGGGCGGGCGGAACGCGTGCAGGTGCATCTCCGGGGCGACGGCATGGATCTGTTCGATAAGCCGCAGATAGCCGTCGTCGGGTGCGTCGACGGGGATCGGGCCCTGCATGCAGATCTCGGTGGCGCCGAGCTGCCAAGCCTCGTCGACGAGCGCCGACAGTTCCGGTACTCCATCGGCACCACTCGCGATGACGGTGGTGTCGAAGTTGCGGTTGACCACGAAGGTCAGCGCATCCGGGTCGGTGACGGTCTGGCGCGCCGAATCGGCGATCGCACACAGCTCATCGAGTTCGGTACCGTCCGCGCCGAGCAACGCCACCCACTCGCCGTCGGTCAGCGACGCCGGGTCCGTGGCCGCACGTCGCAGCGCCGCACGAACATCCGCCGTCTCGGCCACCGCATCCCGAGCCCACTCACGTAGGACCATGATCACACTGTAGCGATCGGCAAGGCCCCCACCCGAACCCGGACGGTCCACCCCGGACGACGTGCGGGCACGGACCGGCGGCTCACCTGGGCCGGGTGCTCAGCCGACCGGACCACAGGGCCGCCAGCGGGATACCGGCACCTACCGCCACCAGCAGAAACGTCGCCACGAAGTCCGTGCCGTCCAGCGGGAGCACCACGTCGCGACCGGGACCGGCCGTCGCGGCGACCATCAGGGTGAGCAGCCAGGCGATCAGCGGAGCCACCCGGCCCGGCCCGCGCGAAAACCCGGAGGCCAGCCACAGCAGCACCAGGTTGGTGAGCCCCACGAGCACTGCCACGACCGGGATCTGTTCACCGAAGAACCGCTGCGGGGCGAATCCGGCCGACAGCAGCCCGACGGGGATGGCCGCGCACGTCAGCAAACCCAGCATCACGCGGTCGAAGACGACGCTGGGCATCGACCACACCTCGGCGACGGCGGTGGCCACACGCACCGATTGCACGTTCAACCTGCCGAAGAAGGTGTCCGGCTGCGCGACGGTAGGGGGCGGCTCCGGCAGCGCCGCCACGACAGCGGGTATAACCGTCTGCTGACGCTTCTTCGGCGTGTTCCGGCGCTTCTTCTTGGCCGCCATCGGCTCAGTCCAGTCCCGCGAAGAGATCCGTCTCACGGCCGGGCGCATCGGACCGGGGACCGTCGACCTGTACGAAGTGTTCGACCGCGCCGATCGGGGTGAGGATGTTGTTCGACAACGCGTACTCGGTACCCGATGCCGCAACGGTCACCTGGGTGGCGTGTGCGGCCAGCGCCGCAGCCTTGCGCTCATACACCGAACTGACGTCGACCTCGGCGGTGATGACCCCGTCCGGGTAGCGGGGCAGCTCCCCGTCGCCGGGCATCCGCCAGCCCAGCGGCACCCGACCGGCTGCGGCCGCCAGACCGGTTTCCAACGCGCTGTGTTCAGTGACCGACTCGTACACCTTCATCTCGGTGCCGAGCCGCGCCCGGGCGATCGGCAGGGCCGCGGCGGTGACGTCGTGCACCCGCACGTGGTCGGGATGGCCGTAGGTTCCGGCCTTGTCGTAGGTGATCACCACCTGCGGGGCGAACTCGGCGATGATGTCGGCCAGCAGGGCCACCGGCCGTTCGAGCCGCGCCTTCGCGAGCGCCCGCGGGTGTTCGGCCGACGGGGAGCCTGCCATACCCGAATCACGGAAGTGCCCGGCGCCGCCCAGGAACCGGGGTCGCAGGACGCGATCCGGCGGGCTCAGCGCGGCCAGTGCGGTGGTGAGTTCGAAGATGCGATATCCGCCGAGCTGATCGGCACCGCCGTCGGCGACCAGCTGTGCCCATTCGTCGCCGATCACCTCTCCCTCCTCACCGAGCGTGAAGGTCACCACCAACACCTGCGCGCCCTCGGCAAGATACCGGGCGATGGTGCCGCCGGTCATGATCGTCTCGTCGTCGGGATGGGCGTGAACCAAGAGCAGCCTGCGGCCTGCCCGCGCCGAATCCGTCACACCCGTGCCTTCCCTGCTCACCTGACTCGTCCCGCTCATTTCTGGTCCCACACGTCCGCATCGCCGAAGATCCCTACTTGGATCGGTCCGGACAGCGGTACCCCGGTCACCTGATCGGTGACGCCGACCAGCGACAGTTCCTGATAGATCGGCAGGTACACCGATTGTTCGGCCAGCAGCGGCTCGGCCTCCTCCAGCAGCGGCGCCGGATCGTCGGCCGACAACACCGCGCGGGCCAGCCTGATCAGGTCCTCGTCGCACAGGCCGGAGATGTTGCCGATGTATCCGGAGTCGGCGGCATCCGGGACGGGCCCGGTCGGCGACACCGATGACGACGACACAGATGACGTCACCGCCGGCTGTCCCGACGCCGGTGACGGGGTAACCGAGTCGCTCGGTGTGGCGGGCTTCGACGCAGACGCCGGCGCGGACCCGGCCTTGGGGGCCTCGCAGTCGACCTGCGACGCGAAGGCGACGGCCGGCGGCACACCCACCGCCGTCCAGCCGACCACCAGATCGACCTCGGAGTTCGTCAACGCCGTACCGTACAGTTCGTTACCGGCCAGCAGCCGGGTACCGGCCCGGATACCGATGGCGCGTAACTGGTCGACGATGGTCGCGGCCGCCGACGCCGAGCGCGGATCCCCGGATACCGCGCCGACGCGAATGGTGAGATCGCGGCCGTCCTTCTGGAACGGCGCCACCCCGACCGGCACCGATGCCATCTCGGAGTCGTCCCGTTCGGCGCCGGCCGATTCGGGGGCACCCGCGGTACCCGAAGACGGCTCCGAGATACCGGACGACGGGGCGCCCGCTGATGAAGGCACCGGGGTCCGCGCCGTCGGGCGTACGGGGTCCGTGGTGACTGGGCCGGTGGTCGGGGTCCGCGGCGCCGGTTCGGAAGGCTGACCAGACGCGGGAGGCCGGCTCTCGGAAGACCCTGACGCCCCTGAAGACTCCGGAGCAGGCTCCTCGCCGGACTCCGAATCGGACTCTGCCGTGACTACCGGGCCACGCTCGAATCCGGCGCCCACCAGCAACGATTCGATCCTGGCGTTGTCCAGTCGCGGCCTGTCGGCCGGCGTGTACCCGGCGTCGGTGGGTGCGTAGACGGTATTGGCGAACCGGGTGACCACCTCGTCACCGGCCCCGGCGAACGTCACCAGCTGCCGGTCGATTGCGCCCAGTATCGCGGTGCGGACGGACAGCTCCCGCATCGCCGGGGTCCGCGTGTTCGCGGTGACCGTAAGAGCCCGCGGCACCGGGTCGCGCCGGGTCGATGTCCCCGGTACCGCCGACAGTTCCGCCTGCGTCGACGGCCCGCTGGGGAAGTTCACGATCGCCGAATCGCGGGCCCGCACGGAACCGACCATCTGCGGCACGGTCCCGGCCCTGCGCAGCACGATCTGGTCGAGCACCGACGGTCTGGCCCAGTACCGGTCGTTGCGGATCAGCCGCACCTCGTCGCGCGTCTGGTCGATCGACCGGATGAGGAAGGGTCCGGCCGACACCGGCATCCCGCTGTCCATGCCGGTCTCGAATCCGGACGGGGTTCCCCGCAGGACATGGCTGGGCAGGAGGTTGGTGAACAGTTCCCGCCACGCGGGATAGGCGGCGGCGAACCGCACATCGACCGTCTTACCGCCCGAACTCGTGGCGACCGAGTCGATGAGCCGGTACCCGGCGGGCGCGACAGCACCCGGTCGTCGCGACATCTGCTGCCATAGATAACTGAAGTCGTCGCCGGTCACGGGCAGACCGTCGGACCACTGCGCATTCTTGTGGATCCGGTAGGTGACGGTGAACGGCTCGGTCTTGGTGACCTCGGCCGAGGTGACGAAATCGGTCTGTAGCACCCACCGGACGCCGGTCGGCGAGTCGACGGGAGCGAACGGGCTCGGCAGCGTGGTCGCCGCGATCGCCGTGGTCACCACGCCCTGATCGGTACGCAGATGCGGGTTGAAGCCAGTGCCGATCGAGCCGGTGGCGATGTAGATGGTCTTGTCGTCGGGGTAGGGCACCGGAGTGGCCGGGGGCGCCGTCTCACGGACGGGCGGCGGTGGATCGGCGCTGCATCCACCGACCAGCAGCAGCGCTGCGGCGAGTGCGGGAAGCACCACCTTGCGTCGTTCGCGCACCCGTCGCATCTCCTTCACGTGGCCCGACCTGTGTGGTGGATCGGGGCCGAGATCCGGCCCTGATCCACCACATTAGACGCGTCCTGTCCTCCGAACGGTCGGTCAGCCCACGGCTTGGTCGCGGGCCTTGGCGCGGGATCGTTCGCGGGCCCGGGTCGAGGAGTCCAGATGCACCTTGCGCACCCGCACCACCTCGGGGGTGACCTCGACGCACTCGTCGGCGGCGCAGAACTCCATCGCGCCTTCGAGGTCGAGCTGCATCGGCTTGGCCAGGGTCTCCATGACGTCGGCCGACGACTGCCGCATGTTGGTGAGCTTCTTCTCACGGCACACGTTGATGTCGAGGTCCTCGGCGCGCGGGTTGATGCCCACGACGTGACCCTCGTAGCTGTCATCGCCGGGGTTGACGAAGAAGGTGCCGCGGTCGGCGAGCTGGATCATCGCGTACGGGGTGACGCTGCCGGCGCGGTCGGACACGAGCGATCCGGTGTGCCGGGCGCGGATCTCGCCGGCCCAGGCGTCGTAGCCATGGAATACAGCGTTGGCGATGCCGGTGCCGCGGGTTTCGGTGAGGAAGTCGGTGCGGAACCCGATCAGGCCACGCGAGGGCACGATGAACTCCAGGCGCACCCAGCCGGTGCCGTGGTTGTTCATCTGCTCCATGCGCCCCTTACGGGCGGCCAGCAGCTGGGTGACCGCACCCAGGTATTCCTCGGGCACGTCGACGGTGAGGTGCTCGAACGGCTCGTGCACCTTGCCGTCGACCTTGCGGGTGACCACCTGCGGTTTGCCGACGGTCAGCTCGAATCCTTCGCGGCGCATCTGCTCGACGAGGATCGCCAGCGCCAGCTCACCGCGGCCCTGCACCTCCCAGGCGTCGGGGCGGCCGATGTCGAGCACGCGCAGCGACACGTTGCCGATGAGTTCGGAGTCCAGGCGGCTCTTGACCATGCGGGCGGTCAGTTTGTGACCGGACACCCGGCCGGCCAGCGGCGAGCTGTTGGTGCCGATCGTGACCGAGATGGCCGGTTCGTCGACGGTGATCCGCGGCAGCGGCACCGGATTCTCCAAGTCGGCGAGGGTGTCACCGATCATGATCTCGGGCATCCCCGCGACGGCGACGATGTCTCCGGCGACGGCCGATTCAGCGGGGGCGCGCTCGACGCCGACGGTGGCGAGCAGTTCGGTGATCTTGGCGCGCTCGACGACGGGCTCGCCGTCGACCTCACGACACCACGACACCTGCTGCCCCTTGCGCAGGGTGCCGTTGTGGATGCGGACCAGCGCGAGCCGGCCCAGGAACGCCGAGGCGTCGAGGTTGGTCACGTGTGCCTGCAGCGGCGCCTCGGGATCTCCCTTGGGAGCCGGAACGTATTCGAGCAGCACGTCGAAGAACGGGTCGAGGTTCTCCCCCTCCGGCACCTCGCCGTTGGCGGGCTGTTCGGTGCTGGCGATGCCAGCGCGGCCGGACGCGTAGAGAACAGGCAGTTCGAGGGCCAGTTCGGCGGCCTCGGCGGCCTCGTCGTCGAGGTCGGAGGCCAGATCGAGCAGCAGGTCCTGGCTCTCGTCGACGACCTCCTGGATGCGGGCGTCGGGACGGTCGGTCTTGTTGACCACCAGGATCACCGGCAGTGACGCGGCCAGAGCTTTGCGCAGCACGAACCGGGTCTGCGGCAGCGGGCCCTCGGATGCGTCGACGAGCAGGACGACTCCGTCGACCATCGACAGGCCGCGTTCGACCTCACCACCGAAGTCGGCGTGGCCGGGGGTGTCGATGACGTTGATGACGAACTCGGTGCCGTCGGGCTGGCGACGGTGCACCGCGGTGTTCTTGGCGAGAATGGTGATGCCCTTCTCGCGTTCGAGGTCACCGGAGTCCATGACCCGGTCGACGAGTTCGGCTCGCTCGCCGAAAACCCCGGACTGGCGGAGCATCGCATCGACCAGCGTGGTCTTACCATGGTCGACGTGCGCGACGATCGCGACGTTGCGGAAGTTGGGGGCAGCGCTCACTGACTCTCTCCAGGTGTTGGGCAGTACGAATCCGCCGTGATCGGCAGGTCAACCGGCCCATGGTAGCGCCTCGGTGCTGTGAGATGCCGATCACAGGGTTCGCTTAGGCACTGCTAACGTCGATTCATGGGCAAGGTCAACCCCGCCAAAGTCGGCGGAATGAAGGCGAAGAAGAAGTGCTGTAAGAAGAAGACGCGGTGCGTGCGCTGCCCCGTGGTCATTCACCGGATGCGCAAACTCGACACCCGCCGCATGTCCAAGAAGGAACTCGACCACGCCCTGAAAAAGGCCCGCGCCTCCTGACCGACCCCGTCCGACCAGCCCCGTCGGGGTGCCCACGGTTCGCCCAGTTACGCATCCGTCCAGTTACCCATCCGCCCAGTTGCTCAGCAGCCCGATCAGCTCGTCGAGCCATGCCACGCTCGAGGCCATCAGTACCCCGGCCTCATTCATCCGCCGCAACTCGGCCACGTCCACCCAGCGCAGGTCGGCGTGTTCGAGTGCGCGAGGCGTTCCACCGGTCTGCCGGGCGCGCAGCGCCACCACCTCGAATCCGGGTATCCCGGTCACGACCTCGCCCACCTGCTCGCCGGCCTCCACGCGCATACCGAGTTCTTCGACGATCTCGCGTTCGAGCGCGGCCTGCCACGTCTCGCCGTCCTCGACCTTGCCACCCGGGAGCTCCCACAGCCCCGCGTCTTCGGGCGGGGAACTGCGCTGTGCCAACAGCAGTGTCGACGTTGACGGATCGATGATCACTGCTGCGACGACGATTCGGGTCATCCTGCTCCTCTGCACGCTTGGACGATCGGGTGCCGAACGAGGTACCGATGTTACCGAACAGGCGACGGTCCCAGCAGCGCGATCCTGTCGACGTCCAGGCGCAGGAGCGCCTTGTCGCCGGGCGCCAACCGGTCGGACGGTGCCGTCGCCGGCAGGACGCCGATCGGTGTCGACACGTCGACGCGCACACCGGTCGGCAGGACGGCTGCATAGACCACTTCCGCGACAACCCCACCTTCCCGGATGTCATCCAAAAGCGGTATGGCCACAACAGATTCCGGGCGAAGACCAAGTCGTATCGGTCCTTCGGGGAGGTCGATCGCAAACTCGCCGAGCGCACAGGAGGCCACACCCCGTTTCACTGTAGCGTCGAGAATCGTTGTGACGCCGAGGAATTCGGCGGACCACTCGTCGATCGGATTGCGCCACAGGCGGGCCGGCGTGTCGGTCTGCACGATCCGGCCCTCGCGCATCACCGACACCCGGTCGGCCATCAGCGCGGCCTCGGTGTGATCGTGGGTCACGATCACCGTCGGCGTGGACGTCTCGCGCACGATCGCAGCGATGTCGACCGCGAGCCGGTCGCGCAGAAGTTTGTCGAGCGCGGCGAGCGGTTCGTCGAGCAGCAGCAGCCGTGGCCGCGGTGCCAGGGCACGCGCTAACGCGACGCGCTGGGCCTGTCCGCCGGAGATCTCCCGTACAGAGCGCTGCCCGTAACCGGACAAGCCGACCAACTCCAGCATCTCCTGCACCCGTGCCTCGACGTCGCGGCGTCTCCAGCGGCGCATCTTCAGCCCGTAGCCGACGTTCGCGGCCACCGAGCGTCCGTCGAACAGTTGCCCGTCCTGGAACACCACCCCGAAGTCGCGCCGGTGCGCGGGCACCCTCGCCAGGTCCTGTCCGCCGAAGGCGATATGCCCGGCCACCAGGGGCTCCAGACCGGCGATGGCCCGCAGCAGAGTGGACTTTCCGCAGCCCGACGGTCCGAGCAGCGCGGCCACCGGAGCCTGTGTGCCAACCGTCCAGCTCAGCTCGTCGATCACCACGTCGGCGCCGTAGCGCACCCGGATCCCGTCGATCTCGAGCATCAGTTCACCGCCGTCCGGGGCCGCACCGGACGGCGGCGATCGGCCCGCCTGCCGAACAGCTCGATGACGCCGACGGCGACGGCGGTGACGGCCACCAGCAGCATCGCCGAGGCCATCGCGGTGGCCAGGTTGTCGGCGCCGGGCCGGTTGAGGCCCGAACCGATGAGCACCGGCAGCGTCGTCGTGTCGGCGCGGGCCAGGAAACCGGTCGCACCGAACTCACCGAGCGCCATCACGAAGGCGAATCCGCCGGCGGCGCCGAGGCTGCCGCCGATGGTGGGCACGTCGATGGTGAGAAACACCCGCCACGGCGACGCCCCGCAGACCACCGCTGCTTGACGCAGCCGGGGTGGCACCGACGCGAGCGCCGGCAGCAGCACCCGAATCACGAACGGCACCGCGATGAGCGCCTGCACACACGGGATTATCAGCGACGAGTCCGACACCCCCGCGGGAAGCTGAGCCAGCGCGATCAGGTACCCGAAGCCCAGGGTCACCGCACTGATGCCCAGCGGAATCATCGCCAGCACATTGCCGACGACCGCGACCACGCCCGTCGCCCGGTGCAGCGAGATCGCCCCGAGCGTCCCCACGATCACCGCGATGAGCGTCGCCGATGCGGCGGTGGTGAGCGAGTAGCCGAGGGTGTCCAGGGGGCTGATGCCGTTCACGTCGTCGGCCAGCCCGCGATAGCCGCGCAGCGTCCAGCCGCCGCCCGCCGTCGGCCGCACCGAACGGACGGCCAGCACCAGCAGCGGCGCCACCAGCAGCACCAGCGTGTACACGACGGCCGCCGACACAGCGAGCCACTGCAGTCCGTGCGGTCGTCGGCGCCGCGGCCGGTCATGGGCCGAGCCCGACGCGGACGGGTCGGCGAAGATCCTGGTCAGCAGCAGCGCACCGATCACGACGACGATCTGCAGCAGCGACAGCGCCACCGCCTCCGGAATCCGGAAGTAGCCGATCGCCTGCTGGTAGATCTCGGTCTCCAGTGTCCGCAACCGGCCGTCGCCGAGGATGATGATCACGCCGAAACTGGTGGAGCAGAACAGGAACACCAGCGACGCCGCGGCCCCGATCGCAGGCAGCAACGGCGGCAGCAGCACCGTGACGAACGCCCGCACGGGGCCGGCGCCGAGGCAGCGGGCCGCTTCGGCGGCGCGGGTGGCCTGTGAGCGCATCGCGGCCCCGACGACCCGCACGAACACCGCCACGTTGAGAAAGACGTGCGCGAGCAGGACCGCCCAGAAGCCCGACTCGATCCCCAGGCCGGCCAGCGGACCGCCGAGCACGGCCCGGAAGACGATGCCCACCACCACAGTCGGCAGCACGAACGGCACGGTCACCGCCACCATCAGCAGTCCAGAACCGGGCAGATCCACGCGGGCGACCAGCCATACGATCGGAATCGACACGACGGCCACGAGCACGGTCGAGGCAAGCGCCTGCCCGAGGGTGATCCCGAGCAGACCGAAGGCATCGGTGTTGCGCAGCAGCCTGCCGACGCCGGTTCCGTCGGAAGCACCGGCCGCACGGTGGATCAGCGCGAGGACCGGCCACCCGAAGAACACCGCGACAAAGGCCACCGGGACGAGTGTGACCAGACCGAGCCCCAGGCGTGCGAACGCGCGGGTGGCCGCGGGCATCAGCGCCCGACGGCGTCTCGCCACTGCTGGAGCCATTGCTCACGGTTCTTGGCGATGACGGCGGGCGGGATCTTGATCGTCCACGCCGGGACGGGGGCGCGTTGCTGCCAGCCGTCGGGCAGCGGCGTGCCCTTCTGCACCGGATAGACGTACATCGACGACGGCAGTTCACGCTGGACGGTCTGGCTCAGCATGAAGTCGACGACCTTGCGGGCTCCGTCGACGTTCTTGGCACCCTTGAGGATGCCGACGTACTCGACCTGCCCGAAGCAGCTGTCGAGCAGGGCGGAGGTACCCGGTGTGGCCGCCGGTGACGACGCGTACGACAGCACGATCGGCTTCTGCCCACGGCCTTCACCCGCCGAGAACAGCTGGTTGTAGGCGATCTCCCAGCCCGAGACGATGGTGGCCTTGTTGGCGACCATCTTCTTCCAGTACTCCTGCCAGCCGCGCGGGTCGGCGTTGACGGTGGTCAGCAGGAAGGCCATGCCGGGCGAGGACGTACCCGGATCGAGTAGTGCCGACAGGTTGGCGTACTTCGCGTCCGTCAGGTCGCGGAAGCTCTTGGGCGGAGTCATATCGTGCTTCTCGAACCACGAGTCGTCGAGGTTCAGGCACACGTCGCCACGGGTGACGGCGGTCAGCTCGTTGTTCGAGTCCGCGACGGCATAAGCCGACGCGCCGTCGACCGCCGCCGGCGACTTGTACGGTTCGAGTGCGCCGTTCTCGATGGGGCGCGAGGCGAAAGTGTTGTCGATGCCGAAGACGACGTCGGCCTTGGGTTTGCCGGGGGTCAGCGAGATGGTGGACGCGAGCGCGCCCGCATCGCCGGACTTGATCACCTTGAGCGTGAGTCCGGTTTCCTCGGTGAAGGCCTCGTACACGGATTCGGGTAGTTCGAAGGAATCATGGGTGAGCATGACAACCTCGCTGCCGCCCGCGGCCGACGAATCGTCGTCACCGCACGCGGTCAGTCCCGCGCCGAGCAGCCCGCATACGGCGGCCATCGCCGCCATGGTGACGGCCCGGGACGGCTTTCCCACTCCCCTGCGCGGACGCTTTACGCTCAGCCAGCTGACGGTCACTTCTGTGGTCCTCACGGTCTAATTCACGCATTTGACGACTCGCCGGTGTCGGTGAGTTCATCCGATCTAACCAGGCAAAAGTCCGGCGCTTCGCTCCACCTGTCGCGAAGCTCTGCATCATCGGAGTATCATGTGCCACAGTAGATAACAACTTTATCATCATTACCAGATGCAACTCGGCGCCTGCGGTAGTCTGCTGATCAGTCACCCCACACGCATGCGTAGAATATGCGGCGACTCGCCCCGTCCAGACCTATCGATAGGACTCAACACGTGCGCTTGCCAGCCCACCCGTCCCCGCGTACGCCACGACGTGCGGCTCGCATGGTTCTTACTGCCACTGCAATCGCGGCCGCGACTTCGCTGACCGTTCCGGCGGCGCACGCCGCGCCCGCATCCGCACCGGCGGTCAAGCTCGACAAGCGGGTCCTCGACTCGATGGGCGTGTTCGCACCGGCGATCATCGGCGCCATCACCACCCCTGGCCCCAACGGCAAGGTCAACGCCGGTCTCATCAAGCAGGCCAGGAGCCTGTCGGCCACGCCGGGTCTGCCCGCCGACGCCGCGAAGATGTGGAACAAGGTGATGGACTTCGTCGGCGAGCCCGGCGCCAAGAGCCTGGTCGCCGAGCAGAAGGCCGCCGCCGACAAGAGGCTCGCGCCCACGGTCGGCGTCCAGAAGTACGCGAAGAAGAACGCCGAGAGCGAGCCGGTGATCCCGAGCGGACCCACCGCGCCGAAGATCCAGGAGTTCCTGTATCCGACCATCGGCATCGGCTGCATGGGCACCTCCGACGGCTTCACCGCCTCGCTCGGCCGTGCACTCGTGACCGCGGGTCCCCAGGAGGCTCCTGCCCCCGGACCCAAGGTGGGCGAGGCCGGCTACGTGTACACCGCACTCGGCACCGGCCCCGCGCTGAACAACCCCACCCAGAAGCTGTGGGTGAGCTGGCTCAACATCGACACCGGACGCAACGGCCGGACCGAGCTCAGGCGCAACGAGAAGATCAACGTCGCCGACGGCCCCGGCACCTTCACCGGTATCGCCCGCACCGGCAAGGGCCGCGTCATCTCCACGATCCACGGCACCGTCACCACCAAGAGCAAGGGCAAGGTGGCCACCTGCGGGATCGCCCCGACGATCGGGCTCGCCCTCATCTGATCTCACCCTCGAGGCTTTTCCACGAGACCCCCGGCAACCAGCCGGGGGTCTCGTGCCGTATGTGGGCCCGCCCGGAGCCGGGCGTCGACTCGCAATTCCAGGAGAGGCAAAGTCGCAAGTTCATCACGGCACA
>NZ_JAGQTN010000049.1 GCF_020438995.1 Gordonia sp. (in: high G+C Gram-positive bacteria)
CTGCGCAGGGTTCGTCAGGAGAGCGCCAAGCGCGGTGCGCCGGGCGGGCGTAAGGACCGGTCGGGGGTCCGCGGACGAGCGCCCGGTCCCGAACAGGCCACGATGCCGATGAGCGTGATGCCGCGACCGGACGACCCGAAGCTCTGGCCGCAGCGCGAAGGCCTCAAGGCCGCGCTGCAATACCCCGGCATTGCGGGAACCATCTTCGATTCACTACCCGAGGACTGCTTTACCGACCCCTCCTACGAGCGGATCCGCGCGGCGATCGCAGAATCGGGCGGTTGCGCGGCCGGACTCAGTGGCGTGCAGTGGACCGGCACCGTCACCCACCGCATCGACGACCCTGCGGTGGCGTCGTTGGTGACCGAGCTGGCCGTGGAATCGATGGCGGTCGAGGAGTCGGGGATCCCGCGGTACATCGCCAGCGTGCTCGCGCGGCTGCAGGAAGTGTGGGTGGGCGCCCAGATCGCCGATATCAAGTCACGGCTGCGGCGGATGGCACCGGGCGACGATCCGGACGGCTACAACGCGGTGTTCGGTGACCTCGTCGCCCTGGAGTCCTACCGCCGCAGCCTCCTGGAACAGGACTGAACCGCCGCCCGTGCGTGGCGGGCGGCGGCACAGAAGATCAGAACGCGCGGAAGGTGACCGGGGTCTTGGTGTCCTGGGTGCGGTCGGGCACACCGTGCGCCGACAGCGTACGGATCGAGCAGCGGTTCACCTTGCAGTTGATCTTGCCCGACACGGCCTTCACCTTGATTCGGGTGGTGAACTTGCCGCCACGGATCTCGTTGGGCTTGAGCCACTTGGTCTCACCGAACGAGCCCTGCTTGGTGGGGCCGTACTTGTTGTCCTGCGCCAGGCCGACATAGATACCGAAGTTCTTGCCGGAGAAGTTCTTACCGCTGACCGTGATCCACTCACCGTTCGGGTTGAGATTGCGGGTCTTGGACACGGTCACGCTCGCGTGAGGTGCGGCACCGGCCGGCGAATCGACGGCGGTGGTTCCGCCGAGTGTGATACCCGCGGCGAGAACCGCAGCGCCGGCCCGGCGTGCGGGAGTGAAGGAAGTGTGCATGTAGCGAAGGCTACGCTCACCGCTTCGGCGATTTCCACCCGTCCGGACGAACTCACAGCGCCAACGCCGGACTTGCCGGAGATGTGGAATACGGGGCGAGAGACGTCCTCGCCGACTACCGAGGATCGAATGACCACCCGCGTGGTCCCGAACGCCCGGCGGGCGACGAGGATGTCGTCACCGGCTGCTTACGCGGCCCGAGAGGACCGGATTCCCGGGCGAAGCTCCTCCGGAAACATCGGCCGATGGGGATCATTCGAGTTGTAGACGCAGCCCCCGGCATAGGTGTGTCGGCCTGGACACTGATCGGGGGTCGGGCGGACTTTGCCCCAGATGTGTCTGATCGGTGCGGTCATATTGCCTCCCTCCACAAGGAAACTGGTTGCCCGGGCGGGACATTCACCAGTCCTGTCAGTGTGCGGTGCTCCGCGACCCCTCGCTCGACGAGCCGGGTGATCTCACGCGCCGCCCCAAACTGAGGTATGGATCACAGGGGAGGGGGAGTACGTGCGAAGTCGTCGGCACCGCATCCGGTAGTGTGTCGATGCCTGGGGAGTTAGCTCAGTTGGTTAGAGCCGTCGACTCATAATCGATTGGTCGCGGGTTCAAGCCCCGCACTCCCCACCATCTACCAGGCAAAACGTCCCTTCCCTCGGTGTGAAAACCGGGGGAAGGGCACGTTTAAGGCACGAATATAGCGAGGAATCGGCCGGATTCGAGCGGACGGACCAGCGTCTACGCGCTGCGGCCCAGGTAGTTGTAGACCGACTGGCGGGTGATGCCGTACTCGCGGGCCAGCGCCGCTACCGACTCCCCCGCGGTGTGGCGAGCACGAAGTTCGGTGGCCTGCTGGTCGTCGAGGGTGGCCTTGCGGCCCTTGTACTTGCCGGCGGCCTTGGCGACCGCGATTCCCTCAGCTTGGCGTTCGCGGATCATGGCGAGTTCGAACTCGGCGACCGCACCGAGCATGGTCAGCAGCATCTTGTTCATGGGGTTGTCGTCGCCGGTGAACACCAGTCCTTGGGTGATGACTTCGACGCGTACACCGCGGCCGGTCAGGTCGGTGACGATGTGGCGTAGGTCGTCGACGTTGCGGCCCAGGCGGTCGAGGGAGTGCACCACCACGGTGTCACCGTCGCGGACGAAGCGCAGCATCTCGGCAAGCTGCGGTCGGTTGCGGTCCTTGCCGCTGGCCTTGTCGACGAACAGGCGATCGACGGTGATGCCGTCGAGCTGGCGCGCTTCGTTCTGGTCGACGGTGCTGACTCGCTTGTAGCCGATGCGGGTGCCGGTCATCGTGGGGTTCTCCTGCGGGTCGAGGTCTCGGGGTGAGGGAGTGCGACGGGCCGGGGGTGGTGGTTTCCCCCGGCCGGGGCCGGCTACCGGATGCGGTAGCCGGTGCCCAGTCCGTCGTTGATCTCGCGGAGTCGGGCGATGGCGTCGGCTGCGTCGACGGCCATGATCGAGGCGTCGTACTCGGAGCCGTTGACGGCGTCGGTGTAGGCGAGGCGGAAGTAGGTCAGCTTGGTGGTCATTCGGTGCTCCCTCAGTAGTGACTGTCAAAGTAGACTCTATGGCGTCTACTTGAATGTGTCAAACAATCCACTTTCCGGCCCTATTTTGCTGGGGCGATGGGTGTCGGCGAGGGTGTCAACTTGGGAATACCCCACATTGACACCGCGCGTGTTCGAACACCGCCTCGGCGACGGCACGCGCGCGGCTGCGGATCTCCCCCGGATGCTCGCCCCGTCCCGACCACCAACACCAGGCGGTCGAGGCATCGGCCGGCAACTGCACACGGATCGAGGGCGACGGCGTCACCGGGGCAGGTGGTCGAGGGTGCGGCCCGTGCGGGTGAGGGCGGGATCTTGAGGCGACTGCGGAAATTCCGCAGTCGGACGTGCGGCCCGTGCGGGTGAGGGCGGGATCCCGTTCGTTCGACTGGGGAAATTCCCCAGTCGGTGCGGCCCGTGCGGGTGAGGGCGGGATCAGGGAGCGGGGTGTCACCAATTGGTGACATCGGTGCGGCCCGTGCGGGTGAGGGCGGGATTGATGTGCAGTGGTTTCACTTGGGTGAGGTCCAGGCCCCAGGAAACACACACCACCGACACACGAAAGGTGCGACCGGGCGCAGATTTGCGCCCGGATACGACGATGCCCCGGCACCTGGTGTCCAACTTGGACACCGAAGGGGCCGGTCAGTCGTCGTGGTCGAGGTCGTCGAGGGTGAGCCCGGTTCGTATGCCGGCGATGAACGCGTGACCCTCGGGGGTGGTCGTCATGTCGTCGAGCGCGTCGAGCAACCTGGTCGGCTGGTCGGGTGCGTGTGCTGGTGTGGTCATCGGCTGGTCTCCTCGGCCGTCGTATTGAGTGGTAGTGGTTTGACGCGGCGCCCGGTGTTCGGTGGTAGTGGGTCGGTCGGCGGGTCCTGTCCTGAGTGGTAGTGGTCTGACTTTCGGCGCGTTGTGGGTTTCGGTCACAGGGTGTTTCGGGCGTTGTCGGCGGCTTCTCGTAGGCCGGTTCGTAGGTCGATGCCGGCGGTGTCGGCGACGTCGAGGATGGGGGCGAGCACACACCGCACCAGCAAGCTCAGGGCGGCGGCGCACAGGTAGCCGAACTCGTCCGGGTCGCGGGTGCCGTGCCAACGCTCCACCACCTTGTCGAGGGCATCGTCGTCACCGGCTTGCTCGGCGAGGTCGTACATGAACTTGGTGGCGTCGCCTTGCAGCTGGTCGACGTCGACGATGCCGGAGGGTTGGCCGTCGGTGTCGGTGATCACCACCAGGTCGGGCATGGTCTGTCCGGCGCCGTGCATGGTGATGTCGGTGCGGTGGCCGGTGGTGTCTTCGCTGTAGAGGGTGATGCCGTCGTGGCGTGCCCAGTAGGCGAGGACGTCGAGCATGTTGGGTGTGGTGTTGCCGGTGGCGGCCTCGTAGTGCTGGCGTCGCCGGATGCCGGCGGCTTGCACTGAGCCGGGTAGGTCGGTGGGGTCGCCGAATGTGTCGCACCCGAACAGCAGGCGCAGCGCGGCACGGTTGAGCTGGGGTTCGCCGTCGAGGTCGCGGATGATGGCGGGTTCGGGTTTGCGGTACGGGTTGGTCATGCTCAGGTTCTCCCTTGCTGTGGTGAAGGTCACGAAAATTGGTGTCGGTTTTGTGGGTGAGGGGTGCAACGGTGCTGGTCAGTCGGTGAACGACAGTCCCTGCGGATGCTCGCTCATCGGTTGGTCTCCTGGTCTGCGGTGCTGGTCTGGTGGAGCTGGCACGGTGCGCCGGGCGCGTCGACCACCAGACGGCAGGGGCGGCCCTTGCGGGTGGGGCGGCCGCACAGCAGCGGTACGGCGGCGATGCGGGCTTTGAACTCGTCGGGTAGCTCACCCTCGTCTTCGTGTGTGGGCCAGCGGTCGCCGGTGTCGTCGGACGGTCCGCGGCGCATGAGTTCGCGGTCAACGATCCATAGGTCGGTGTCGCCGTCGGTGTCGAGGCTGGCGGCGAGGTAGTAGCCGGCTGCGCCGTCGTCGTCGAGGGGCACGGCGGTGCCGGGGATCAGGAGGAGTCGTTCAGCGTCGCTGATCGGCTGCGGATCAGTCATCGTTCGGTCTCCTCGGGGGTGAGTGCGTAGGTGCGGAGCGGTAATCCTCGGGGCATCCCCTCGCGGCGGGCCGCTGTGACGGTGATCTGTTCGTCGGCGGTCATCTGTTCGAGGACGGCCACGACTTGCTGACTGGTGAGGTTTCGGTGGTCGCCGTTGACGCTGTAGCCGCGGGCGGTGGCGACCAACCGCGAATGCTCCATCGGCCCGTTGCGTAGCCGTTTGAGGATGCGGCCGGGAAGGGCGTTCAGGGCGGTTTGCTCGGCGGTCGCACTGACCGGTTCCGTGTGAGCGACCTCACTGAATGCGGTTGGTACTGTCCCCTTTTCGGGTACACGCTGTACCTCGGGTACAGCGTGTCTGACCTGCGGTTTTGGGGGCTGTACCTCGGGTACAGCGTGTACCTGTGAAAGTCGGTATCTCTTGCCGTTCGCGACCTCTACCGTGACGATGTCGCCGACCGCTTCGAGCTCGGCGAGTGCCGCGGTGAACTGGTCCCGAATGTCGGCCTTGAGCTTGGGCCGTAGGTCTCGTGAAGCGAGTTCGCCGTCACGTTCGAGCCACCGGAGAACCGCGGCCTTGGCCCGTTCGAGGCGTCGTTCGGCGATGATCTCCTCACCCATCGCCCGACTGATGGCGCGGTCCCGAACCTTCTTCTTCGCGGCCCGGCGCGCTTCGGTGAGCAACCACTCTCGGACCCGATCGGACTCGTCCATGACGACACCGGACAACTCCCAATCGAGAGCCGACACGACGGACCGGCCGTGCATGATGGCGAGGACTCCGGCGACCTTGCAACGCGTAAGCATGGCGTGCCCGTCGAGAGCGTCGGATTCGCCTCGCTGGCGGGCAAGGTGGGCGCCGATGATCTGTTCGCGGATCTCGGGCGGGCCGTAGACGATCTCCACGACATCGTGCTCGGCCCTCCACGATGGTGCTGTGGTGTCGAGGGGGTCAGGATCTCCACCACCGTCGGCCGGCATGTCCGGGTCGGTGGTGAGGAACCACAGGAATCGTTGCGGAGTCCCACCGGTGGTGTCATCGAACAGGACACCGGTGTGCCCGGGTTGCCCACCAACGGACAGGCACAGGCGGTAGCTGTGCGGATCGACGCGCCGTGAAGTCGCCGAAGACGCGCCTTTGCTCCCCAGCCGTTCCCCCATCGCTGCGGCCTTGAGGGTGGCGAGGATGGTGTTTCCCTGCCGTTGGGCGAGTCCGGTCAGAGTGTCGATCTCGGGGACGCTCACGATGGCGCGAGTGATCCGGTCGTCGTCCTTCGGTGGGGTGAACAGGGCGGCGATGCCTTCACCGGACCCGATGCCTTCCTCGTGGATCTCGGTAGGCCAGGCGAGGCGGGCAACCTTGTCACTGATGCCCTTGCCACCACCGGACGCGGACACGAACGCGGCCATGAGGTTCAGCGATGCGCGGTCCCCGATGACGCCGGGCAACTGGACCTCGGGGCCGGTGGATGCGGCTACGCGGAGCATGACGGCACCGAACACGGCCCACGGCGCGGCGTACCGGGCACGTGCCCACTGCCGAATGGTCTTGAGCTGGTCGGTCTGGTCGAAAAAGTCGTCACGGTTCACGGTGCCGTCGGCGGTGTCGGTCATCTCGGGCTGTGGCCTTCCATCTGAGTCGGGGGTCGAGGTTGCCGGGGCATCTTCCGGGCCGTCGTCTGCCGACGATTGCGCTGCGCGGGCGGCGTGCTGGGCAGCCAGCTCGTCGAGGATGCTGCGGGCGCGTTCGGCTTGGCCGCGGGCCTTGTTCGCCTTCTGCCGTTGCTTACGGGTCGTGGTCGGTGCGCTCATGCGGCCTTCCTTCGGGCGCTGATGATGGTCTTGTCGATCTGCCGGTCATCGAGGCCGGCCGCTGCGGCTGCGGCAGCGAGCGCGGCGAACGTCACCTCGTCCGCTCCCTGCTCGGTGCACCGGCACGCAGCCCAGAACAGGAACCCGTTGCGGTTCCCCTCGGGCTGGGTGGCCATGCGGGTAATCACCTCGTCGAACCGACGCTGAGAACGTGTCTGGCTGCGCGGGATGCTCGCCTTCACTGGGGTAGGTCGAGGTGGTGAGACACGCTCGGCAAGGTGCGCGGGTAGTGGCGCGGCCGGTTCCTCGCTCAACCACTCGTAGCGGTTGCCGCTGGGATGGATCGACGGCGGTGCCACCAGGTAGCCGGTGTGGGTTTTGATGTCGATGCCGTCGGTATCGGCGAGCATCCCGCGGGTGGGACCGTTCCAGCGGAACCACACGTGCCAGCCACCACCACCGGTGGCGGCGATGCGGGTTGGTGGGATACCGCCCAGCTCGTCGAGGCGGCCTCCGTGGCGGGGGTCGACGTCGAGGACGATGTAGCCGGCCGCGGGCCTGATGCCGACGTTGTAGAGCACGTCGGCGCGCCACCAGCTGCGGATGACATCGGGGTCACAGGTGGCGTCGTTGTGGCCGTGGCGGACGAGTCGACCGACTGGCGCTTTGCCGGGGCACTCTTTGCGGTCCGGTTCGTGTGGCCCATCGCAGAGGCATCGTGCGGGTTCGAGCGGTAGGACGGGCATCCCGCGGCGGGCGTACGAGAGTGCGGCGTCAAGCATGTGCTGTGTGAGGCTCACCCGGTGGCCTCCATCATGCGGCGGCGGCAGACAGGGCCTACAGCTCGCGCTACGGACCGTTCAGCGGTCAGCGGGTGGCGGCAGACGGTGCAGCGGCAGGCCAACGTGTAGCCCAGCTCGGCGGCACTGGCCCGTAGTTCGTGGAGCTGGCGGGCGAGGTCATCACCAGCTTGTAGAATTGCTGTGTCCTTCACCCGGATGTTGCCCCGTCGACCTTCCCCCGGTCGGCGGGGTGTGTTGTTGCCGCTCATGCGGTCTGTGCCTCCATCCAGGCATCCACGTCGGACCGGCGGTAACGAATCCACCGGGAAGAGATGAGTAGGTGTTTGGGTCCGGTCCCTGCCTTGCGCCACCGTCGGACGGCTTCAAGACCGAACCCGGACAGGTCGGCGAACTGTTCCTCGGTCAGCAATTGGTTGGGGTCTGGTGCGGTGGTCGGTGCGGACCTGCGGGCGGCCATTCGTGTTCTCCTCGGTCGGGACAATCGAGCTGGCATGAGTAGATGTGTAGGGGGTGCAACGGCCGGGCGAGCTGGCTGTGACCAGCGGTTACGTGATGCGGTGGTGGTGGTGCCCCGGCGAGGTCTCGAATCCTCGCTCACTACCGATTGCGCGGCCGGGGCTGATCGAACAGTCGGGGGTTACTCCCCGTCGGGGTTGCGGTGCGCCAACGTCACCCGCAACGCAGACACCAGCAGGCGAGTCCAATCGTCGGGAGTGAAGTTGTAGCCGGTGACCTGCCCGTACCGGTCGGGCAGATCCAGCCACACTTGCCCGTCGGACACGCTGATGGTGGCCGTGCCGGTCGAGGTCATGGCGGTGGTGTCACCGGCGAGGTCAACAGCACGCACAGTCTCGTGAATCAGTTCGGTCATGATGTGAATGTCCTTGTCGTGGAAGTGATTAGGGCGACGATGTCGGCGGCCTTGCGGATGCCGTCAGCCAGTTGCAGCGCGTCGGCCTGGTCGAACGTGGTGTTGCGGTCGAGGTCGAGGCACACCACCGGCCGGCAACCGAACTCGGTGGACACGGACACCCATGAGGCGCCGACGGTGGCGACCAGGATGTACCCCTGGTCTGCGGTCGGTTCGTAGGTCACCGTCCGGTCCCCTTCGGCACACCGAAGTACCGGCCGCCGGCGGTCTGCCCGTAAACGAGGGTGGCCTCGTTGATCTCGGCTTCGGCGTTCTCGGCCGGTGTCTGGCAGTCGGGGCACAGGTACCCGACGATGCGCCCGGCCTTGAACGTCGCATTCCACGCGTTCGGGGCGGCCGGGTTACGCAGACGCCGTTTGCAGCGATCACAGCGGATCGTGGTGCTCATACGGTCACCACCGACGCGTCAACGATCTGCCCGACGGTCACCATGCTGATGTCGTCGAGCACCGATTCCCACGCCGCGGCAGCAACGAGAAGTGTTGCGCGGCCACGGATACCGACCATGACGACGTGCTCGTCGTGGTCGCCGACATAGCGCCAGGTGCGCAGGATCGGGGCGCCGTCGTCGTCGCGCCACTCATACAGCGGCTGGTCCTCGCGGTGGGCGGCCAGCATGTCCAGAACCGCACGCCACGGCATGACCGGGATGGCCGGGGTGGTGTCGGTGTACAGCTCGATGCGGATACCGGCGGCCGCGATGGTCCCGGCCGGGGCGTGCGAGATGTAGACCATCGGGCCGGCGAGCAGTGGTTGCACCATCGTGATGGCGGCGCCGGTAAAATCACTCATTGATCCTGTCCCTTCTTGTGGGGGTTGGGGTTGGTGGCCTCAGCGGGTTCTTGGTCGGATGCGCTGAGGCCGTTCCTATCTCGGTCTGTGGGCCGGGTGAACCGGGCGGGGCCGTTGTACTCGTCCAGGCCCAGGCCGGTGTCCGCGTGCGCCACCAGAGCGGCATAGCGGTCGATCACGGGGTGTGCTCGCTCTCCTGCGGCTGTTCGTGCAACCGGTGCTCGGCCTCGTAGTGGTCAGCGACCCGTTCGAGGCGTGCGGCGATCTTCATGATGGTGTCGCCGGTGACGGTGGCGGACAGTTGCCGGCACACGTCGGTGATCGCGTCGAGTTCGGCGAGCATCTGCTCGGGACCGGTCAGCGGGGCGAGGTCGAGTTCGGTTGCGCGGCCAGTGATCCCGGTAGCACGTTCAACCTCGCACACGATCTGGTCGACGTCCTTACGTACCTGGTCGCCCAGTGCGTCGAGGCGAGCGAGAAGCCGTTCGAGGTTGCGGCCGCTCACGCGGCACCGCCTTCGGTCTGCCGGGTGATGTACTCGTTGATCTGTTCGTCGGTGGAGAACCGGCGGTCGAGGACCTTCACGGAGCCGAGTTCGCCGGAGTACCAGAGTTTGAACACGGAGGACCGGCCGATGCCGCCCAGGCGTTCGCCGGTGGCCTTCCAGTCGTGGAGCGTGGGGGTCATGCGCGGAACCAACTTTCTGTGTATGAGATACGCAAGAGCTTGGCGATTCGCTCTAGTTTGCGTGAGCCGTCCAAGTAGTAGCACGACGCGCCATAGCTGCGCAACGACCACGCGCGTTCGGCGTAGTCTGCGTGGTTATGACTCAGTGGAACCATGAACTCGTGGCGAGGATCGCGGCAGAGGTCCGACGATGCCGTGATGAGCGGAAGCTCTCGGCGGCGAAACTGTCAGACCGTACCGACGAACTTGGAATGCGGATCACGCGAACTGTGATCGCGGACCTTGAAAACGGGCGAAAGAAGACACTAGACATATCCGAACTCGTCATTCTCGCTCGGGCACTGAATGTGCCACCGGTGCAATTGATCTACCCAGACCTGCCGGACGGTGAAGTAGAGGTATCGCCGGATGACAATTTGCGTTCAATCTCTGCACTGCAATGGTTTTCGGGTGAACGTGCAGAGCCGAACGATGCCGTGGACGGATACGTCGGCGGCGGCAAAGAATCATCGAACTATACGGTTTACCTTGCGCGCATGTTGCAATATACAACCGTCGATCTAATCCGTTCCCGGAAATTCTTGCGTTCCGAACTTGACAGGCCGCTACATATCCCGGATGAGGACGAACTTTCGTCGCTACAACGGATGGTTGACGTATCGCGTGGGCAGCTCGTCAGAATCGCATCACTCATCATCGCCAGCGGCGGCACCATCGACTTGGACCGCCTTCCTGCCGACGCACGTGAAGCGATCAAGGCCGGCGATGGGCAGGGGTAGACCACGGCTCAAGATCGGCGAGCACGGCAAGATCACCCGCTACCCACAACCCGACGGCCGATACCTCGCCCGATGCCGCGTACGCGACGCAGACGGCGAAGTCCGGTACGCGAAAGCGATCACACCGGCCGGTGTCGTCGACAAGTACGGCGACAAGGCGGAAGCGGCGCTACGGGCTGCGCTCGCGGTACGGCAACCACCAGGCGCCGGCGAACTCACCACCGACACACGACTCGGTGACCTCCTGGACCGGCACATCACGCGCATCGAGGTGGAGAGCGAGACCAGCGGGAAACCGTCACCGAAAACGGTGGACACCTACCGGTACGCGGTGAAGGCCGCGAAACCGTTCCTCGGTGCGGTGCGGTGCGTGTCGGCGAGGCCACACCGCGGGTACTCACCGATGCGTTGGCCGGCATACAGCGGGCGAACGGTGACACCAGGGCAAGACAGGTGCGGGGCCTGCTCAAGACCGTGCTGACCGACGCTGTGCTCGCCGGGGTGATCGCACAGAACCCGGTGGGTCAGCTCGCCACGATGAAGCGGACCAGGGCACCGGCCGGGGGAGCGCCCGCGGTGGACACGGCAACGATGGTGCGTGTGTTCAAGCGGGTGAGCACGTCGGCATACTGCCGGCGCAAGGATCTGCGTGACGTGGTGCTCGTGCTCATGGGGACCGGTGCGCGGATCTCCGAAGTCCTCGCGCTGCGGTGGTCCGACGTGGACCTCGGCGCCGCAACGATCACGTTCTCGGGACGGGTGACGACGGCGGTAGGGAAGGGGACGGTACGCCTGGACGGGCTCAAGAACGGCGACCAGGCGCGGACGGTGGCCGTCCCGGTGTGGTTGGCCGCTGCGCTCACCGCTCGTGCCGTCGGTGTCGAGGTCGACGCGAAGGTGTTTCCGTCGGCGGTAGGGACGTGGAGGGACACGAACAACACAGCGAGGCTCTGGCGGGAGTGGCGCGGATCAAGCGGCCTGGACATTGACGCGGTGTCGTCGCACTCGTGGCGGCGGACGCTGGCCACGGTGATCGACGATGCGGGGCTATCGGCGCGGGTTGCTGCGGACCAGCTCGGGCACACGAAGGTGTCGATGACTCAGGATGTGTACATGGCGCGCAAGCGGGTCCATCGTGCGGTGGCGGATGCGCTGGGGTCCGTCGTCGAGGGCACGAATAAGGCACGAATATAGCGGGACTCGCACCGTATTCACACACGCTGGTGTGAACGCAAACGGTACGGGATCGGTTGAGGGTCAACATGATACGGACACGCCCGAACTGGCGCGTATAGGCTGGGCATAATCGATTGGTCGCGGGTTCAAGCCCCGCACTCCCCACCATCTACCAGCGGTTATGCCAGTCGCCCCGGTCCGAAAGCCGGGGCGACTGACCGTTTATTCACCGCTTATAGCGCGTACGCGCAAAGAGGTCGCCCGGTAACACCGCGCCAGGAGAGCGCCCGGTGACCAGTGGTCCATCCTGGGAGTAGCGAGCCGGGCTGGAGGTATCGCAGCCGATCGGGGTGGGCTACTGATCCGGAAAATGGCCCTGAACTGGTGTTTTGTTGTCTGGAGTATCCATAGGCTAGAGTCATCACTCGGTTCAGGTGACACCGGCGAGAGCCGCGGGTGACCAGAGCCGCAGCAGTCCTCCATAGCTCAATTGGCAGAGCATTCGACTGTTAATCGAACGGTTGCTGGTTCGAGTCCAGCTGGAGGAGCATAAGAAAGGCCCCTCACCTGCACAAGCAGGTGAGGGGCTGATTTCGTGTGCAGGGCCGAGCCATCGTGGTTTACCCACCGAGCGAGAGCCTATGGCGCCGTGTCCCGGACGCCATCAACCGGTGGCACCAGCGGCGTCGATTGGGAACGGCAGCTTGGCCGCGTCGACGAACCCGTGCACCAGCACCTCCGAACCCACATTGGTGGCGGTGGTGCCGTTGGCGCGGATCACCCGGCAATCGGCGAACAGAATCCCGGCCGCGACCTCGGTGCCATCCGAGGCCGCCGGCTTGTAGGGACCGGCCTTGCCGGTGGCGGTGACGATCCCGACCACGGTCCCGGACGGGATGTACCCGTTCGGGTAGTGCGTGGCCGGGGTGAACTTGGCGACATCCAGGGTGACGCCGGGGGTGTAGTCGGTGCCGTGCGGGGACAGCAGCCACCGCCGGTCACCGACCTGATAGGTCGTCTCCTGCAACGAAATATCGGTTGCCACAACGAACCTCCTTGATCTGTTACGAATTCTTTCCGAAACGCTTGTGCGCCTCGGCCAAACCCAGCGCCGCACCCGTGTTGGCCGGTGGCTGGTTGTTGCCGCTTTGACCCCACTGCCGCGAGGTGCCCGACTGCGTGGTGCTGGCGAAGGTCGCCAGATGCGCGCGCAGGCCGGCGGTGTCGAACGTGCCGGACTCGTCGAGGAACTTGGCCGCATCGGTCATCGCCAGCACCGCCTTCTGCTGCGCCTCCGGTAGACCCGAACCGGCGACTGTGGCCTCCAGGAGCTGGCCGGCCATCTCGGCGCGCACCCTGGCCTCGGTCGTCGCGGTCGCCTCGGCGCTCGCCTGGTCACGGGCGTCGGCGATCGCCTTGTCCGCGGCCGAGAGCTGCTCACGTTCGAGCTCGGCCACCCGATCGGCCGCCGCTCTGGCCGCTTCGGGGGTGATGCCGCCGAACTTCTTGAGCTGCTCGGCCTTACGCCGATCGTGGTGCTTGAAGTAGGCCAGCTGCTGCTCGACCGTCATCTCCGCAATCGGCGTGTCCGCGGGGAACCCACGATCAGCCGGAGGCTGACCGTCGCCCTGCTCACCGGCCGGCGGCGCACCGCTGGCGGGGTCACCGTCGTGGTCGGGGCTGGCGCCGATGACGGGCCAGATAGGACCACGCTTGGAGAAACCGATCGCCCGAACACCGGTCACCGGATGAATCGGAAACGCTTGGGGCATAACAACAACTCCTCATGTCGAGGGGGATGAACAACGGGATGCCCGATGACGGGCGACAGCCCCCACCCTGAGCAGGGGAGGGGAAGACTTGGGTAGATTTGCGAGAACCCCGCACCCTCAGAAGGTTGCGGGGTTCTCGATCTGTCGTATTCCTACGATGTCGCCGCGTGACGCTTACGCAGCGCGCGGATCTTCGTCAATAGCTCTTCTGTCGAGCGTGAATCTGGTCGGAGCATTCTGCGTGCCAGGTCTTCAACTTCGTCCGCGACGGCAGGGGCGAGCTGCGCACCGTGCTTGGTGGCGATATTGACCGACGCGATGAACTCAAGAAGATTGTCACCGTATCGAGGGGCACGAGAGACGCCCGCAGCGTCGAACAGCGCCCGGGTGGCTTCGATACAGTCCATGCATTGATCCTACGCCTTCCTGGGCTCCCAATTGTCCAGGAACCATAGGTCAAGGTCTACGAGCCCACCATCCCTACCGCGTTTGTCGTTACGTCTCACGTTGTCGCCATTCACCGGGTAGATCGTTCGAGGGGTTCCCCATCGGTCAATCGCGACGTCTACGACCATGCGATTACCGCCGTAGTCGACCAACCCTCGAAAGACGTATGACTCGTACTCGTCGTCAAACCTTGCCATCGAGTAGTTTGCGAGCACAGAATCTTGAACTGCTTGCAGGTCTTCCAGCGTGTCGACTGAAACGGGAAACTTGGAAGCGTCTGGAATTCGCGACTTGTGATGGTGTCCGCCGCCGCCAGTGCCGTCGGTCCCCTTGAAATGTTCATAGTCATTGCCTCCGAGCTCCCTGACATCTGCACGCCGGAACGGTACCCAGTCGGGGAAATCACGCTCTGACGGATCGTCAAACCCGGTCCGATCACTGCCGTTCCCGTCATCACCACCCCCGCCACCACCGGCGGTCTGCCCGCTGCGGCGATCAGTGTCGTCATCTCGCGGCGGCTGCGGCGGCGGCACGCTCGACTTCCGAGGCATTGCGCCGGGCGACGGACGACCGGTGCTCACCCCAGACGCCGTGAGGTCATTCACACCTTGCCAGGTGGTGGGGGTGGCAGGGATCGAACCTGCCATGCTCACGCGCCGGATTTACAGTCCGGATGACGCACCAGCGTCGTCACCCCCGGAAAGCTAGAAACGCAGGGCCCCGCTC
>NZ_JAGQTN010000050.1 GCF_020438995.1 Gordonia sp. (in: high G+C Gram-positive bacteria)
CCCGGGGTCTGGGCGGCCTTCCTCGACAGCGCGAAAGCGTCCTTGTAGAGCAGGTCGACCGATCCGCTGTACACGTATGTCGGCGGTAGGCCCGCGAGGCTGCCGAACAGTGGACTGACCCGTGGATCGCGGGTGCTGAGGTTGCCCGCCCACATCTTGCCCGTCGTGCGCAGGGTGTCGACATTGAGGAACGGGTCGAAATACGGCGCGGGAGCGGTGTCGGTCATCGTGGCATCCAGCCATGGCGAGACCAGCACCAACGACGCGGGAACGGGTTGCCCACGTCGCACGAGCTCCTGGGTTGCCGCGAGCGTGATAGCCGCGCCGGCCGAGTCGCCGAGCACGCTCACGTTCTCGGCGCCATGTTCGCGGATCTGTGCGGAGAAATAGTCCGCCATGTTCGGTATCACACCGGCGGCGTGGGCGATCAGTGCCCCGGGATACAGCGGGATCTCGACGGTGGCACCGGTTTCCCGGACCAGCGACGCGTAGTAGGCCCAGTGCGCCGGCGTAGGTGGCTCCACATACGCCCCGCCATGTACGGCGATGATCGTCCTTCTCGTGGGGCGGGTGGCGATCGGGGGTGCGGACGCAGGCCCATCCTGCGGTGCCATCTGCCATACGTTCCAGCCGCGGTACTTGGACATCGTCATCACGACGCCCTCGGCATTCGTTGTCGGCGGGCGCCCGGGATCGGAGTCCTGCTCGGGGGTCGGAACGTTCGTACCGGTAGGAATGCCGAGCAATCTCGCCACGATCGTCGAGGCCTGCAATACGCCCACCCTGGACTGGGTCATCAGCGAAACCCGTCCGGCGAACTGCGGATCGGCAGACGGCGGCTGCATTCCGGTTTCGGGCGCGGGCTCGGCGGGTACGGGCTCGGCAGATACGGTCAGGGCGGGTGCTGACGGGGTTGGCGTCGGCCGGGGAACGGCGCCCGAATGCGGCGAACCGAGGCACACGGCGACGGCACCGACGGTCGCTGCGAGCGCGGTTCCGACGGCGGCGCGCGCCGTGGAATGTGGTGAGCGTGCGCGCCGGCGGAGCTGATCGTCGTCGGTCACCTCATCGGTTATACCAGCCGACGCCGGACCGCTGGATTCAATGATCGGGCGTGACGCGGGTCCGTCTGCGCGCGCGGGCCTCGCGCAGCCGGCGCTCCCCGGGCAGCGGAATCCGGGGCCTGGCCACGAGATGCCTGCTCACGGGCGTGCGCAGCAGGACGTCGACGAGCAGCAGTGACAACGTCAAGACAGTGACGATCAACACGATCGCGCGAGTCACCGGTGACCCGGGAAACCACTCGAACAGGCCGCGGAGGAACCCGGTGCGGCCGAGGATGTCGAGGATGAGCGGGTGTACGGCGAATACCCCGAACGCGCGCATCGTCGCCCAGGACACCAGCCGCGTCGCGCTGCGTCGGCCGGCCCTGCGCCGGTCGTCCCACACCGTGGCACCGAGCCAGAGCAGGCCGAAACCGCAGACCAGCCACGGCAGGTTCACCGGGTTCCACGGGGAGTTCGCAAGCCACGGCACCTCGTCGGGTGTCGTCGCCCGCCAATAGGCGGTGACACTGAGGGCCGCCGAGCCCAGCGCGCAGGCCACGACTATCCCCGCGTGTGTGCGCAGCCACCGTTCTACGGCTTCGTGATGGTAGGCGGCGACGGCCCCGATCACGATGAACAGTGCGTACATCGGCGCGGTCTTCCACAGGTGCTGCAGGATGTTCGACCAGAAGACGGGAAGCGGCCGCGGTGTGTACTGGTATGCCGAGAACATGCCGACCTGGATCACCGCCCCGACGGCGATCACCCGCCAGGGATGGTCCGCGTAGCGTTCGACGATCTTGGTGATCAGCGGGAAGAGCAGATAGATCTGCATCGAGATCAGCAGGAAATACAGCTGGTACTTGCCGGTACCGCCGATCAGATCCATACCCAGGTCCGAGAACCAGGTGCGGGTGTGCGGGAACGGGTTGCCGGGGATGAGCAGGTGATCGGTGATCGAGTAGATGATCGTCCACAGCAGATACGGCCACAGGACCAGCCCGAACCGGCGCCGCCAGAACTCGGTGGCGGTCATCGTCTTGCCGCGCATGCTCAGCACCAGCACGAACAGCGTCACCACCACGAATCCGTAGCGGGTCAGATGCAGCAGGGTGCCGGCCAGATGTGAAGCCCGGGTCACCGGGGGCCCGTAGTTGATGGCGTTGACGCTGTGCGCGATCACCACGCCGGTGAACAGCGCGACCCGGACCAGGTCGGCGGTGTAGGCGCGCCCGGCGCGGACCTTGGCGCCGACACCGGTTCCCTTCTCGGAACGGTCGTCCGGCCCGGCGTCCCGGGCGGGTTCCGGTCCGGAGGGGGTGGGCTGGGTCTGGGGGGTGGATTGCACGAGAACCTTCGCGTTGCTTATCGGTCGCGATGGATCAGTCTACTGTGCGTTTGCCCCTGCATCGGCCCGGGCGGGATCCGGGTCAGGATTTGACGAGCCGGGCGATCGCCGCGGATGCCTCGCGCAGCTTCTCCTCGGCTTCGGGGCCACCCCGTGCGGCCGCACTGACCACGCAGTGCCGCAGGTGGTCGTCGAGCAGGGCCAGCGCCACACCTTCCAGTGCGCTGGTCAGTGCGGAGATCTGGGTGAGGATGTCGATGCAGTAGACGTCCTCGTCGACCATGCGATGGATGCCGCGGGCCTGTCCCTCGATGCGTTTGAGGCGGGCGAGGTAGCGGGCTTTGTCGGCGATGTAGCCGTGTGCGGCGCCCGAATGGCAGGTACTGGAGTGACATGCCTCCGGCGCGTGATCGGCGCCGGTGTCCGGCGGTGCGTCGGTCATGGTGGGGTCCTCGCTTCGGGCCTTCTGTGATCTGGGCTACGGGCGTGCCGGCAGACAGCCATCGTAGCCCCCGGAATTAGGGGAATGTCGCCGGCCCGCACCTTGTTCCCATACCCTAGGGGGGTATATCGTGGATGGTCTGAGACAGCAGACGAGGAGATGGCGATGAGCGGCGCGACCACGGCCGAGTACAAGGTGACCGGCATGACCTGTGGGCACTGTGAGATGTCCGTGCGCGAAGAAGTCGGTGAGGTCGCCGGCGTCGGCGCCGTCGAAGTCAGCGCGCAGACCGGCCGACTCGTCGTCACCGGCGACGCGGCCATCGATGACGACGCGGTCCTGGCTGCGGTTGATGAGGCGGGGTATTCGGCGGTGCGTATCCGATGAGCACCGGACGGCGGCTCGCCCTGTTTGCCGTCGCGCTCGTCGCGGTGTTCGCGGTCGCCTACGGCGTTGCGGCGGTCGCCGTTCCCGACAGTGTTGTCCACTCGTGGAACCAACGTGCGCACGATTCCCACGGGGGCGCGGCCGGTCACGGGTCCGGTGACGGTGACGATTGCCCGTCGACTCCGGTACACCCCACCGTGCCGGACACTGAGTTCGATTCGTAGAGAAAGAGTCTCACGATGAGTGCCACTACCACGGAGGTCGGGTCGAGTTATGAACTCGACATCACCGGGATGACCTGTGCCTCATGCGCCAACCGAATCGAACGCAAACTCAACAAGCTCGACGGTGTGCAGGCCTCCGTCAACTATGCGACGGAGAAGGCGAAGGTGATCGCGCCCGTCGAACTCGACCCGGAGGTGCTGATCGGCACCGTCGAGGACGCGGGTTACGGCGCGACCCTGCCCGCGCCGGTGTCGTCCGGCTCCGATTCCGGTGATCCGGCGGACCGTGAGCTGGAGTCGTTGCGGCACAGGCTGATCGGCGCGGTCGTGCTGACCGTGCCGGTGATCGCGATGGCGATGGTCCCGGCGTGGCAGTTCACCAACTGGCAGTGGGCATCGCTGACGCTGGCCGCACCGGTGGTGGTCTGGGGTGCGTGGCCGTTCCATCGGGCCGCGGCGATCAACCTGCGGCACGGCGCCGCCACCATGGACACCCTCATCTCGCTGGGCACGCTGGCCGCGTTCGGCTGGTCATTGTACGCGCTGTTCTTCGGCGATGCCGGCGAACCGGGGATGACGCACGGTTTCGAGTTCTCGCTGCAGCCGTCCGACGGCGCTTCCAACATCTATCTGGAGGCCGCCGCCGGGGTGACGATGTTCATCCTCGCCGGCCGCTATTTCGAGAAGCGGTCCAAACGGCAGGCCGGTGCGGCGCTGCGCGCACTGCTCGAACTCGGTGCCAAGGACGTGGCGGTGCTGCGCGCCGGCACCGAGGTCAAGATCGGTGTCGATGAGCTGTCCGTCGGCGATGAGTTCGTGGTGCGGCCGGGGGAGAAGGTGGCCACCGACGGTGTCGTCGTTTCCGGTGAGTCGGCCCTGGACATGTCGATGCTGACCGGCGAGTCGGTGCCGGTGGAGGCCGGCCCCGGCGATCGGGTGGTCGGTGCGACGGTCAATGCCGGTGGGCGGCTGGTGGTCCGGGCCACTCGCGTCGGCGCCGACACCCAGCTCGCGCAGATGGCGAAGCTGGTGGAGGATGCGCAGACCGGCAAGGCGCCGGTACAGCGGCTGGCCGACCGCATCTCCGGTGTGTTCGTGCCCATCGTCATCGCGATCGCGGTCGGCACCCTCGGTGCGTGGCTGGGCGCGGGTTTCGGGGTGACGGCAGCGTTCACGGCGGCGGTGTCGGTGCTGGTGATCGCGTGCCCGTGCGCACTGGGCCTGGCCACCCCCACGGCGCTGCTGGTGGGGACCGGCCGCGGCGCCCAACTCGGCATCCTGATCAAGGGGCCGGAGGTGCTGGAATCGACAAGGCAGGTCGACACCATCGTCCTCGACAAGACGGGCACCGTCACCACCGGTGCCATGACCCTGGTCGACGTCGTATGCGAGCCGGGAGTCGGGCGCGCCGAACTGCTGCGGCTGGCCGGTGCTTTGGAGAACGCCTCCGAACATCCGATCGCCGCCGCCATCGCCGCGGGTGCCCGCACCGAGGCCGGTGACCTGCCGGTCGTCGAGGGATTCGCCAACCTTGCGGGCCGGGGTGTACAGGGCGTCGTCGACGGCAAGTCGGTGATCGTCGGCCGGGAGGCGTTACTGGCCGACCGGTCACAGGTGCTGAGCGATGAGGTCGCCGCCGCCAAGGTGGCCGCCGAGCACGGTGGCAAGACCGTCGTCGCCGTCGGCTGGGACGGTGCGGCCCGCGGGATCCTGGTGGTCGCCGACACCGTCAAACCGACCAGCGCACAGGCGATCACCCGGTTCACCGAACTCGGCCTGACCCCGGTCCTGTTGACCGGCGACAACAAGGCCGTCGCCCGGCAGATCGCCACCGAAGTCGGCATCGAACACGTGCATGCCGAGGTATTGCCCGCCGACAAGGCCAAGGTGATCGCCGCCCTGCAGGCCGAGGGCAAGACGGTCGCGATGGTCGGCGACGGCGTCAACGACGCCCCCGCCCTGGCCCAGGCCGACCTCGGCCTCGCGATGGGCACCGGCACCGACGTGGCGATCGCCGCCTCCGACATCACCCTGGTCCGCGGCGACCTCCGCAGCGCCGCCGACGCGATCCGGTTGTCCCGCAAGACCCTTCGCACCATCAAGAGCAACCTGTTCTGGGCCTTCGCCTACAACGTGGCAGCCATCCCCGTCGCCGCCCTCGGCATGCTCAACCCCATGCTCGCCGGCGCCGCCATGGCCTTCTCCAGCGTCTTCGTGGTCGCCAACAGCCTCCGGCTACGCACCTTCCACTGATCGCACCGTAGTAGACATCCGTCTGTGGCCGTCAAGGTTCACTCGGACGAAATGGAGGTCGCGGAAAGGTCGGTCGCCGCGCTTTCCTCAGCTCGCTGACGTACTCGGCGGGTGTCACTACGTCCACGAACGTGCCGATCGATGGTGCGCTTTGGCGGAACGACCTGTCCCTTGTCACGATCACCTTGCGTGACATGTGGTCGTCGCCGGCGTCCATCGCGGTTCGGTACACGCAACCGTCTTCGTGATCAAGTGGAGGGTTGCCCATCGGGACGACGATGTCACCGACAGTGCCGCCGCCAGTGTCGTCCAGAACCTGATACAGGAAGTCTTCGACAAGTCCTTCCGCAGTGGCCTGTGTCCAGCGGCGTCCTGCGCGGTCACGGACTACTTCGAGGGCTTTCGAGATGACGAGTCGGTCGATGTGGGCGCTGGTCCACACTTCGAGTCGCTGATTCGCCGAATCGTAGAATCCTGTGCGGCTCATTGCGATTGCACGTAGGCAGTCGTATCTGACATCGGGGTGGGGTGCGGGCAGACTGTTGACGCTGCGTGCGATGGCGTCAAACTCATCCCAACTGAAGGGCTGAGTGATCAGTGTCGCGGCATCAAGCCACACATTGACGTCGAAGACGACGATGCACTCGGGTATGGGGGTCGGCACTGTCCCGGCCTACGACCGGCGGCTCCCGAAACGCCGGCGCTGGGTGTGTACCACGCCGTAGTCGAAGTCTGGATTCGGCACTTCATATTGGCCATAACCCACGACAGGTGCCTCGGCTTCGCCTGTGGGCCCCGTAGATCCGAAGTCTTCCCGAGCTCGGAGCAGATACGAGGACGTCAGCTGCCAACCGCCATCCAGATCGTGGCGCGCGGGCGTCGTCCGCGACACGTCCACTGAACTCATCGATCCCCCTTGCTCTGTCCCGATGTGTAGTCGCTGAGTAAGGCTTCGGCGATCTGCGTCGTGGTGTTCTGGAGCGTGTTGACGATTGCCGTCACATCTCCGGCCGAGCCGACGTGCACCGTTGCTTTACGGCGAACCCAGATGTTCGAGTATAGGCCAACCGGAGGCGCGGTCCACCGGGGTGGCGTCAGGTGAAGGGCATCGGCATCCAGTGTGTGCCCATTCAGACGCGACTGCTCCGGGTGCCGCAACCGAGCGAGGAGCTCATCGTCGCGAACGACGCCCCACTCGACCTGCACCCGCAGGTCGGTGCTGGTGAGGTCGACTAGGTTTGAGCCGTCGACCGGCAGAAGACCTGCCGATGCGATCGCAGTAGCTCCGCTGAGCGCCGATCTTGCGGCGAACGAAGCCCGCTCAGCCTCGTAGTCGTCGTGGTCGAGAGAGGAGACACCGGCGGCCGTGAAGCTGTCCAGGATCACGTCCCTAGGAGCCAGGACTTCGAGCACACCGTCAATCGCGGTCGACAACTCGATCAGATCGAGCCCGCCGAGTCCGGAGTCCAGCGTGAACCCCTGTCTCGTGACCGTGATGCGCAGATCAGGAGATAACACGGCGACGCCGACGATCTCGCCGTCGTCAAGGCTGGCAATGGGTTCGAGGTGTGCCTCGAACCATTCGAGCAGATCTCCTCGACGCCGCGAGTAGGTCAGGATCGGCGGCCAGAGAAATCGGCAACTCGTCACCCACCTGCGATACATACCTCCCGAGGCTACCTGTCTGCCGAACAGCGATCGCAACCTCGGTACGACTCGCATCTGGTCCGAGATCGTCAGTGGTATCCGTCACAATGGGCGCGTCCAGCTACCGCCTGACGTGAGGAAGTGGGGGAGCGATTCCTGCCTCGTCGAGGGCTTCGGCGATCAGCTTGATGCGCTGTTCGTCGGTGGATTCGATTTGCTGGTCGTTGTCGAACTCGGTGACGAAGGCGTCGAGGTCGTCGGACTCCGACGACACCCATTCGCTGAGCGCATCGCCCCTGAGTACGTATCCCTTGCCGAGTACGTCCAGGAACACTTCATGTGACTCGATCATCTTCGTCAGCGAGGTATACAGTGCTTGGGACTGGACTCGAGCCGCTTGAGAAGACTGGGCCGCAGCAGGCCGGCGTTGGTGATCTGATACTCCTGCAGATCGTGTTCGACGGTGTACATGCTCGGCAGGTAGCGCGCGAGCATCAGCCGCCTGGGGTCTCGGCTGCGTACTTCCCATGCCCTCGGTGCCGACGGATCGGTGGGATCGTCGAGGGCGCCTGCGGGTCGGGACCGAACAGGTGGACGGTGTCACGATAAGTCACCGCGACCACGAGTTGGATCGACGTCTTGCCCTTCCGGGCGAGGAAGAGTTCGCGGAGTTTGCCGCGTGTTGGCGTGCTTGTTGCCGTAGCGACGGCGACCTGAAAGCCGCCCTGCCCCTGGGGATCGGGACCGATGTACACCTTCTCCGGAGAGATGCCGCTGGGGACGGTTGCTTCTTTCCAAGTCACGACCTTGTCGGCGGTCAGGCGCACAAGTCATCCCCTCAGCTCAGTGCCGTTCGGTACGGCTGCACTGAAACGAACACTAGCAATCGACGAACCGGCGCGCGGAACTCTCGACGGAAAGCATCAGCGGCGTGGCGCCGGGGTGCGCGCTACACACTCCAGGCGTCGCGTACACTCCATGGGACTGAAACGAACGGCGCATCCAAGCCTTCCGCCAGTGCCCGCTCTCGTAGCTCAGGGGATAGAGCACGGCTCTCCTAAAGCCGGTGTCGCAGGTTCGAATCCTGCCGGGAGCACTCTTTCGCGTTCGTGCCGGCATCCGGTCGGCGCGCCACCATAGGTGTCGGGGCGCACTGAGTGGTTCGGAGTGCAGGTGCGCGAAGTTTCATCGCAGATCGTCCTCGTCACGGGCGCGTCCAGTGGGATCGGCGCGGCGGTGGCCCGGGAGTTCGTCGCCAGAGGGCACACCGTGTACGGGACCAGCCGCAACCCCGATACCGTCGCGAATCCCGTGCCGGGTGTCACGTATGTGCGTTTGGACAACGCCGACTACGCGACCGCTGACGCCGCGGTCGAGCAGATCGGGCGGATCGACATTCTCATCAATAACGCCGGTGAATCGCAGGCCGGGGCAATCGAGGACACCCCGATGGCCGACATCGAGGACCTGTTCGCCAAGAACGTGTTCGGGCCGGTCGCGCTCACCAAGGCGGTGCTGCCGGGGATGCGTGAACGCGGCCACGGCACCGTCGTCATGGTGGGGTCGATGCTCGCGAGTTTCCCCGTCGCGTTCCGCTCCACGTATTCGGCGGCCAAGGCGGCACTCAAGGCATTCGCGCTGGCCACCCGCCGTGAGGTGGCGCCGTACGGGATCCGGATGATCAGCTTCGAGCCGGGCACCATCGCCACGGGAATCGGCGGCCGGCGCAGCGTCCACATCGGCGAGAACTCACCGTACGCCGATGAATACGCCACCGTCGCGGCAGCCACGGCGCACAACGAGGAGTCGGGGATCACCGCCGAGGCCACGGCGAAAGCGATTGTCGACGCCGCGCTGGCCGAGCATCCGAAACCGTTCTACGCCAAGGGAAATTCGGCGCCCCTGGTATTTCTCGCCCGTCGGCTCCTGCCGCGTGAGCTGATCCTGGCGGTGACCGCCCGCAAGCACGGGCTGTCCTGGATCCGCTTGTGACGACACCGATCACCATCCGGGTCATCGGTATCGGCCCGGGCGGTCCCGAACATGTCACCTTCGCCGCCGCCGACGCGATGGCCGGCGTCGACGCATTCCTGTTCCTGGACAAGGGGTCAGCCAAACAATCACTACTCGACGCACGCCGCGAGATCCTCGATCGTTATGCGCCGCAAGGCTATCGGCTGATAGAGATCGATGACCCGCCACGCGACCGCAACCCCGCCGACTATGCCGCCGAGGTGCGTCGTTGGCATGCCGCCCGCGCGTCGGCAATCGAGCAGGTGTTGCTCGATGAGATCGGCGAAGGTGGGGTGGCCGCGTTCCTGGCGTGGGGCGACCCGGCGCTCTATGACAGCACGCTGCGGATTGTCGACGACATCGCCGAACGCGGCGTCCTGTCTCCCGAAGTCACCGTGATCCCCGGCGTCACCAGCATCAGCGCGTTGACTGCGGCGCACCGGATTCCGCTCAACCGAATCGGGGAGCCGATCCACATCACCACCGGTCGACTTCTCGCGAGCACCCCGGAGGGCGCCGCGGCCAACCAGGTGGTGATGCTCGACTCATTCCTGGCGTTCCGGGAGACCGCCTACCCCGACGACCACATCTGGTGGGGTGCCTACGTCGGCACCGCCGACGAGATCCTGATCAGCGGGCGCGTCGCCGACGTTGCCGATCAGATAGCCGAAACCCGTGACAGGGCAAGGGATTCGATGGGCTGGTTGATGGATGTGTACCTGCTGCGCAAAGCCGAGTCACCAGATCTCGGCGAGTGAGGCGAGCATGTCTTCGCGGAGTTCGGTGCGGCAGATGACGAAATCGGGCATGTAGGGATAGGGCTGGTTGTAGACGATCGGCGCGCCGTCGAGCCTGCTGCAATGCAATCCGGCGGCCAGCGCCACTCCGACGGGGGCGCAGTTGTCCCACTCGTACTGGCCGCCCGCATGCACGTAGGCGTCGGCCTCGCCGGTGACCACCGCCATCGCCTTGGCACCGGCGGACCCGATCGGGATCGGTTCGAGCTTGAGTTCGCGCGCCACCCACGACACCTCGTACGAGGCGTACCGCGATGTCGCGATCCGACCGCTCAGCGGTCCGTCGGCGGGCTCGACGGTGTCCGAACGGAACAGCCGCCCGCGCGCGGGCAACGACACCGCGGCCTCGGTGACCTTGCCGTTCCCGGTCAGTGCCACATGTACCGCCCAGTCGCCGGTGCCCCCGGCGAACTGCCGGGTACCGTCGAGGGGGTCGATGATCCACACCCGGTCGGCGGTGGCCCGGTCGCCGACGTCGGCGGCCTCCTCGGACAGGATCGCGTCGGTGGGACGATGCCGGGCCAGCACGCTCGCGATCCACGCCTGCGCCATCGTGTCGCCGACGTCGCCGAGATGCCGACCCGACAGCAGACCGCCGTGGCGGACCCCGAGCAGGATCTCACCCGCACCCTCGGCGATCCGGGCGGCCAACTCGGCATCGGAAAGCCCGGACGCGGAAAACCCGGGCCCCGGGACGGAAGGCGCTGAGTGCATCTCCTAACTAGAGCACACTGGTAGCCATGCCCGAACTTCCCGAGGTCGGCGCCATCGCCGCGTTTCTCGACGACCGCATCGCCGGACTGCCCATCCGCCGCGTCGACGTTGCTTCGCTTGCCGTGCTCAAGACCGCCGATCCGCCGTACACGGCGTTGACCGGCCGGACAGTCGTGTCGGCAGGCCGGATAGGCAAGTATCTGCTCATCCGTACCGTCCCAGGCGACGCGGACACCCCAGCAGACCACTCTGCCGACGATCCCGACGAGGTGATCTACCTGGTCATCCACCTGTCCCGGGCGGGCTGGCTGCGCTGGAGCGGGAAACTCTCACAGGTGCCGCCCAAACCGGGCGGCAAAGGCCCGATCGCGCTTCGGGTGCATTGCGGGTTGCCCGGTGAGGGATTCGACGTCACCGAGGCCGGCACCCAGAAACGGCTGGCCGTGTGGGTTGTGCGCGACCCGAAGGATGTGGAGCGGATCGCCACGCTCGGCCCCGACGCACTCGGCCTCGGCCGCGAACGCTTCGGTGAGATCCTGGGCGGCTCGCGGGCACGGATCAAGAATCTGCTCACCGACCAGCGGGTCATTGCCGGCATCGGCAACGCCTACTCGGACGAGATCCTGCATGTGGCCGGACTCTCCCCGTTCGCCACATCGAACACGCTCGATGAGACCAAGGTCGACGGCCTCTACGCGGCGATGCGCTCGGTGCTCACCGACGCCGTCACCCGGCTCGACGAGGCGTCGGTGGCGACGATGAAAGCGGAGAAGCGGACAGGTCTACGCGTGCACGCCCGCACGGGCCTACCGTGCCCGGAATGCGACGACACAGTGAGGGAGGTGGCGTTCGCCGACCGCTCGTTCCAGTATTGCCCGAAGTGCCAGACCGGCGGCAAGATCCTCGCCGACCGCAGGATGTCCCGGCTCCTCAAATGAGTGTTCTTACCAGTCGGTAAGATCACCCGCATGACCACTCGCCAGAAGATCCTCATCACCGGCGCCAGCTCGGGCCTCGGCGAAGGCATGGCCCGCCGGTACGCGGCGCAGGGCCGCTCGCTCGCCCTCGCCGCGCGCCGCATCGACCGTCTCGACGAACTCGCCGACGAGCTACGCCCCGCCGCCGCGCAGGTGGCCGTCGCCGAACTCGACGTCGCCGACACCGACGCCGTCCCGGTCGTCTTCGGCAAACTGCGTGACGAACTCGGTGGCCTTGACCGTGTCATCGTCAACGCCGGTCTGGGCAAGGGCGCCCCGATGGGTACCGGCAAGGCGCACGCCAACATCGAGACGGTGCAGACGAATCTGATCGGCGCCATCGCGCAGATCGATGCGGCGCTGGAGATCTTCCGTGAACAGAACCATGGCCATCTCGTGCTGATCAGCTCGATCGCCGGCGTGCGCGGCCAGCCGAAGGCGCAGACGGCCTACTCGGCATCGAAGGCGGGCCTGACCGCGATCGGTGAGGGCTTGCAGACCGAGTTCGCCGGCAAACCCATCAAGGTGTCGGTGATCGCCCCCGGCTATATCGACACCGCCATCAACCGCAGCGTCAAGACCAAGTTGAAGGCCGATCTGGACAGCGGCGTGGACGCCTTGGTCAAGGCCATCGACAACGAAAAGCAGTGGGCGCCGGTCCCGACCTGGCCGTGGCTACCGATCGCCGCAGCCCTACGCCACCTCCCCCAGTCGGTCACCCGCCACCTCGGCTGAGCCCGCCCGGGCAAGGGCAATATGCCCTCGCCGACCGCGATATCTCCAGAAAATTTCGTCAGGCTTGGCGGCCGCGGTGGTGGCGGTACCAGCGGACCAGGTTATCGGTGGACGAATCTGCTTGGGGCGCAGGGGGTTCGGGGGCGGTGATCACGTCCAGAAGTTCCTTGGCCGAGGTCTTGCCCAACTCGACACCCCACTGGTCGAACGGGTTGATGCCCCAGATCATGCCCTCGACAAACACCTGATGTTCGTACAGGGCGATCAACTGGCCGATCACCGACGGCGTCAGCTCGGGTGCCAGGATCGACGTCGACGGCCGGTTGCCCGGCATCACCTTGTGTGCCACCACATGTGGGTCGACGCCCTCGGCGGCGATCTCGTCGGCGGTCTTGCCGAAGGCGAGCACCTTGGTCTGCGCGAAGTAGTTGCTCATCAGCAGGTCGTGCATCGACCCGGCGTCGGCGTCGACGATGTCATCGGTGGGCCGTGCGAATCCGATGAAGTCCGACGGCACGACCCGGGTGCCCTGGTGCAGCAGCTGATAGAACGCATGCTGACCGTTGGTGCCCGGCTCGCCCCAGAAGATCTCGCCGGTGTCGGTGGTGACGTGGTGCCCGTGCGCGGTCACCGACTTGCCGTTGGACTCCATCGTGAGCTGCTGAAGATAGGCCGCGAAGCGCGCCATGTCGTTGGAGTACGGCAGCACCACCCGCGACTGCATGTCCCAGAAGTTGGTGTACCACAAGCCGATCAGGCCCAGGATCACCGGCGCGTTCCGTTCCAGCGGCTGGGTGCGGAAATGTTCGTCGACGGCGTGGAAGCCGCTCAGGAACTCGGCGAAGCGATCCTTGCCGACTGCGGCCATCACCGACAGACCGATTGCCGAATCCACCGAGTACCGGCCGCCGACCCAATCCCAGAAGCCGAACATGTTGGCGGTGTCGATACCGAACGCGGACACCTTGTCGGCATTGGTGGATACCGCGACGAAGTGCTTGGCGACGGCGTCGGCCGAGTCGGTGCCGAGTTGTTCCAGCAGCCAGGTGCGTGCCGCAGCGGCGTTGGTGAGTGTCTCCAGCGTGCCGAACGTCTTCGAGGCGATGATGAACAGCGTCGTCTCGGCATCGAGGGTGGCCAGGGTGCCCACCAGGTCGGCAGGGTCGACGTTGGACACGAAATGGCAGCGCGGGCCGTCGACATAATGCCGCAGAGCCTGATACACCATGGCGGGACCGAGGTCTGAGCCGCCGATGCCGATGTTGACGACGTCGGTGATGGCCTTTCCGGTATATCCAGTCCATTCGCCGCTGCGCACCCGGTCGGTGAACTCGCCCATCGCGGTCAGTACCTCATGCACGTCGTGCACTACGTCCTGTCCGTCGACGGTCAGCTGCGCGTCGGCGGGTAGCCGCAGCGCGGTGTGCAGCACAGCCCGATCCTCGGAGGTGTTGATGTGCCTGCCGGTGAACATGTCCTCGCGCAGATCCTCGAGCCCCGCCTCGCGGGCCAGGCTCATCAGCAACTCGAGGGTCTCGCGCAGCACCCGGTGCTTGGAGTAGTCGATGTGCAGGTCACCCACGTCGACGGTGAGTTCGCTGCCGCGCTTGGGGTCGACCACGAACACCTCGCGCAGGTGCATGGCGAACACATGTGGCTGGTGCGCGGCGAGCGCCTGCCAGGATTGCGTCGCGGTGATGTCGTCGTTGTCGCTGCTGATGAACCCGGAGACCTCGCTCATGGCAACCACCCTATGTGGTGGGGGACTC
>NZ_JAGQTN010000051.1 GCF_020438995.1 Gordonia sp. (in: high G+C Gram-positive bacteria)
CGACAGCCTCGTCGACGACGCTCAACCTGCCCGCCGACCAGATGGACAGCATCTTCATCAAGACGCTCGAATCGTCGGGCATCAATGTCGCCGGTAACGACGCCAAGTACATCGCCACCGCCAAGCAGGCCTGCACCGACATCCGGGGCGGAAAGACGTTCCTCGACGTCGCGCTCAACCTCAGCATGGGCGACGACCCGACTCAGAAGGGCACCATCGTCGGCGCCGGCATCGCCATCTACTGCCCCGACCAGGAGTCCAAGATCTCGGCAGGAGAGTAGTCAAGCGGTCGGGATTGGCACGGGAGGCCATGGGTTTGGAACACTGGTCAGCGTGACCCGCCCCGCAGCCTCTTCAGCCGCCGCTTCCGCAGTTCTTTTCGACCGTGCGGCCCGGGCCATTCCCGGTGGGGTGAACTCACCGGTGCGCGCGTTCTCGGCGGTCGGCGGCACCCCGCGTTTCATCACGAGTGCCTCGGGCTGCACCCTGCACGACGCCGACGGCAACAGCTACGTCGACCTGGTGTCCTCGTGGGGGCCGATGATCCTGGGGCACGCGCATCCGGCGGTCGTGGAGGCCGTGCAGCGGGCGGCGAGCACCGGATTGTCGTTCGGGGCGCCGACCGAGGCCGAGATCGAGCTTGCCGAGGAACTCATCGCCCGTGTCGACCCCGTCGAGCAGGTGCGGCTGGTCAACTCGGGCACCGAGGCCACCATGTCGGCGATCCGGCTGGCGCGCGGCTTCACCGGCCGCGGCAAGGTCATCAAGTTCTCCGGCTGCTACCACGGCCACGTCGATGCCCTGCTCGCCGATGCCGGATCGGGGGTCGCCACCCTCGGACTGCCCACCTCACCCGGCGTGACCGGCGCGTCCGCTCACGACACGGTGGTGCTCCCGTACAACGACCTGGCCGCCGTCGCAGCCGCGTTCGACGAGTACGACGGTCAGATCGCCGCGGTCATCACCGAGGCAGCCGCCGGCAACATGGGCGCGGTGGCACCTCTCGACGGCTTCAATGCCGGCCTGCGCGAACTCACCCGGCGCCACGGCGCACTGCTGATCATGGACGAGGTGATGACCGGATTCCGGGTCAGCCCGGCCGGCTGGTACGGCCTCGAAGGCGTCGCCGGCGACCTGTACACGTTCGGCAAGGTGATGAGCGGTGGCCTGCCCGCGGCGGCGTTCGGTGGCCGCCGCGAGATCATGGGTCATTTGGCGCCGTCGGGGCCGGTATATCAGGCGGGCACGCTGTCGGGGAACCCGGTGGCCGTCGCTTCGGGTCTGGCGACGCTGCGCAACGCCGACGCCTCGGTGTATCAGGCCCTCGACGCCAACGCCGACCGGCTCGCTGTACTGCTGGGGGAGTCGCTGACGGTGGCGGGCGTCGCGCACAGGGTCCAGAAGGCGGGTAACCTGCTCAGCGTCTTCTTCACCGGGTCGAGCGAGCCGGTGACCGACTACGAGACCGTCAAGGCCACCGAGACGTTCCGGTTCGCCCCGTTCTTCCACGCGCTGCTCGACGCGGGAGTCTATCCGCCGCCGAGCGCGTTCGAGGCGTGGTTCGTGTCCGCGGCCCTCGACGACGACGCGTTCGCCACCATCGCCGCCGCACTGCCGGCGGCCGCCGCCGCAGCCGCCGCGGCCACCGACCCCAGGGGGAACTAGAGCATGCACACCGTTGTCCACATGATGCGTCACGGCGAGGTGTACAACCCCGACGGTGTCCTGTACGGCAGGCTGCCCGGTTTCCGGCTGTCCGACACCGGCCGCACCCAGGCCCGTACGGTCGCGGCCGCGCTCGCCGACCACGACATCGCCGCCGTGTTCGCCTCACCGTTGCAGCGGGCGCAGGAGACCGCTGCACCGATTGCAGCGGCGCACGGTCTGACGATCACCACCAATGACGAACTCATCGAGGCCGACAACGTCTTCGAGGGTCTCAAGGTGTCGGTGACCGGCGGGGCACTGTCCAAGCCCCGGCACTGGCCCAAGCTGCGCGACCCGTTCACCCCGTCGTGGGGCGAACCCTACATCCAGCTCGCGCACCGGATGCTGGCCGCGGCCAGCACCGCTCGCGATGCCGCCCGCGGCCACGAGGTGGTGTGCGTGAGCCATCAGCTGCCCGTGTACACGCTGCGCAGGTTCCTCGAAGGCAGCAGGCTGTGGCACGATCCGCGCCGCCGGCAGTGTTCGCTGGCCTCGCTGACCAGCCTGATCTACGACGACGACGCGCTCGTCGACATCGTCTACTCCGAGCCCGCCGGGGCCTCGGATCCGACGGTGACGGGAGCCTGAGAGAGTTTCATGCACGTTCAGTCTCGCCGGACCGGCAGGGTCGCCGCGCTGGTGGCGGCGCTGCTGCTGGCCGTCGGTGCGGTAGCCGGATGCGGCACCGGCGACGACGCTGTCGCACAGGGCAATACCTTCCAGTTCGTCTCCCCGGGCGGCAAGACGGTCATCACCTACCCGGTCGCCGACCGTAGGCCGGTGTCCGGGATGTCCGGTTCCGACGTGATGACCGACGCCACGTTGTCACTGTCCGATGCCCGGTTCGCGGGCAAGGTGGTGGTGGTCAACGTGTGGGGTCAGTGGTGCGGCCCCTGCCGCGGCGAGGCCGATGCGCTCGAAAAGTCTTATGCCGCAACGAAAGACAAGGGTGTTGCGTTTCTCGGGATCAATCTGCGCGACGACCGGCAGTCGGCGCGGGACTTCATTGCCGACCGCGAGGTGGCCTACCCGTCGATCTATGACTTCGCGGGCGCGACGCTGGCCGCCTGGAAGGTACCGACGGCGGTACTGCCCACCACGATCATCCTCGACCGCAAGCACCGGCCCGCAGTCGTGTTCCTCAAGGCGCTCACCACCGACGAACTGATCCCGGCGATCGAACGGGTCGCGGCCGAAGAACCCGCGGGCACCCCGTGATCGAACTCGCACCGCAGGCGGCCGTCGGCGACACCTTCGCCGACGTCGTGTCGAGCGGTCCGCTGCTGCTGGCGCTCGGCGCCTGCGTGCTGGCCGGGCTGGTGTCGTTCGCCTCGCCGTGCGTGGTGCCGCTGGTGCCGGGCTATCTGTCGTATCTGGCCGGGCTGGTCGGGGCCGAGGCGCCTGCGGTGAAGGTCGGCGAAGCGGCCAAACAGGGCCGTACCCGGGTGGCGATCGCGGCCGGGCTGTTCGTCGCCGGATTCACCGTCGTGTTCGTGGCGGCCACCGCCACCGTATTGGGCGTGACCAGCACATTCGTACTCAATCATGATCTGCTGCAACGGATCGGCGGCGTGGTCACCATCGTGATGGGGCTGGTGTTCATCGGCCTGATCCCGATGATGCAGCACGAGGTGCGGTTCGCCCCTCGACGGCTGCCCAATCTCGTCGGCGCACCGCTGCTCGGCGCGGTGTTCGCCCTCGGCTGGACACCGTGCCTGGGTCCGACGCTGGCCGCGGTAATCGCCACCGCCAGCGGTACCCAGGGAGCCACCGCCGCCAAAGGCGTGCTGCTCATCGTCGCCTACTGCGCCGGGCTGGGCATCCCGTTCGTGGTGCTGGCCTTCTCGTCGGCATGGGCGCTGCGCAGTCTCGGTTGGCTGCGCAGTCACGCCCGGGTCATTCAGGTCTTCGGCGGCATCATGCTGCTGGCCGTAGGTGTCGCGCTGGTCACGGGGGTGTGGGATCACTTCATCGTGTGGGTGCGCGACGCGTTCGTCTCCAATACGGAGTTGCCGATATGAGCACGTCCACAGTCACCCCGCCCGCTCGTCCCGCGGGGAAACCGGCCGCGCCGCATTGGTTCCTGCGTAGGATCCTCTGGCCGCTGCGTAATCTGTGGCGGTCACTGACGTCGATGCGAACCGCGCTGGTGCTGCTGTTTCTGCTGGCTCTGGCCGCGATCCCCGGCGCGTTGCTGCCGCAGCGCGAGCTGAACGAACAGAAGACGCTCCAATACATCGACAGCCGCGGGACGGTCGGCGAATGGATGGACCGGCTGCAGCTGTTCGACGTGTTCAGCTCGGTGTGGTTCACCGCGATCTACGTGCTGCTGTTCGTCTCGCTCGTGGGCTGCCTCACCCCGCGGATGATCGAGCACGCCAAGAGCCTGCGCGCCAAGCCTGTCGCCGCACCGCGCAACCTCGGCCGGCTGCCGCGGCATGAGACGTTCACCGTCGACGGTGCGCCCGATGAGATCGCCGAACGCATCACCGGGCGGCTCGGCGGTTGGCGGCGGGTCACCGCCGAACGCACGCTCCCCGACGGCACGAGGGTCGTCGAGGTGTCGGCGGAGAAGGGCTACCTGCGCGAATTCGGCAACCTCGTGTTCCACGTCGCGCTGCTCGGCATCCTCGTCGCGATCGCACTGGGCAAGGTGTACGGCTACGAGGGCACCCGCAGTCTCGTCGCCGACGGCGAGCAGGGGCTGTGCAACACCTCGACCGCGGTGTACGACTCGTTCCGGGCCGGAAGCCTCGTCGACGGCACCGATCTGTCGCCGTTCTGCTTCAAGGTCGATGACTTCTCGGCCACCTTCCTGCCCAACGGGCAGCCGTCGATGTACAACGCCGAGGTGTCCTACACCGACAGCGTCGGTGCCGGCGTGCCGACGGACTGGAAGCACACGTCGATCAAGGTCAACGAGCCGCTGCGGCTGGCCGGTGACCGTGTGTACGTGCTCGGCAACGGCTACGCGCCCACATTCACGGTCACCTTCCCGAACGGGCAGAAACGCACCCAGACGGTGCTGTTCATCCCCGAGGAGATGGCGACGATGCTGTCCTCGGGTGCGGCACGCTTCGACACCCCCGCCGGCATGTACCCGGACGAGGACGAACGCCGCAACAACCAGATCGCGCTGCAGGGCATCTTCGCGCCGACCGCCGAGTTCACCGGCAGTGGCGGCAAGCTGCTGCAATCGGCGTCGCCGATCCCGAAGAAGCCGGCCGTCGCCATCGACGTCTACAAGGGCGATACCGGCCTGGACACCGGCAGACCGCAGAACGTCTACCAGCTCGATTCCGATCTGATGCATCAGGGCCGGCTCAAGCGCGAGGCCCGCGTCAACCTGGAACAGGGGCAGTCGCACACCCTCGCCGACGGTACGATCGTCACCTTCGACGGCTACAAACGCTGGGTGTCGGTGCAGGTCTCGCACGACCCCACGCAGAAGTGGGTACTCGTGTTCGCCGTCTCGATGCTGGTGGGTCTGCTCGTCTCGCTGCTGGTGCGGCGCAGGCGGTTGTGGGCCAGGCTGGTGGAGATGGACGTGGTCGAGGATGTGCCCGGCGTCGACAACCCCGGGAAACGACGTACTGTAGTAGAGATCGCCGGACTGGCCCGTACCGACCAGGCCGGCTGGGGTGAAGGATTCAGCGACCAGGCCGCGGCACTCGTCGGCAACGACGCCGGCCGCCGCGTCCGCGGACTGTAACGCGACCCGGTCGCGGTTCCACCGACCCGGTCACGGTTCCACCGACCCCGGTCACGGTTCCACAAGGAGAGCAGATGGACAACAACGAGGTCGTCGCGCACGTCGACGAGACGCTCGCCCGATACTCCGACCTACTGTTCGGCACCGCCATCACGGTGTACGTGCTGGCGATGTTCCTGTTCCTCTGGGCGCTGGGCAGCGCCCGGATCCGGCGCATCCAATCAGCCGAGGCACGCGAACTCGTCGGGGCATCGGCCTCGGGTGCTCCCGCCGACCTGCGCACACCCGGCAAACTCGAGACCGTGCCGGCGCGGCCGTTCGGCGAGAAACTCGCCTCGATGGCCTACCCGGTGGTCATCGTCGGCGTCCTGGCGCACCTCGCGTCCATCGTGACCCGCGGTATCGCCACCGACCGTGCCCCCTGGGGCAACATGTACGAGTTCATCTCGCTCACCTGCGTGGCCTGCGTCATCGCGGGTCTGGTCGTGCTGCGTAAACGCGAACATCGGCCGCTGCTGTCGTTCGTGTTGCTGCCGGTGGCGCTGCTCATGTTCATCGCCGGCAAATGGCTCTACACCCAGGCCGCGCCCGTCGTGCCCGCGCTCAAGTCGTACTGGCTCGCCATCCACGTGTCGGTGATCTCGATCGCCTCCGGCGTGCTGCTCGTCGCCGGTGTCGCCAGCATCCTGTACCTGGTGAAAGTGCGCTGGGGTGCCTCATCCGAGCAGCCCGGCACCGGCAAGACCGCAGCCCTGCGACGCATTGTCGACGCCATCCCGAACGCCGAAACCCTCGACCGGCTCGCCTACAAGTCCGTCGTCTTCGGCTTCCCACTGTTCGGTCTCGGCGTCATCCTCGGCGCCGTGTGGGCAGAATCGGCGTGGGGCCGGTTCTGGGGCTGGGACCCCAAGGAGACGGTGTCGTTCATCGCGTGGGTGATCTACGCCGCCTACCTGCACGCCCGGGCCACCGCGGGCTGGAAGCACACCGCCGCGGCCTGGATCAACGTTGCCGGATTTGTCGCCCTGCTGTTCAACCTGTTCATCATCAACCTGGTGGTTTCAGGTCTGCACAGCTACGCGGGCTTGTGAGCGACCGACAGCGTGGCGGTGTCCGAATCGCGCGTACCCTTGTTAAGGAACAGGGAGGTCGGCAGTGACGTACATTTTCGCGTTCATCGGCATCATCGCCATCGCGTACCTGCTGTGGCGTGCCTTCGGTCCGGCCGCCGGATCAGCCGGCCCGGACGGTC
>NZ_JAGQTN010000052.1 GCF_020438995.1 Gordonia sp. (in: high G+C Gram-positive bacteria)
CGTTGTCGAGCCTGCCGAACGTCCGGGCCGCGCTCACCGAATACATGGGCACGCCGTACAGGGGCTACGACCGGCCGATCTTCCTCGGCCAGGGACTGCTCGACAAGGACGTCCCCGCCCCCTCGGCGCTGTCCCTGTACGCGCAGATGAAGGCCAACAACCAGCCCGTCGAACTGCATGTCTACCCGGACAAGGACCACTCGGGAACGGTGCTGGCCTCGCTGAAGGATTCGACGCCGTTCGTCGCCCGCATCATGCGCTGACCCGCCGGAGGTCTGGATACACCTGGTGCGTGGGGCAGCGCCCATACCAGGTAGTGCGGCGGCGTAGGTCGAGTAGCCGACTACGCTGCCGGGCCTGGCCTGGCGGGCCTACGCTGGTGTGATCGGCCTCACCGGGCCGCAGCCCGTCCCACCATCTCACCAGAGGTCACCCATGAAAAAACGTGGGCCATTGTTGACCATCGCCGCCGTGGCGATACTCGGCCTGATACTGATCGCCATCGCCGTCTTCGACAAACCCGAGGACACCACCGCGCGCACCTCAACGCCACCCGCCACGAGCACCGGCACACCGCCGCCGTCCGGGCCGCCCACTTCGGCCGCTGACCGGACTGCGACAACTCCGTTTCCGCCCAACGCCGACTTCGTCGGGACGCTGCCACCGACATCGGCCAACACCACGACACTCTCGGTCACGGTCGAAGGTGCCAACGTCATCGCCTACGCCTGCGACGGCGCAACCACCGAAACGTGGCTGAGCGGGACCATCACCGACGGGAAGATCGACATCACCGGAAAGAACAACTCGCGGATGACCGGCACCCTCAACGGTGACGACCTCGTCGGAGAGATCGAACTCGGCGACGAGCAGTGGGACTACACCGCCGGTAAGGTCCAGGCGCCTGCGGGACTGTATGTCGCCGAGCAGAACGGTGAGAAGGTGGCCTGGATCGTCGACGCCGCCGGCTCGGTCACCGGAGTCCGGCGCCTGCCCGACGGGACGTTCCGCCCGGCACCCGACCTTCCGATGAAGGATGGCAAGGTCACCGACCCTTCGGTGACCAAGGTGGTCGGACCCGCCGATGTCTCCTGACCAGCCCCGGAATCCTGACCAGCCTCGGAATCCGGGGCAACCCCCGCGCCGGGACACGCCGAGCACCCGGCCCACGCAGCAGATCGCCCGGCCTCCCCAGTTGGCCGGATCCCCGGCAGACGACGCGACGCGGCCGATCGTTCGGCCGGGGAACCCGGCCGGTCCCCAGCGTCCCGGCCCCCAGCATCCCGGTACACCGCCCGGACCTGCCCGCCAGGGTGTCCACCCTGGGCCTCCCGCCCCGTTCGGCCCGGCCCAGCAGGCGCCCTATCCGGGGCCGGGTGCGGGTTTCGGCCCGACCCAGCAGGCCCCGTTCTCGGGCCGCGTACCTCCCGGCCACGTGTCTCCCGGTGGCGCGCACCCGGCGCCGGACCCGCATCCGCCCGGAGTACCCACCGACACCCGGTCGCCGTCACCGGCGGCCGTGTTCGTCCCACTGCTGGTCGGTGCCGCGGTGTCGATCGAACTCGGCGTGTTCGCGAAAGTCCATGAGGCGCAACCAATTTCCTTCGACGTGGCGGGATTCTCCGGACCTGCGTCGATGAAGGCGTGGCTGGCCACCGTCGCGGCTGTGCTCGCACTCACCCAGGTGCTTTCGGCGGTGGTGATGGGCGCAGGATCCGGGAGCCCGAAACGGGCGCTGCGCGTGGTCCATGTGTGGACGGGACGGCTGGCGGTGCTCGTCACGGTCCCCGTGGCGGTGCACTGCCTGTACTCCCTGGGCTTCGACGCCCGCAATGCCCGCGTCCTGCTGCATTCGGTGCTCGGCTGCTTCCTGTACGGCGTCTTCGTCACCAAGATGCTGCTGCTCACGCGGGAATCGGTGCCCAAGTGGGCCGTCCCCGTCGCCGGCGGCATCCTGCTGGCCACGTTCGCCGGCATCTGGGCCACCTCATCGCTGTGGTTCTTCCACAACTCGGGCCCGCAATAGTCTCAGGTTTTCAGGAGTATTCTGTGCCCCGATGTCTACAGAAGAGCTCTTGCCGATCGAAACCCGGAAGCTGGTGGGGTGGTCGCGCACCACACCGATCACCGGGCACGTACTGTCCACGCCGTACCCCGAGGTCATCGCCGAGGCCGTCGCCCGAGTCGCCGACGACAACGCCGACAAGCCCGACTACCTCAAGCGCGGTGTCATCGCCCGTGGCCTGGGCCGTTCGTACAACGAGTCCGGCCAGAACAGCGGTGGCCTGACCGTCGACATGACGCCGCTGCAGCGGATCTACGCCATCGACGCCGACACCGCCACCGTCGACCTCGACGCCGGCGTCAGCCTCGACGCGCTGATGCAGGCGGCGCTGCCGTACGGGCTGTGGGTTCCGGTGCTGCCCGGCACCCGGCAGGTCACCATCGGCGGGGCGATCGCGCACGATATCCACGGCAAGAACCATCACAGCCAGGGCAGCTTCGGCAATCACATCGTCGAGATGCAGCTGCTGGTGGCCGACGGGCGCATCCTCACGCTGACCCCGGACGGTTCCGGCGATGACCCCGACGCGTCGATCTTCTGGGCGACCATCGGCGGTATCGGGCTCACCGGCATCGTGCTGCGGGCCAAGATCCAGATGAAGCGCACCGAGAGCGCGTACTTCATCGCCGATACCGCGCGCACGAGTTCGCTGCAGGAAACCATCGACCTGCATCTGTCCGACGGGTTCGAGGACGGCTACGAGTACGCCTCCGGCTGGTTCGACACCATCAGCGCCCCGCCCAAGCTCGGACGCGGCACGTTCAGCCGCGGCAACCTCGCCCGTGTCGACGAGCTGCCCGCGAAGTACCAGAAGGACCCGCTGAGCTTCAACAACAAGCCGCTGCTGACCTTCCCCGACGTCTTCCCGCGGGGCCTGGCCAACAAGCTGAGCTTCGGCTCGATCGGCGAGGCGTACTACCGGATCGGCCCGCCGAGCGAGGGCAAGGTCAAGAATCTCGCGCAGTTCTATCACATGCTCGACGTGTTCGGTGACTGGAACAACGCCTACGGCCGCGGCGGCGGATTCTGCCAGTACCAGTTCATCGTGCCCACCGGCAACGAAGAAGAGTTCACCCGCACGATCGAGCACATCCAGGCGTCGGGGCACGTCAGCTTCCTCAACGTGATCAAGCTGTTCGGCGACGGCAACAAGGCGCCGCTGAGCTTCCCGTTCAAGGGCTGGAACGTGTGTGTCGACTTCCCCGTCAAGCGGGGGTTGGCCGAGTTCCTCACCGACCTCGACCAGCGGGTCATGGCGATGGGTGGGCGGCTGTACACCGCGAAGGATTCGCGGACGTCGGCGGAGAACTTCCACAAGATGTACCCGCGTATCGACGAGTGGATCGCGGTGCGCCGGCGTATTGACCCGAATCGGGTGTTCATGTCCGACATGGGCCGGCGGCTCGAGCTGGCGTGATCGGTCGCGGGAGGTGGTCACGTCAGGTGTCGAAAGGTCACCGGACCCTTCGTGACCCTCGCTCCTTCGTCGCTTCGGCCTCAGGGATCAAGATGATTGGTCACTTCGGCCTCAGGGATCAAGATGATTGGTCGCTTCGGCCTCAGGGATCACGAAGCGGCACCAGAACTGAAAGAGAGAAATAGATGTTCAACGCCGTCGGCGTTCCCCAATCGATCCTGGTCCTGGGCGGTAGCTCCGAGATCGGGCTGGCCATCACCGAGGAGTATCTGAAGAAGGGGTCGATGCGGGTCGTGCTGGCCACGGTCCCCGGCGATACGGCGGCTGCCGCGGCCGTCGAACAGCTCAAGGCCGCCGGCGCGTCGTCGGTGGAGTGCATCGACTTCGATGCCCGCGCCCCCGAGACCCATCCCGATGTCATCGACAAGGCATTCGCCGGTGGGGACATCGACGTGTCGATCGTCGCGTTCGGTATCCAGGGCGACGACGAGCAGGCGTGGCAGGACCAGAAGCTGGCCGTCGCCGAGGCCGACATCAACTACACGGCCGCGGTGTCGGTGGGTGTGCTGCTGGGGCAGAAGCTGCGTGCGCAGGGGTTCGGACAGATCATCGCTATGAGTTCGGTGGCCGGTGAGCGGGTGCGCCGCTCCAACTTCGTCTACGGCTCCACCAAGGCCGGTCTCGACGGGTTCTATCTCGGCCTCGGTGAGGCGCTGCGCGAATTCGGTATCCGGGTTCTCGTGGTGCGTCCCGGAATGGTCCGCACCCGGCTGTCGGCGCACGTCGCCGAGGCCCCGCTGACCATGAACAAGGAAGACGTGGGCAAGCTCGTGGTGGCCGCCGCCGACAAGGGCAAGGAGATCGTGTGGGCGCCCGCCCCGTTCCGCGTCATCATGTCGGTGCTGCGGCACGTCCCGCGCCCCATCTTCCGCAAGCTGCCGGTGTAGATCCCCCCGTTGGTTGAGGCTCGCAAGCTCGCACCTCAACCGGCGAAGGGGCGGCTGATACAAAGAAGGGCGTGACCGCTACAGCGACCGACACCGTGCCCGCATCCGGCGATACCGGCCGGTCATCGCCCGTGTCGTCGGCGGGTGCACTGGTGGTGGCGGCCGTCGTCGGCGGGGTGGTGGCTTTCGCCGGGCTCGAGGTGATCGCGGCCGTCGACTGGCCGGCCTACAACTCGTCGAATGTGACGCGGTCACTGACGACGCTCGGACAGGTCGTGTCGATCGCGTTCCTGGTGGTCGCGGCGCTGCTGTACCGGTACGGTCGGTCGGCCGTCGGGCAGTTGCTGGCGTCGGTGATCGGCGTGGCCGGGCTGGTGACCGTGACCCTCGGGATGCCGTTGGGGGCTACCAAGCTGTACCTGTTCGGGCTCAGCGTCGATCAGCAGTTCCGCACCGAATACCTGACGCGGCTCACCGACTCGCCGCATCTGTCGGATATGACGTACGCCGACATGCCGCCCTACTATCCGGCCGGCTGGTTCTGGTGGGGTGGGCGATTCGCCGCCGCCCGCGGCCTCGACGGCTGGGAGGCGTACAAGCCGTGGGCGATCATCTCGATGGCCGTGGCCGCGGCGATCGCGGTGGTGCTATGGAACCGGATGGTGGGCACCGACAAGGGTGCCGCCGCCGCACTGGCGGTCACGGTGGCGACGCTGATGTACGCCTCCCCCGAACCCTATTCGGCGGTGCTGATCCTGCTCGGCGTCCCGATGCTGGCGACCGTGCTGTACGCGCTGCGCGGACGATCGCGGCTGGCCGGCGGGGTGGTCGATGACCTGCGCGGTGGGACGAGCTGGGCGGCGGTGGCGGCATCGGGCCTGTTCCTGGGCGTGTGTGCGATGTTCTACACGCTGTACGCGGGACTGTTCGCGTTCGTCGCCTGCCTGCTGGCGCTGTATCTCGCGGGGTCGGGGTGGATGGCCGCCCGCAACTCCTCCCGGCCGGTGGCCGAGGTGCGCGCGGCCCGGCGGCGGGTCGTCGTCGCGGTGGGTGCGCGGTTGGTGGCGATGGCGGCGGTGTCGGGGGTCTTGGCCCTGACGGTGTGGGCGCCGTACCTGCGGGACCGGCTCTCGGGTGAGGCGGCGGGTACCGGAACCGCGACACACTACCTGCCCGAACGTGGTTCGTGGCTGCCGATGCCGATGTTCGAGTGGTCGCTGCTCGGGGCGCTCACCCTGGCCGGGCTGATCTGGGTGGTGCTGCGGTTCCGGGAAAGGACCCTGGCGATGGCGCTGGGTGTCGCCGTCGTCGCCGTATACCTGTTCTGTCTGTTGTCGATGGCCGCGACCGCCGCCGGCACCACCCTGCTGGCGTTCCGCCTCGAACCCGTACTGGTGGCGATCCTTTCCGCCGCAGGTGTTTTTGCTGCCGCCGAGCTGGGTTCGTGGGCGGTGCGGCAGTTCGGCGACGTGCGGACCGTCGTCGGCGTCGTGGCTGTTGCCGCGGCCGTGGCTGTGGCGCAAGGTATTCCGGGACATCTGTCCACCGACATCACCATCGCCTACACCGACACCGACGGCACCGGCCAGCGTGCCGACAAACGGCCCGCGGGCGCCGAGACATACTTCCCGCAGATCAACAAGCTCATCGCCGAACAGACCGGGGCACCGGCGCGCGAGACGATCGTGCTGACCGCTGACTACGGATTCCTGTCGGTGTATCCGTACCGCGGATTCCAGGGACTCACCTCGCACTACGCAAATCCGTTGGCGGAGTTCGACAAACGTGCCGCGGCCATCGCCGACTGGGCGACGTCGATGACGCCCGATGAGTTGATCGGGCACCTCGACAAGTCGCCGTGGCCCGCGCCGGAGGTGTTCCTGTTCCGGCACAGCGACGATGGCTACACATTGCGCCTGGCCCGCGACGTCTACCCCAACGACCCGAACGTCGAACGGTACACCGTCACCTTCAACCCGAAGGTCTTCGCCGACAACCATTTCCAGGTCACAGCGGTCGGTCCGTTCGTACTGGTAGTCCGGAAAGCAAGGTAATCGGAATCCTGGTGCCAGGATGTGACATCAGGATTCCGAATTGGTGTGAGTTCTTAAGAGGTGAGGAGTAAGCATGGGTGAGATGATCGTGTCGCAGGTCGACGCCGGGGCGTCGACGGCGTATCTGGTGGAGACACAGGTCGTGAATTGGGTTCTGCTGCAAGAGGGTACCGATCTCACGCTGATCGACGGCGGGTATCCGGGGCAGGCCGACGCCGTGGTGGAGTCCATTGAGCGGATCGGTCGACGGCCCGAGGACATCCGCGGCGCGCTGCTCACCCACGCCCACGTCGACCATCTCGGCGGGCTGGTGAAACTCCAGCAGCGCTACGGATTCGACGTCTACATGGATCCGATCGAGGTGGCCCACGCCCGACGCGACTATCTCCAACAGGCCAACGCGGCCACCCTGGCGAGCATCCCGCTACGCAATTGGCCGCTGGTGCTGCGGTGGCTGAGCCGGGTGACCCCGCTCGGCGTGCTCAGCCGCAAAGGTCTCGACGGAATAGCTTTCGGCCAGACCGGCCCTCTCGATCTGCCAGGTTCTCCCGAACCCGTTGCCGCACACGGACATACCGATGGTCACAGCGCCTACCTCGTCGCCGGCGGCCAGGGGTTGGTGTCCGGTGACTCCCTTGTCAGCGGTCACGAGGTCTCCCGCATCACCGGACCGCAGTGCCTGCACGGCGCGTTCCAGCACGACGCCGCCGCCAACCGGCGCGCCGTCGAACACTTCACCACCCTCGACGCCGACACTCTGCTTGCCGGCCACGGCCCGTTCCACCGGGGCAGCGTCGCCAAAGCCGCACAGCAAGCCCTCAACCTCGCCAACTGATGCCTATGTGGAACGGTCTCAGGCACTGAGCAGTGTCACACCTACGGCCCATGTGGAACGGTCTCAGGCACTGAGCAGCGTTACACCCACGGCCTGATAGGTCGGTTCGGCACGACGATCGAAAGTCAGCAGCGGCAAGCCGTGCTGGACTGCGGCGGCACCGACGAGCGCGTCGTATACAGATCCACCTGATATGCCCAGCGCCGCGAAGGACCCGATCAGATCGGCACACCGTTCAGCTGGGAGGAACCGGCTCTGCGGGAAATTGGTGGCGATGAGCCGGGCCGCGGCCGCCGCCGACAACCGTTGCGGCGGTGGAAGCCTGGTCAGTACCGAGTACGTTTCGAATGTCGCATGCCCGCTCAATCCGAGCTGTCGCCCGCGAACAGCGGCGACCGCGCTGTCATGACCGTCCTGACCTGGCCGCACAAGTGCGATCGCGGCACTCGTGTCGAGAAGGATCAGGTCAGCGTTGGTCGCCAAGGCGCAGCTCCCGGATGTCGTCGGCTGAAAGCTCCGGACCACCCGCGGGAAGCATCAGCAGGCCATCCGATTCGATGAGCTGATCGGTCACCACGGGTTCGATCACCAGCGCGCTGCCCGACACCGTGATCTCTATTTCGCCCGGCTCGAGTCCGATCCGCGCACGCAGTTCCTTCGGGACGACGATGCGCCCCGAGCGATCGATGGTTGTTCTCATGGCATCAATGGTGCCATGAAAATGGCATCGGGTAGGTGCGGTGCGCCGGACCGCATAACGTAGTCGCCATGACTGAGACCCCGCAATCACCTCACCTGCCGATCCTGCTGCTCAACGGGCCCAACCTGAACACGCTCGGGACGCGGCAGCCGGAGGTGTACGGCACCGATACCCTTGCCGACGTCGTCGAGCTCGCCGAACGCACCGCCGCCGAACTCGGCTTCGGAGTGCGGGCGCTGCAGACCAACCACGAGGGCGAGATGATCGACGCCATCCACGAGGCGGTGGGCAAGATCAGCGGGATAGTCATCAATCCGGCGGGGTGGACGCACACTTCGGTGGCCCTGGCCGACGCGTTGGTGATCCCCGACGTGCCGATCATGGAAGTGCACATCAGCAACGTGCACAAACGGGAGAAGTTCCGGCAGCATTCGTATGTGTCGCCGATCGCGTCGGGCATCGTCGCCGGTTACGGCATCCGCGGCTACGAGTTCGCGGTCAGACGCCTGGCCGAGCTCGTCGGCTAGCCGGTTCAGCGGCGCCCGTTCAGGTGCGAGGCGCCTGGCCGAGCTCGTCGGCTGGTACCCGGCGACTACGATCACTGATTGTGCCAGCGCCGACCGTTCGACGAGCAAAACTTCTCGCCATCGTCACCGGACTTCTGGGACTGGTACTTGCCCTGGCCACACCGTTGATGCCGGTGAAGCAGACCAGCGCCGAAATCGACTGGCCCGCGCAGACCGGGCCGGTGACGTCGGTGTCGGCGCCGCTGACGGCGTATGTGCCGGTCACAATGTCGGCGACGATCCCGTGTGCGGCGATCGATCACCTCGGACCCGACGGCACCGTGTTGCTGTCAACCACACCGAAGGACGCCGAGAAGTCGGCGCAACGCGGCCTGATCGTCCGCAAGACCGGTAGCAGCAACGGGACTTCTGTCGAGGTCGTCATCCGCAATGTGCCGATCGTCGCGGCCACCGTGGCGCAGATGCGGGCCCAGGATTGCCGCGCCATCACCGTCCGGGCCACCGCCGACGAGGTCAGCGCCGAGTTCGTCGGCATGAGCGGTGACGACGGCACACCGCTCGCCGGAACCACCGCGACCCGCATCTCCCCCACCTATCAGGCCGACGAACGACCGCAGGTGACGGGCCTGTTCACCGACCTGACCGGCGACGTATCCGAGCTCACATCCGCACCACCGGCAACTTCGGCCGACGACCTGGCCCGGCTCAACGCGCACGTCGTCATCGATTCCCGGTACGCCACCTCCCCCTCCCTGCTGAAGCTGCTGACGCTGATCATCGGCATCGCGTGCACCCTGCTCTCGCTGGCGGCGCTGGCCGCCCTCGACGCGACCGACGGCCGGCGCCACCGACGGATCTTCCCGGCCCGCTGGTGGCGGCTGCGGCCCCGCGACTACGTGGTGATCGGGGCACTGCTGGTGTGGCACCTGGTCGGGCCCAACACCTCCGACGACGGCTACCTGCTCACCATGTCGCGGGTGGCGCAGAACAGCGACTACACGGCCAACTATTTCCGCTGGTACGGGGCGCCCGAGGCACCCTTCGGCTGGTACTACGAGGTGTTCGGCTGGCTCAGCCAGATCTCGGTGGCCAGCCCATGGGTGCGGCTGCCCGCGCTGGCCTGCGGCATCGCGGTATGGCTGATCGTCAGCCACGAGATCCTGCCGCGCCTGGGTCGGGCCGCGCTGGCCCGGCCGGTGGTCGGCTGGACGGCCGCGTTCGTGTTCCTGGCCTCCTGGTTTCCGTTCAACAACGGTCTGCGGCCCGAACCGATCATCTGCCTGGGCGTGATGCTCACCTGGTGTTCGGTGGAACGGGCCATCGCCACCGGACGTCTGCTGCCGGCCGCGCTCGCCTGCCTGTTCGGCGCGTTCAGCGTGGCCGCCGGGCCGACCGGGCTGCTGGCGGTGGCGGCGCTGATCGCCGGCGCCCGGCCGATGATCACCGCGCTGGTCAAGCGGGCACGGGTCATCACCGACCTCACCACCGACACCGACCGGGCCCCGCGCACGAACCGGCCCGGCATACCGAAACCCGCCGACCTGTGGTCGTCGGCGGCATTGATCGCCCCGATCCTGGCGGCCGGCACGTTCGTGCTGTTCGTGGTGTTCTCGGATCTGACGCTACGGTCGTTCACCGACTCGTCGTCGATGAAGACCGACCTGGGTCCGTCGATGCACTGGTACGACGAGATCAGCCGGTACACCGCACTGTTCTCATATTCTGCCGACGGCTCCCTGGCCAGGCGGTTCGCGGTATTGGCGATGCTGCTGGGCCTGGTGGTATCGGCATCGGTGCTGATCCGCAAGAACCGTATCCCCGGCACCGCGCTCGGCCCGTCGCGACGCATCGTCGGGATCACCTTCGCCTCGCTGGTGTTCCTGATGTTCACCCCCACCAAGTGGACACACCACTTCGGGGTGTTCGCCGGGCTCGCTGCGGCACTCGCGGCGATCGCCGCCATCGCGGCAAGCCATTCGGCGATGCACTCCCGCCGCAACCGGACTTTGTTCGCGGCGTTGGTGCTGTTCATCGGCGGTTTCTCGTTCGCTTCCCCCAACTCGTACTACTACTACTCGGCATGGGGGATGCCGTGGGGCTGGGCACAGACCAAGTTCGGGCCGGTGATGCTGCACGAGGCGTTCCTGTACGCGTCGCTCGCGCTGCTGGTGGTGGCGTTGTGGTTCCACTTCCGCGAACCGTTCGTCGGCGCCGACCCCACCGAACGTCCGCACACCGATGCGCCCGAACCGGGCCGCGCCGCACTCGCCCTCGGCCGAGTGTGGCGTTCGGTGGCCGGCGCCCCGCTCGCCTACCTGGCGGCGGCCGTCGTCGCGTTCGAGCTGCTCACGGCCATTTTCACCGGCATCAACCAGAGCCGCTCATTCTCGGTGCCGCAGTCCAATCTGGCCGCGCTCACCGGTAAGCAGTGCGCGATGGCCGACAAGGTCTGGGTCGAGACCGACCCGAACCGGGACATGCTGACACCTGTCGACGCCACGCTGGAGAATCCGCTCGGTGGTTCGCCGGCCCGGCCCGGTGCCGACGCCAACTACGGTTTCAGCCCGGACGGGGTGCCCGACGAGCTGTACTCGGTGACGTCGTCGGGATCGCTCGGTGTGCTCGCCGGCAACGCCACGGCCGCACCCGACGTGCTGCGATCCAATCCGGGCGGTACGGGCGGCGGAGTCCTCGACACCCCCGGCGTCAACGGCAGCCATGCCGCGCTGCCGTTCGGGCTCGACCCGGCCACCACCCCGGTGCTGGGCAGCTACTCCGAAACCGACCCCGTCCCGGCGCGACTCACCACCGGCTGGTACGCGCTGCCCGCGAACTGGCGCGACCGTCCCCTGCTGACGATGTCGGTGGCCGGGCAGTTCGACACCCCCGAGGTGATGCTCGAATACACCACCACCCCGATCACCCCCGGCATCCGGGACGACGACCTGTTCACGACGGGTGAGACCACCCTCATCGACCCGGGACCGCGGCCGTCGTGGCGCAACCTGCGGTACGAGACCGACGACCTGCCCACCGGCATCACCGCGGTGCGGGTGCGCGTCGTCGACGACAACCTGTCCGACGGACGGTTCGTCGCACTCACCCCGCCCCGGGTTCCGCAGATGGCGACGCTACAGGAGGTCGTCGGCAGCGACGATCCGGTGCACATCGACTGGACGTCGGGGCTGGCGTTCCCGTGCCAGCGCCCGTTCACCCATCGTGCGGGGGTCGCCGAGATCCCGCGGTGGCGGATCAAGCCCGGAGCGGATCTGGCGGCGGCGGTGTCGGCGTGGCAGAACTCCTTCGGTGGCGGCCCGGTCGGCTGGATGGAGCTGTCGCAGCAGCCAACGGCTCTGGCCACGTACCTGCCCGGCGACATCGGGCGCGACTGGGGCGCCCTGGAACGGTTTACGCCGTACAACGGGGTGACGCAGGAGGCCGATATCGTCAAGCGCACGGTCACCCGCAGCGGCCTGTGGAGTCCGGCGCACCTGCGATACTGAGTATTCCGACAACCGAGTACCCGAGGGTATTGAACCCTCCGGAGTGCTGATGCGGTACTGCGCACAATCGCCGGTGGCATACGATCAGACATCGTGTCCACCAGCACCCGGCTTCCCGATCCCACCGCACCCAGGCTGCGGTTGATCGCCCTGGTGGCCGGACTGATCGGCATCCTCGCGTGTGCGCTGACCCCGCTGCTGCCGGTCACCACCACCGAGGCGACGATCACCTGGCCGCAGGGGCAGAAGCTGAGCGGGGACAACTCTTCCGTGTCGGCGCCGCTGATCGCGCAGACCCCGCGCACGCTCGACGCGCGCATCCCGTGTTCGCTGCTCGCCGACGCACCCGCCACCTCGCAGGCCCCAGGTATCCGGGAAACCGCCGGAACCACCGTCACCCGGCCCACGGTCGTCGTGTCGACGACACCCTACGACGCACCGAACGCCAAGGGTTCGGGCATGTTCGTGATCGCCACCCGCGACGCCGTGACCGTCACCTTCCGCAACAATGTCGCCGCCCGCGCCACCCGCGCCGACCTGCGCCGATGCTCGGTCCTGCGGATCTGGTCGGCCCCCACCGGACCGGGTGCGCGGTTCGTCGGCGCCGGTCCGGCGACCACCCTCGAACCCGACAAACGCCCCAAGGTCAACGGCATCTACAGCGACCTGCCCCCCGAGCAGATCAAGGCCGCGCAGATCAAGGCCGCCGGGGGCCTGCGGATGAGCGTGGCCGTCGACAACCGGTACGAGAACTCACCGTCGGCGATCAAACTGCTGGTGATGGCCGTCGCGGTGCTCGCGGTGCTGGTCGCGCTGTGGGCGCTGTGGCAGCTCGATCGAGCCCGGTTCGGTGCGCGGTCGCGGCCGTCAGTGTCCCGGCTCGTGCGGATGCGCCCGACCGATGTGCTGGTCACGACGACGCTGGCGGTGTGGACGTTCCTGGGCGCCGGTTCGCCCGACGACGGCTACATCCTCAACATGGGCCGCACCGCGGATGATTTCGGCTACCTGGCCAACTACTACCGCTTCTACGGCATCCCCGAGGCGCCGTTCGACTGGTACTACTCGTTCCTCGGTCACTGGTCGTCGGTGTCGACGTCGCTGCTGTGGCTGCACGTGCCGCAGCTCGTCGCGGGCCTGGTGTCGTGGTTCGTGCTGTCGCGGGTGCTGCTGCCGCGCCTCGGGCCAGCGGTCAGCCGGGGCGGTTGGCCGGTGTGGGCGGCGGCGCTGACGTTTGCCGCATTCTGGTTGCCGTTCGCGTCCGGCCTGCGCAGCGAGACCGTCATCGTGCTCGGTTCGCTGCTCACCTGGTGGGCGGCCGAATCGGCAATCACGACGCGGCGGCTGCTGCCCGCGGCCCTGGCCGCGCTGACGGCGGGGCTGACGCTGGGGGTGGCGCCGCACGGGGTGATCGGAGTGGCGATCCTGCTGGTCGCCGCCCGGCCTATGCTGCACGTACTGCTCGATCGCTGCGACGACCGCTCACGGTGGCTGTCGGCGGTGAGCCTGGCCGCACCGCTGGTCGCGTCGGGGACGCTGGTGCTGGTGGTGATGTTCCGCGAACAGACCCTGGCCACCGTCTACGAGACGGTCAAGATCCGGTGGAGCGTGGGGCCGGTCATCCCCTGGTACCAGGAGTTCATGCGGTACTACTTCATGTCGGTGGCCACCGACGACGCCGCGCTGGCCCGCCGCGTGCCGCTGCTGCTCCTGCTCGCCTGCGTCGTGGTCACCGTGGCGGTTCTGTTGCGGCGCAGCCACATTCCGGGCCTGAACAACGGTCCGGTATGGCGGCTGATCGGGGGTGTCGGAGTGACCCTGCTGCTGCTGGCGTTCACGCCCACCAAGTGGACCATCCAGTTCGGGGTGCTGGCCGGGCTCGGCGCGGCGCTCGCCGCGACGGCCACCGTGGCGGTGGTGACCGCGGCACGCAGTTCCACCCGCAACCTGACGGTGTTCATCTCCGGGCTGTTGTTCGCGATGGCGGCGGCACTGGCCGGGTACAACGCGTGGGCCTACGTCTACGACTTCGACATCGCCTGGTTCGACCGGGCCCCGCGGATTCTGAACATCGACCTGTCCGCTGCGGCGCTGGCGCTGGCGGTGCTGGCCGCCGCGCTGGCCGCCTGGCAGCATCTGCGCCAGGACTATGTCGCGCACCGGGGTATCGCGCACACCGACAGCGCACACACCGGTGACGCGGGTGACCGACGGCGGCTGCTGGCGGCGTCGTCGCCGATCGCGGTGATCGCCGCACTCATCCTGCTCGTCGACGTGGTGGTGTTCGCCAAGGCCGCGATCACCCGCGCACCCGCCCCCACCATCCTGTCGGAGCATCTGAATGCGTTGGGCGGCAACAGTTGTGGTCTGGCCGACAAAGTGCTGGTGGAGATCGACCCCAATGCGGGGATGCTGACACCCGCGGGTGGACTCTCGGCGACCGAAGCGCTGTCGGGCACGAGGTCCGTCGGTTTCACCCCGGACGGTATCCCCACCGACCTGTATCCCAAGGGCCAGGTGCGCCGCCCCGGGCGCATGAACGTCGACCACACCGTCGCCAAGGCGTTCATCGTCACCGGCGGCCTGGGTGCGGGCACCACCGGCGGCACCGGACCCAAGACGGTCAACGGTTCGACCGCCGCATTGCCATTCGGTCTGGACCCGGCGCGCACCCCCGTGCTCGGCAGTTACGGATACAGGGGTGAGGCCCGGCTGACGACCGGCTGGTACGAGCTGCCCGCGCGGCGTTCGGTGTCACCGTTGCTGGTGTTCGCCACCGCCGGGGCCGTCTCCACCGTCGACGCCTACGGGGTGCGCACCTTCGGCCAGAAGCTGGTGGTCCAGTTCGGAAAAGGGGGCCCGGCAGGACAATTCGAGAAGTTCGGGGACGATGTGCTGCCCATCGACCCCGGCCCACAGATCATGAACATGCCGTGGCGCAACCTCCGCATCCCGATGTCGCGGGTACCCGCTGACGCCACGGTGATGCGATTGTCGTTGCTGGACAACAATCTTGGTCCGAAACAGTTCATCGCCATCACCGGCCCCCGGGCGCCGCGGCTACGCACCCTGCAGCAGGTGGTGGGCGAGAACACCCCGACGTTGATCGATTTCAGTGCGGCAGCACACTTCCCGTGTCAGCGACCGATGCAGGTTCGGCACGGCGTTGCGGAGGTGCCCCGCTGGCGCATCCTGCCCGACTACATCGTCGCCAACTCCCAGTCCAAGACGTGGCAGCGTGGCACCGACGGCGGTCTGCTCGGCATCTCGCAGGCCACGACCACGGCGCAGGCGGTGCCGACATATCTGAAGGACGACTGGGTGCGCGACTGGGGCGCGCTCGAACGGCTGATCCCGTTCGCGCCCGACCCGCCCCCGGCCGCCGTGCGAGCCACCGACATCACACAGTGGGGCTGGTCGCGGACCAGTTCGATCAGGCTGGAGCCGGACACCGATGACGACTGACACAGCACCGGGCACGAGCACCGCCGCACCGGACCGCACCCGGCTGTGGCGAATCGTCGCCGTCGTCGCCGGCCTGATCGGTGCCGTCCTGGCGATCCCGATGCCGCTGCTGCCGGTGAAACAGACCACGGCCGAACTGAATTGGCCGCAGAATGACTCCGTCGGCAATGTGTCGGCACCACTGGCCTCGTTCGTGCCGATCGACATGTCGATGACGGTGCCATGTTCGCTGGCTGCGCACCTGCCCCGCGAGGGCGGCGTCCTGGTGTCGACGATGCCGTCGAAGGGCCAATCCGCCTCGGCACGTGGACTTTTCGTCCGGGCCACCGCAGACTCGCTGACGGTGACCGACCGTGACCTGGTGCTGGTGAGCACCGATCGTCGTGCCGCGCAGTCGAATCCGGACTGCCGCATCAAGTTCTCCGCCGACGGCACCCGCACCCAGGCGCGGTTCGCCGGCATCCCCGCGTCGGCGGACCCCGACGACGAGGACGGTCCGCAGACCGAATTCACCCTCGATGACCAGCAGATGCGTCCGCAGATCGTCGGCGTCTACACCGCGCTGCCCGCCGGCGTTCCGCGCGACGGACTGTCGCTGCACGCCACGATCGACACCCGGTACGTGTCCTCCCCCACGGTGCTGAAACTCGTCGCGATCGTCCTCGGTGTGCTGCTGACGCTGGCGTCGCTGGTGGCGCTGCACATGCTCGACGTCCGCGACGGCCGCCGCCATCGACGTTTCCTTCCTGCGGGCTGGTTCAGCATCCGTCCGCCCGACGTGGTGGTGGCCGCGATCCTGGGCTTCTGGTGGATCGCCGGCGCCAACACCTCCGACGACGGCTACAACTTCGTCGTCGGCCGCATCACCGCCGACGCCGGTTACGCCGACAACTATTTCCGCTATTTCGGGGTGCCGCAGGACCCGTTCGGCTGGCATTTCCAGGTGATCTCGTGGATGTCGCAGATCTCGGTCGCCGGGCCGTGGATGCGCCTGCCCGCGTTCGCGCTCGGGCTGCTCGGCTGGTGGCTGATCAGCCGGGAGGTGATCGGGCGGCTGGGCCGCACGGTGCGGCATTCGTCGCCCGCGGTGTGGTCGGCGGCGTTCGTATTCCTGGCGATGTGGCTGCCGTACAACAACGGTCTGCGGCCCGAACCCGCCGAGGCCGTCGGTGCGCTGCTCACCTGGTGCTGCGTGGAGCGGGCCATCGCCACCCGCAGGTTGCTGCCGTACGCGGTGGGTGTGGTGACCGCCGCGTTCACGCTGGCACTGGCCCCCGGCGGGCTGATGGCGGTAGCCGCGCTGCTGGCCGGTATCCGGCCGATCGTCAAGACCGTCGTAACCCGGCTCGAGCCGAAGGACCGGTGGCTCAGCCTGGCGGCGATGCTCGCACCCATCCTGGCCGCCGGGACCGCGGTGCTGTTCCAGATCTTCGCCGACCAGCCGCTCGGGGTGCTGCTGGAGGGCAGCAGGGTGGCCACCGACGTCGGCCCGACGATGGAGTGGTGGCAGGAGCCGGTGCGGTACTACTGGCTCGATCTGCCCACCGCCGACGGCACCCTCGCGCGCCGGTTCGGGGTGCTGGCGATGATCCTGTGCCTGGTCGTCGTCCTGCTGCGGCTGTTGCGCCGCGAACACCCGAACGGCATTGCCCGCGCACCCATCTGGCGCCTGGTGGCGGTCACCCTGGGCACGATGTTCCTGATCTCGTTCACCCCCACCAAGTGGACGCACCACTTCGGTGTGTACGCGGGTATCGCGGGCGCGCTGGCCGCGGTGGCCGGTGCGATGATGTCGCCGGCGATTCTGCGGTCCCGGCGCAACCGGACGTTCTTCGCCGCCGCCGTGCTCGTCATCATGGGAATCTCGTTCGCCGGGCCCAACGGCTACTGGTTCGTCGGCAGTTACGGTGTGCCGTGGTGGGATCGGGCGCCCCGGATCGCGGGCGTCGACCTGTACTGGTTCATCCTGGCCGCGGCCATTGTCACCGCGCTGGCCGGGCTGTGGTTCCACTTCCGCGACGACTTCGTCGACGAGCAGACTCGCACCCGCGGCGGTGACCACTGGTATTCGAAGCTTAAATTCGCTCCGCTGCCGGTGATCTCACTGCTGATGGTGTTGTTCATGGTGGCCTCACTGGCCAAAGGCGCCTATGGACAGCGTGATTCGTGGTCGTGGGCCAAGTCGAATATCGCTGCATTCCAGGGAAATTCGTGTGCGCTGGCCGAGGACGTCATGGTGGAGGCAGATCCGACCACCGCACTGCTCACACCCGCCGCCGTCGGCGGAAAGCCCACACCGTCCGCGGCCGTCGCACTGGCCGGACGCTCAACCGGTTTCACCCCGAACGGTATCCCCGAATCGGTGATGATCGACGCCACCGAGGAGGAGGCCACCGACGAGGGTACGGACGAGTCGGCCGGCGCCGGGGACTCCGGCAGTACTGAAAGCACCAACAGCACAGACGATTCCGGAAGTGACGAAACCGGCGACACCGAAACCGGTGACACCGAATCCGGCGGAACACCGGTGACCCCGGCGAGCACCCGTGCACCCGGCATCAACGGTTCGACGGCACGCCTGCCGTTCGGCCTCGACCCCGCCCGCACCCCCGTTCTCGGCAACGCCACCACGCCGGGAACGTCGTCGCTGACCACCGGCTGGTACCGGCTGCCCGCCCGGTCGGCGGACCGGCCGCTGCTGACCGTCGCCGTCGCCGGCTTCGTCGCCGCCACCGATCCCGTCGGCGCGGCGGTTCCCGGCCGCACGGTGGTCGCCGAGTTCGGCCGTACCGGCAAGAACGGTGCCGTTCTTCCCATCGCCCGCCTGGCCCCGCGCGACGTCATCGACCCGCCGACGTGGCGCAACCTGCGGTTCCCCCTCGCCGACGCACCGCCCCGCGCCACCCTGGTCCGCATCGTCGTCGACGAAAAGGCCGCCCCCGGTCAGTGGGTGGCGCTCACCCCACCCCGGGTTCCGAAGCTGGCCACCCTCAATGACGTCGTCGGCAGCACCGACCCGGTGTTCATCGACTGGGTCGTCGGGCTGGTGTTCCCCTGCCAACGCCCGATGCGCGTGCAGAACGGCATCCTGGAAGTGCCCAAGTGGCGGATCATGCCCGACGCCGAGGCCACCAAGAAGAACAGCCAGACCTGGATGTCGGGCAAGTCCGGCGGCCCCCTCGGCATCAGCACCGGCCTGCTCACCCCGACGCTGGTCCCCACCTACCTGCGCAACAACTGGGGTCGCGACTGGGGTGGCCTGCAACGCTTCACCGAGATCGTCCCCGCCCCACCGGCCGACCTCACCCTCGGCACCGCCCGCCGCTCCGGCCTGTGGAACCCGGCCCCCATGCGTTCGGTCGGCTACTGACAATCTGCCGCGCCCTATTCTCTTGTTCTGCGGTTGGTTTCGATGTCGAGAATCCGCGCGTCGTTCGGGCCAGGCCGCCCCCGACAGGCATTCACAATTGTGTCCGAACCTTCAACATTCTGTACCGATTCTCAGAAATTGTGATCGATGGCTGCGTAGATGGCACAGAATGATGCGGTGAGCGACGATAACCAGAATCCTACAGGTGAACTCGATGAGATCCCCCGACGATCGTTCGCGTCGCGCATCAGATCGTTCGCGTCGCGTCATAGATACGGACTGCTTGCGATTGCCGCGCTGTCGCTGGCGGCAATATTTGCGGTACTGGCTTTGGGGGGAATATCCGCGAATTCCGGCACATGCAAAAGCAATCTGTCACTATATATTCAGTTCGCGGCGCTCCCGGGCAGCGATTCCGAGAACCAGCTGGCCGAATGCGCTTCGGTGAACCGCAATATGGTCATCGGGTGGGATTTTTTGTTCATACTCGCGTACCTTATTGCCGCCTGCGTGGTCATCAAGGTCGGCTGGTGGCGGTACCGGGCACCACAACTAACGGCGGTAGCGAAGTCCGTCAAATGCCTGCCCTTCGTTGTCGCGGGCATCGATATCGTGGAGAACACCCCCTCCTTCTTCGCCGTCCAGTGCACCACCGGCGGCTGCGAAGTGGCCCATATGACGTTGGCACGGTTCGTCACCACCTTCGCGTCCCTGAAATGGGCGCTGGCCGCGATCCTGCTCGTCGTGTGTGTGATGTCGATTGCCGTACTACTGGCACGGCCTGGAATGGAACCGCAGGACGCCACTCCCGCTTCAGTGTCTGCGCAAGGACACCTCCTCGAGGAACCCGCCATCCTCGCCGGCAGAGAACAGCAGCGGGGTGTGTGCTTGAGCGGCGGCGGAATCCGTGCAACCGGTTTCGCCCTCGGAGCCCTGTCCTCGTTGGAGTCCCAGTGCGTGGCGGAGGTAGACGGCTCCCGTCAGCCGATCATCGATACTGTCCACCGGCTGACCGCTGTCTCCGGCGGGTCATGGGCCGGTACCGCCTGGGTGCTCGACCGGGCGGGGGAAAGCATGCCGGGAGGCGGTCGGAACACCGCAGAAAGCGTTCGCGACCGGGTCGCACCGAACGCGAGAACTCCCTGGTTCACACCAATGCGATACCTGCTCAACGGCCCGGGTGGGCTCCTCGGACCAGTGCTGTGGGTGCTGTTCTGCACCGTCAGTACGCTGTCCACAATTGCCGCCATCACCTATATACCAGCGTGGCTGCTCGGCAAGATTCTCACGCTCCCGTTCCTTTTTTCGCAGTATTCCGGAAGCGCCGATGATATGGCGGGAGTCGCGGCCGTCCCCGTCAATTGGGCCAATCCAGGTGTGTTTGTCGCCGTCTTCGGCCTCGGGCTGCTCGTGGCAGTCTCGCTGCTCCGCGCAGTCAACCTGCTGTGGAAATTCTGTGCGGGGATCATCGTCGGCGGTGCCGTCATCTTCCTGTACACCGGCGTGGCACCGGTGATTCTGAGTGTGGTCGCCGAGAACGCCGGCGCCGACGACGCCAGCGCCGACGGCCAGGCCCTAGGAATGCTCGGCATAGGCGGTGCGGGGGCCACCGCGATCCTCGCCACGCTGTGGAGCCAGTCTGGCAAGACCGCGACCGGTCGGATTGCAGGAAAGCTGTGGACGAACCTGCCGCGGCTGTTCGGCGTGCTTCTCGCTCTGCTGCTCCTGCTGTGCGGGCTGGGCGTCGCCGGTGCCGCTGCGGTAGGCGCAAGCTCCGAGAAATTGTTCAGGATTCCGGTGTGGGTCGCCGACCCGAAAGCATTCTTCGCGACAGTCGCCGTCGTCGTGGTCGCGTACCTGTTCCTCAGTGCCAACTCGCCGACCCTGGCGCAGTTGTACGGCGGGCGCTTGACGCGCAGCTTCGACGGTGTGAGTACGGACGCAGCAAGCCCCCTTCGGTGGCGCCACGGACCACCGTTCCCGGCAGACATCCGGCAGGTGAACCGGGAGAATGCGACACCGCCCAACATCGACACGCTTCGGCGCACGATCAGTACCGACAACCGCCCTGGTACCTGGGCGTGGCTCGCTGACAAGAACAACGTGCCCGAATTGATCCTCTGCTGCGCACAGCAACGCACCGGATTGAGACCCGGAGCCGAGCCCGCCGAGTCGTTCACGATCTCCCCCACACAGGTGACCTGCGGCAACCTGGTACGGCCCCTCGATGACTATCTTCTGGACGCCGCAGGGATCAGCGGGGTTCTCTCCTGGCGTGCGTATCCGCGCATCGAGCACGTCTCGGCGTGGTTGGCGGTGACCGGCGCGGCGTTTTCCTCCGCGATGGGACGGCACAGTCTGGGATCGACCAATGCAGCGCTCGCCGCCTGCAATGCCGACCTCGGAGTCTGGCTGCCGAATCCGACGTGCAGGGTCCGTCCTCGACCCAAACCGCGCATCGCCTATCTCGCCAAGGAGATCCTGGGCTGGTACGAGAAGGAAGACGACTTTATCTTCGCCACCGACGGCGGGCATTGGGACAACCTCGGGCTCATCGAACAACTCCGTCGCGGCAGCACCCGCATCATCTGCATCGACGCATCAGGTGATGCGCCCGGCAGATTCACCACCCTGCGCGAGGCGATCGCCCTCGCGCAACAAGAGTTCAGCACACCTCTGACCATCGAGGATCTCGATGGCCAACTCGCACCTGTCTCGCCACCCGGCGACGGCCTGACGTCCCCCGCGTCAATGGCCGCACGTATTTCCTTCAGATGGGAATCAGGCTCAGGCATCGACGGCGTGATCTATTACGCCAAGCTGCAGATCAGCACCTCCATGAGCCGCGATCTCGCGGAGTACGGGGCCCGCGACAAACAGTTCCCCGGCTACTCGACGTTGAACCAGGTCCTCAAGAATGAGCAGTTCACCAAGCTGTTCGAGGCCGGCGAACAAGCCGGCCTCGACGTCGCCAAGCTGATCCGCGCCGACCATCTGGCCGGCCAGACCCCCTGGAATCCCGACCAGCAACCCAGTACGGAAGCGGAATCATGATGGCCCCAGGCAGGCGCGACAATCTGTCGGTCGGACAGCCCCGCCGGCACCCGGATATCGACCGCCCGCACTACACGCGTGGCGTAATTCGGTAACACTGCGCTGAGCTGACTACGATGCGCGTGTGTCAAGAACGCCGGAAGTGACCCCATCGGACGACGTTTCCGCAGGAAAATACGATGCTGACGGCGCTGCGACCGGTATGTCCCGATCCCAGCTCTACGCGCTGATTGCGACGATCGCGGGGCTGGTGGCGGTGGCCGCGGGGGTGTTGACGCCGCTGCTGCCGGTGTCGACGGTGACCGCAACCATCACCTGGCCGCAGGGGCAGCAGCTCTCGGGTGCCACGCCGTCGGTGACGTCGCCGCTGGTCGCCCAGACCGCCCGTGACCTCGACATTCGTATCCCGTGCAGGTTGCTTGCGCAGACCCCGGCCGACTCCTCGACCGTGGTGCTGGCGACGATGCCGCCGACCGCGCCGCGGGCCAAACCGCTCGGCCTGGTGGTGACAGCCGGTGCCGAACGGGTCGAGGTGTCGATCCGCAACCAGATCCCGGCCCGCGCCGCGCGCACCGACCTCGGCAAGTGCACCGAGTTGCAGATCTGGGCGAACTCGACCAACTCCGGCGCGCGATTCGTCGGGCTCACTCCCGTGGGACTGACCGACCCGGCGGCACAGCCGCAGGTCGCGGGCCTGTTCACCGCGCTCACCACCGCGCAGGTGACCGGCGCCCACGGCCTGGCGGTGCGGATCGTCGTCGACAACCGGTTCGACTCGTCGCCGTCGCTGATCAAGCTGCTGGTGATGATCATCGGTATCCTCGCGGCGATCGTCGCGCTGGTGGCCGTCTGGATGCTCGACCGCATCCACGGCTATCACCGCAGGTTCACGCGGTCGGTGAGCCGCACCCGTGCGCTGATCCCCACGCCGACCGATGGGGTGGTCGGCTTTGTGCTGGTGGCGTGGCATTTCCTCGGCGGCGGCACCGCCGACGACGGCTACATCCTGAACATGGGCCGCGACGCCCAGCACACCGGGGTGCTGGCCAACTACTACCGTTACTACGGCAGCCCCGAAGCACCGTTCGACTGGTACTACAGCTTCCTGTCGCACTGGTCACAGATCTCGACGGCCGGGGTGTGGATGCGGCTGCCCGCGCTGGCGGCCGGGTTGCTGAGCTGGCTGCTGCTGAGCCGGATCCTGCTGCCACGCCTGGGCCGTACGGTCCGGCATTCGCGGTGGGCGATGCTCACCGGCGCCGCGGTGTTCCTGGCGTTCTGGCTGCCGATGTGTTCGGGTCTGCGCGCCGAACCGATCATCGTCGCCGGCACCCTGCTGACCTGGTGGGCCGTCGAGGTGAGCGTGGTGAGCAGGCGAGTACTGCCAGCGGCGCTGGCCGGACTGGCCGCCCTGGCAACACTGGCCGCCGCCCCGCAGGGCGTGATCGCGCTCGCACTGCTGTTCACCGGCGCCCGGCCGATGATCCGCACCCTGGTACGCAGGCGCGGCGAGGCGGGTCTGCTGCCGCTGGTCGCGCCGATGGCCGGCGCACTCGCCGCCGTCGTGATCATTGTGTTCCGCGACCAGACCCTGGCGACGGTGGCCGAGGCGGTGCGCATCAGATACGCCGTCGGCCCCACCCTGGCGTGGTATCAGGAACTGCTGCGCTACTACTTCCTGCTGGTGCCCTCGGCCGACGGCTCGCTGGTCCGCCGGGCACCGGTATTGCTGCTGATCACGGCGCTGCTGGTGATCCTCGCCATCATGTTGCGCCGCAAACGGATCACCGGCGTCGACTCGGCCGTCGTGTGGCGCCTGGTGGGGGCCACCCTCATCACGATCCTGCTGCTGTCGTTCGTCCCCACCAAGTGGACCATCCAGTTCGGGGTGTTCGCGGGCTTCGGCACCGCGCTGGCCGCGCTGGCCTGCGTGGCCGTCGAACAGGCCGCCCGCCGCACAGTGCGCAACTTCTCGCTGTTCGCCGCGGCGCTGCTGGTGGTGTGCGCAATCGTCGCCGCCGGCCGCAACGCGTGGCCGTGGCCGTGGTACTTCGGCATTCCCTGGTACGACAAGGCGCCCGTGCTGGCCGGCAAGCAGATCTCCACCGCCATCCTCGTGCTGGCCGCCGCCGCCCTGCTGATCGCCCTGTGGCAGCACCTGCGGATCGACTACGTCGACGACGCCGGCCTCGGTCACGACAAGGGTGCCGAGCCCGCCCGGTGGAAGGTCGCGGTCGCGTCGTCGCCGATCGCGGTGATCGCGGTCGTGGTGGTCCTGGCCCAGCTCGCGGTGTTCGCCAAGGCGGCCGTGGCCCGGGAGGACACGTTCAGCATCTTCGGCACCAATGTGTCGGCGCTGGCCGGCAACACGTGCGGTATGGCCGACGACGTGCTCGTCGAACCCGACCCCAACAAAGGCATGCTCACCCCCGTCGGCACTCGCGACGTGTCGGCGGCACTCAGCGGTGAAGGCGTGGGCGGCGAGTCCGTCGGTTTCGACCCGAACGGCGTCGCCGACGAACTGCACGCCAAGGGTGAGATCCAGCGTCAGGGCGCGATGCACGCCTCCGGCGACCTGACCACCGGCCTCGTCTCGTACGGTGTCAACCCCGGCACCACCGGCGGCACCGGACCGGTCGGCATCAACGGCAGCACCGCCAAACTGCCGTTCGGCCTCGATCCGTCGACCACCCCGGTCCTCGGGTCGGCCGACGCGACCGGCGCGGCACGCCTGACCACCGGCATGTACCGGCTGCCCAAGAACCGGTCCGCCGGCAACCCGCTCATCGTGATCTCGGCGGCCGGCGCCATCGCCACCCCCGACCGCGACGGCGTGGTCAGCAACGGCCAGTCGCTGACCGTCGAATTCGGTAAACCCGAGAACGGCAAGTTCGTGCAGGTCGGGCGGCCTGCTCCGCTGATCGACGTGATGCGCGCCAAAGGTCCGTGGCGTAACCTGCGGCTGCCGCTCGACCGGGTACCGCGCGGAGCGACGGTGCTGCGGCTGGTGGCCAAGGACAACAACCTCGACACCGCGCAATGGCTGGCGGTGACACCGCCGCGGCTCGCACAGCTCAAGACGCTGCACGAGGTGGTGGGCTCGGAAGATCCGGCGCTCATCGACTTCCCGGTCGGTGCGGTGTTCGCCTGCCAGCGGCCGATGTCCTCGAACGACGGGGTCAGCGAGATCCCCAAGTGGCGGATCCTGCCCGACACCACCACCGCCGGCCTGCAGTCGCGGACCTGGATGTCGGTCAACGGCGGCGGTCCGCTGGCCGTCGTCGAGACGCTGACCACGCCGACATCGCTGGCCACGTACCTGAACAACGACTGGTATCAGGACTGGGGCGATCTGCAGCGTCTCGACCCCCTCGACGACAGTGCCGTGCCCGCGAAGGTGAGCACGGGTACCGAGTCCACCTGGGGCTGGTCGCGGCCGGGAGCGATCCGGGTGGTAGCCGACGATGAGTGATTCGCGTGCCGATACCAGTGACGAGAGGACTTCGCCGGTGAGCGAGGAAACCACAGCAACCGGGGACCGCTGGGAGCGCCTGGCGCCCAGGGCCCGCATCGTCGCAGTCGTCGCCGGGATCGTGGGAGTGCTGGCGGCCGTGCTGAGCCCGATCCTCCCGGTCGACTACACCAAGGCCGAATTGTCTTGGCCGCAAAATGGCTCGGTGGAGAATGTGGCGGCGCCGACTGTGTCGTTCGTGCCGGTGTCGATGACCCTTTCGGTACCGTGCGCGCTCGGTGCCGAACTGCCCGCAGCGGGCGGGGTACTGCTGTCGACGGTCCCCGAGGACGGCGAGGACGCCGCCAAGGTCGGCCTGTTCGTGCGCGCGACCGCCGACTCGCTCCAGGTCACCTCCCGCAACGTGGTGCTGCTGGATGTGCCACGCGCACAAGCACAATCGGCACCCGGCTGTGTGGTGAAGATCCGCGGCGGCGACGACGGCGTGCACGGCGCCATCGAGAACATGCCGCCCACCCCGAATCTCGGTACGGCCGAGGATGATTCGCCGTACAGCTTCGACATCGCCGAACCCAACAAACGGCCGCAGCTGATCGGCGTGTACACCTCGCTGCCCGCAGGCGTGTCGACCGAGGGGTTGTCGTTCCACGCGACGCTCGACACGCGGTTCATCTCCACCCCCACCTCGCTCAAGTTCTGGGTGCTGGCGCTGGGCATCGCCGCCACTATCGCGTCGATCCTGGCGCTGGCCGTACTCGACGCCCGCGACGGCCGCAGCTACCGATTCCGGCTGTCCGCGAGCAAGTGGCGGCCACGCTGGGTCGACGGCTTCGTCGCCGGAATCCTGCTCGTATGGCTGTTCGTCGGCGCCAACACCGCCGACGACGGCTACCAGGTGACGGTCGGCCGCGTCGCCAAGGACGCCGGTTACCTGGACAACTACTACCGGTACTTCAGCGCGCCGCAGGATCCGTTCGGCTGGCACTACCACTACCTGTCGATGTGGATGCAGGTCAGCACCGCGACGCCGTGGCTGCGGTTGCTGCCGTTCATCTTCGCGCTGGCGTCATGGTGGCTGATCTCGCGGTTCGCGATTCCGCGCCTGGGCCGGGGCGTGCGGCAGTCCACGCCCGCGCTGTGGGCGGCGGCGCTGGTGTTCCTGGCGGTGTGGATGCCGTACAACAACGGCCTGCGAGTAGAACCGCTGATCGCGCTCGGTGCGCTGTTCACCTGGGTGTGTGTGGAGCGGTCGATCGCCACCGGCCGGTTCCTGCCGCTGACCATCGGCATCATGGCGGCTGCGCTCACGCTCACCGCCCACCCGACGGGTGTGATGGCCGCGGTCGCGTTGCTCGCCGGGCTGCGTCCGCTGCTGCGCCGGTTCATGGCCCGGCGCCATCGCGACGGCATCCTGCCGATACTGATGCCGATCCTGGCTTCGGGGCTGGCGATCCTGTACCTGATCTTCGCCGATCAGGCACTCGCACCGATCCTCGAAGGTGTGCGCGTCAACGGCGAGGTCGGACCCACCAACAAGTGGTGGGAAGAGCCGCTGCGCTACTACATGCTGATGAACCCGACCGCCGACGGTTCGATCGCCCGGCGATTCGGCATCCTGATCACGTTCGTCTGCGTGATGCTCGTGGTGATCATGCTGCTCAACCGCAAGCGGCTCACCGGGATCGCGACGGCGCCCACGTGGCGCCTGGTGGCGATGGCCCTTGGCTGCACGGCCCTGCTGGCGTTCCAGCCCACCAAGTGGACCCACCAGATGGGCATCTACGCGGCGATCGCAGGAGCGCTGGCGGCGGTCGCCACCACCTGCGCCGACCGCGCCATCATGCGCCGACGGCGCAACCGGACCCTGTTCGCGGCAGCCTGCACCTATGTTCTGGCCGTGGCATTCGCCGGCCGCAACCAGTGGTGGTACGTCGGCAACTACGGCATGCCGTGGCGCGACAGCACCCCGGAGATCAAGGGCATCACATTCTCGTCGGTGTTCCTGGCCTGCGCGGTGGCCTTGACGATTCTCGGTGTGTGGCAACACTTCCGGGACGACTACGTGCCCGACGACCGGCGCCAGGGCGTGCCCGCGGGGATCTTCTCCCGGCTGCGCAGCCCGTCGCTGATCGTCGTGTCCGCGGTGATGCTGCTGTTCACCCTCGTCAGCTTTGCCAAAGCCGATATGACCCAGCGTCATTCGTGGTCGTGGGGCAAATCCAACGTGGACGCGTTACGGGGTAAACCGTGTGCACTCGGCGAGGCCGTGCTGGTGGAGGCCGACCCCAACGACGGCCTGCTGACGCCGGCAAACGTTGCCGGACAACGTAATCTGACACCCGGAGCGGCGCTGGCCGGTAAGGGGATGACCGGATTCGACCCGAACGGGGTCGGTACCGATCTGGCGGCCGACGCATCCGAGGAAGCCCAGAACGAGGTGGACCGGTCCGATGCCGATCCCACCACCGACTCGACGGGAACCGAGGATGCAGGCGGCGACGACTCGACCGCAGGTGGCACCGGAGAACAGCTGGGCGTCAACGGTTCCCGGCAGAAGCTGCCGTTCGGGCTCTCTCCCCGCAAGACCCCGATCCTCGGTACATACGGAAGCCCCGGCGGCACAGGACATCTCGTGTCCGCGTGGTACCAGATGCCGAAGCGTTCCGCCGATCGTCCGCTGATCACGATGTCGGTGGCCGGGCAGGTCGAGTACATCGACGACCTGTCGGTCACCCACAAGGGACAGACGGTGCGCGTGGAGTACGGCCGGGTGGAGGCCGACGGTTCGGTGACCCCGGTGGGTCAGCGGGTGCCGATGGACACCGACCACGCCCCCGAGTGGCGCAACCTGCGGTTCCCGCTCGATCAGGCGCCGCCGCGGGCCACCGTGGTACGCGTTGTCGCCGAAGACACTTCGTCGGTCCCCGACCAGTGGCTGGCGATCACCTCGCCGCGCATGTCGAAGCTGACGGTACTGACCGAGTTGGTCGGCGAGGAGGATCCCGTGCTGCTGGACTGGTCGGTGGCGCTGGCGTTCCCGTGCCAGCGACCCGCCCGCGCCCGGTACGGCGTCCTGGAAACACCGTTGTGGCGTATCGCCCCCGACCGGATCGGCGAGGAGATCAACTCCCAGCGCTGGATGGCCGGCGACTACGGCGGACCGCTCGGCATCATCGACAACGAACTGTCCTCGACAGTGCTGCCGTCGTACCTGCGTAACGACTGGGCCCGCGACTGGGGTGCCCTCATGCGCCTGGAACCGCTTGTGCCACAACGCACAGCCGACCTGGACATCAGCACTGACACCCACACCGGCCTGTGGTCGCCGGGTCCGATGCGAGCGGTCCGCAACAACTGACAGGAGCCGTCACCCCCACCACCGGTTGAGGATCCACCTCAACCGGTGGTGGGCCAGTTCAGCTTGCAAGCAACTCGTCGATCTGGTTGATCGCGGCCGAGGCGCCCTCGATGACGCCCATGTCGAGGACCTGCTGGAGGGCTTCTGCGGTCTCGTAGACGCTGGTGAACACGGCGGTGGTGGTACCGTCACCCTCGGTGAACTTGTAGTCGTTGAACGAAACAGGCATCGAGTCAACGGGTTTGAGATCGTTCGCGGCGTCGGCGAAGCCGTCCTTGAAGGTGAACCCGTTGGGCTTGTCGACGGTGATCATCTCCCACCAGCCGCCGAACTTCTCCCCCTCGGGGCTGGTCATGTAGTAGGTGACCTTGCCGCCGGGCACGAAGTCGTGCTCGACGAAGGTGGCCGGGTAAGTCGGTGGGCCCCAGATCTTTTCGAGCTGACGCGGGTTGGCGTACACCTCCCAAACGCGGTCGCGGGACGCTGCGAACTCGGCGGTGATAACGATGGTGCGGGTGTCGATGTCGTGGGTGACATTGGTGACGGGCATGGCGGCTACACCTCTGATTGTGGTGACGGGGATGGTGGTGACGGGTCTGCGAACAGGAGGTCGTCGATACGTGCGATCCTGCCGCGCCAGACCTGTTCAAGGTCGGCGAGCATGTTCGACACCGCGCGTACCGCTTCGACGTCGCCGGAAGCGAGTTGCTCACGGCCACTGCGTCTTTTGGTGATCAGACCAGCCCGTTCAAGCACGGCGACGTGTTTTTGTACCGCGGCGAAGCTCATGTCGTAGTTCGCCGCGAGCGCCGATACCGAATGCTCCCCGGTCAGCACCCGCCGCAGGATGTCCCTGCGGGTGCGATCGGACAGCGCGTGGAACAGGGCATCGGCCCTGTCCTCGTCGGTCTCGGCCACGACTCCAATATACAACCAAACGGTTGTACGTTGTCAAGAGCGGCCTCCATCTTGTTCGGCCTGTAGGTGGCGTTGGGTAGCGGTAGCCGGTGGCCCGCTCACTGTTGCCACAGGCGGGCGATGGGTAGGACGTGGATGCGGTCTTCGTGTGTGTAGCTGTGGTTTCCGGTGTAGAAGACGATTCCTGCGACCATGGAATCGCCCAGGTGGTCTCGCAGGGCTCGCAGGCCGGTGAAGTCTCGTCCTGTGGTTCGGCCCGCCGCTTTGATTTCGAACGCGAGTACGCGGCCGTTGTCGTCCTCGATGACCAGATCGACCTCTATCCCGTCGCGTGTTCGCCAGTGGCCGGCGGCTGCGATCCCGTCCGTCCACGTGGCTTGGGCTAGGAGTTCACCGATGACGAATGTCTCCAACAGGTGCCCGAACTGCGTCAGGACCGACGGGTCTCGCACAGCGAGCTTGCCCGATGAGAGCCTGGTGAGGCGAGCCGCGATTCCTGAGTCGACTACATGGACCTTGGGTCTGGCGGTCGTCCGTTTGGTCAACGTCCGATCCCAGGGTGGCAGCATCCGAACGACGAATACGGCTTCAAGGAGGCGTACGTAGTCTCGGATGGTCTTCTCTCCGACGCCGAGTCCTTCAGCGAGCTGGGCAGTGTTGAAGACCTGCGCGGTCTGGCCTGCGAGACGCTGAAGGAGTCCGGGCAGTATATGTGCCTGTCGAATACGTGAGAGTTCCTGCACGTCGCGTTCAAGAGTGAGCCGAACCCAATCGTCGATCCACCGTGAGCGGGCCGATTCGCTTCGCGCTGCAAGCTCAAGCGGAAAGCCACCTCGTACAACGCGGCTGATGTACTCGTCCCTGGTCGTCGCCGAGTCCGTTGCACGAGCCGATGCGTCGGGTTCGTGAAAGAGACTCTCGATCAGGCCGCTGCCCGCGTGTTCGATCTCGTTCTGAGACAGAGGAAGAACCTGTAATCGCTGTAGACGGCCAGTAAGCGCCTGTGCTGCACGAGGCAACGATTCGTGGCGGGCAGACCCGGTAAGAACGAACTGGCCAGGCCTGCTCGATCTGTTGAGTCTGGCCTTGATCGCATCGAGCACCACCGGCACGTGCTGGTACTCGTCGATAAGTACCGGACCGGGTCCGCCGATCATCATCGCCGGGTCGCTGGCTACAGCCGCGCGTGTATCGAGGTCATCAAGGTCCAGGATGTTGCCGCCGAGCCGGTCGGCCAACGTTCGCAGGAGTGTCGATTTTCCGACAGTTCGCGGCCCCTCTAGGAGGACGACCGGACTCTCCGCGCACCGTTCTGCGGCGATCGGCAGAATTCGTCGTTGAACCAGGTCACGCTCGTCAGACATACAGCGACCGTACCTGAACTACAGAACTGCCAGCCTACGAACTACAGAACTGCCAGGCCTTGAGTTACAGAACTGCCGCCCTGATAAGTACAAAACAGCCGTCATCCGCGTTGCCGAGGTGGCGGCACTCGACGCTACCACCGCCCCCTCCAGTACCCGAGAGTATCGGTCGGGGTGTCGTCGGGTGCGTATGACCACCGGCTATTGCTCGGCCTGCGTCAGGTCGGTGTTGTCTACGCTGCCGGGCAGAACGTGCACCGGATGCGCAACGAAGCCACCTTCGCCAAACTCTGCGCAGTGGCACCTCGCTCCTCCGTCGCTTCGGCCTCAGGGATCAAGATGGTGGGCGGGGTTCGAGACGGGTGAAAACGTTGTCGGCTCACCAGGTTTCGAAAGGGGCCAAATCAGGCCCGACCAAATCAGATGGGCATGAGGAGGTGTTTGCGTTCGATGAGGCGGTGTTCCTTGTCGCGGAGCTGAGCCAGGGCCTTGCGGAGTTCGAGGCGGGTCTGGCTGGGTTCGATGACGGCGTCGATGTAGCCGCGTTCGGCTGCCTGGTAGGGCGTGGCCATCGTCATGTTGTAGAAGTCGATGAAGTCGCGGCGGACGCGGTCGGCGTCGGCCGCGGACATGTTCTCGGTCTGCCGACGGGTGAGGATGGCGGCGGCCGACTCGGCTCCCATGACCGCGATCTTGCCGGTGGGCCAGGCGAAGTTGATGTCGGTGTGCAGGTGTTTGGAGCCCATGACGGCGTAGGCGCCGCCGTACGCCTTGCGCAGGATGACCGTCACCTTGGGTACCGAGGCTTCCAGGGTGGCGTATCCGAGGCGTCCGGAGCGCCGGATGGTGCCCTTTTGTTCTTCGGCGAGGCCGGGCAGCACACCGGGGGTGTCGACGAGGAAGACGAGCGGGATGTTGTAGGCGTCGCACAGCCGGATGAAGCGGGTGGCCTTCTCGGAGCTGTCGGTGTCGAGGACACCGCCCATGACGGCGGGCTGGTTGGCCACGATGCCCACGGATCGGCCGTCGACGCGGGAGAAGCCGGTGATCATGTTGGGGGCGTACAACTCGCCGATCTCGTGGAACGCACCGTCGTCGAAGACCCGCATGATGATCTCGCGAACATCGTAGGGCGCGTTGTCGCTGTCGGGCATGTAGGTGTTCAGCGACAGATCCGATTCGGTGATCTCCGGTTCGAGACCGGGATTGATGATCGGCGGCGCTTCGTGAGCGCTCGACGGCATGTAGTCGAGGTAGTCACGGACCCATTCGAAGACGGACTTCTCGTCGGGTGCGACGTGGTGCAGGTTGCCCCAGCGCGCCTGGTTGTGGGCACTGCCGAGATCCTCGGGCGAGACGTCCTCGCCGGAGACCTGCTTGATGACGTCGGGCCCGGTGAGGAACATGTAGCTGTTGTTCTCGACGCCGACGAGGACGTCGGTGTTTGTGGGGCAGTACACCGCACCGCCGGCGCATTTGCCGAGGATCACCGACACCTGGGGGGTCAGGCCGGACAGCAGTTCACCGTGCTGGGCCATCTCGCCGTACCAGGCGAGGGAGACCACGGCGTCCTGGATGCGGGCGCCGCCGGAGTCGTTGATGCCGACGATAGGGCAGCCGAGTTTGCCGGCCCATTCCATTAGGTAGCAGACCTTGCGGCCGAACATCTCACCGACCGAGCCGCCGTAGACCGTCTGGTCGTGGGAGAACGCGGCGACGGGCCGGCCGTTGACGAGTCCGTGACCGGTGACGACGCCGTCGCCGTAGCCCGATTCGGCCGCGCCCGGAGCCTTGACCAGCGCACCGAACTCGACGAAGGTGCCGGGGTCGAAGAGCATGTCGAGGCGCTCACGCGGCGACGGAATACCCTTCTTGGCGCGTTTGGCGACGGCCTTGGCACCACCCGGCTCCCGGGCCGTTTCCAGCTTGGCCCGCAGGTCGGCCAGCTTCTCGGCTGTCGTGTTCATTCGCACTCCGCTTCCTTGCGCCCGGCGACGCGGTTGTCGGGCCCTGTCGTGATCGGCCACTGTGGTGCCCATTCGGCGGGGGACGCCGCCTCGGACGTCCCCCTTCTCTCTTTAGTTTTTACCAAGTCCGTTCAGGCGTGCGGTCAGGTCCGCCCCGATCGCCGAGATGTACGGTTCATCGACCATCGACAGGTGGTCGCCGCCGATGTGCACGATCTCCAGGTCGGAGACGATCGGACCCCAGCCGCCGTCGGGATCGATCTTGGCCCATTGTGGGTCGAGTTCGATGGCCCCGTCGTGCATGCGGTCGGCCCGATACAGCACCACCTTGCCGTCGAACGCGGTCGGCTCGATGTTGGTGAGGGCGCGATTGTCGATGAACGAGGTGCGCTGGTGTTCGATGATGCCGCCGGGGATCTTGGCCCCCGACATCGACACCATTTCCATGATGATGCGGAACTGGCCCTCGTCGTCGGCCTCGACGAGCCGGTCCAGCGGGATCGGCACGTCCGGGTCGAGGTCGTAGGTCTTGACCGCGAAGTCCTTCCAGCGTTGTAGCCGGGCACGTTTGGTGTCGGGGGTCTCGATCTCGCGTTCGGCCGGCATCACCGTGTCGATGAGGCCCACGAACGCGACCTGCTCACCCTCCTGAAGCATCAGCTGCGCCGCACCGTAGGCCAGGCCACCGCCGAGCGACCAGCCGACGAACACGTACGGGCCGTGCGGCTGCACCTCGCGGATTCGCGGAAGATATTGGCGCACACGCTCTTCCAGTGAACCTTCGACGCGGTCGAAGCCGATGACCGGCTGATCGGCGGGCAAGCGCTTGAGCAAGGTCTCGTAGGCGGAGGTGTTGCCACCGGCGGGATGGAACAACAGCACCGGAACCCGATCTCCGGCTGTGGTGTCGTAGGACTTCTTGCCGTCCGGCACCAGCCGCAGGTAACGCACGAATCCGTCGACATCGGCTGCGGCGTCGAGGTATTCGCGGACGTAATTCGACATCTCCTCGATGGTCTCGGAGTCGAGGATGTCCTCAATGTCGATGTCGCCGCCGGTGCGTTCGTTGAGGCGATCGGTGAGTGCCTGCGCGGCGTCCTCATCGAGGACGGGCAGCTTATTGAAGATGCCGCCCGCGGAGCGCTTGGTGACCACGGCGTAGACGCCGAAGGTGAGACGTTCGGCGGCGTCGCGGGGTGGGACGTCCGATCCTGCTGCGGCGGCTGCGGCTTCCTGGGAGGAGATACTTTCGGCGGCAGGGGTTTTCGGGGTTTCCGGGACACTGTCGGCTTGCGGGGTCTCGAGGCTCGTCGCTTGTGCTCCTCGCTCCTCAACCGTCGGAGGGGTGGGCTCCTCAACCGGCGAGGGAGTGGGCTCCGTAGCCGACGCCGGTGAGGGGGTCTCGACCGGTGTGGGAGCGGCGGCGTCCTTGGCGAGTTGCTCGTCGATGTAGGCGTTGATGGCCTCGGTGTTGAGTTCGCCTCCGGCGGCGGCGTTTTCGGCGAGGTTGTCGAGCTGATCGCGGTGGGTGACCGCGAACGCGGTGAACTTCTCGACGTCGGCCAGACATGCCGAACGCATCGCCTGCAATTGAAGCTGCGGGATGTCGAACTCGTACTCGACGCGGTTCTTGATGCGTACCGCCATCAGCGAATCGAGGCCCAGGTCGATCAGCGGAACCTCGAACGGCAGGTCCTGCGGGTCGTAGCCCATCGACTCACCGACGATGGTGGCGAGCCGATCATGTACGGACTCACCCGATTCCGCTGTCCACCGGTCGCCCGCGTTCTCGATGATCTCCTCTTCGACGACGAGGGTGTTGTCGGCGAACACTGCGGCCGGCGAGGACTCCGGATCCACCGGCGCCTGCACCGGTGCCGCTCCAGCGGTGACCGCAGCCTCGAACAGGAGCCGGAAGTTCTTGCCGTCCTGGGCGTACAGGGCCACCGATGCGCCGCCGGGGTGGGGGCTGAGGGTGGTGGTGACGGTGCCCGACGCGGGAATCGGTGCGTGGGTTTCGACGGCTCCGACGGCGACGTCGGCCAGGACCTGTCCGGCGGCCGCGGCGACGAGGGCCCGCGGGTCGGTCACCACCGAGGCGTTGACCTCCCAGGCGTGCCGACCGTCGGGCAGAGCCACGTGCGCGCCCGGCACCGCACCGCTGCCGCTCGCCGAATAGCTTGCGGTGAGCCAGAATTGCTTGCGCTCGAACCGGGTGCGCGGCACGTCTGCGTAGCCACGGTCGGCGCCGTCGACGCCGAACAGCGACGCCACGTTCACGGGATGACCATGCACGTACAGCTTCATCAGCGCGTTGATGAGGCCGAAGCTCTCGTCCTCCTTGCGACGCAGCGTCTCGATGAGTTCGGCGTTCTGGATACCCGCACCGAACGTGGTACCCGCGACGGAGATGAGCACAGCCGGATTCGGGGACAGCTCGATGAACGTACGGTGGCCCACCTCAACGGTTTTCGCGACCGCCTGAGCAAACCACACCGAATAACGCAGACCCTTGAGGAAGTATTCGACCTCGTGGATCGCCTTGCCGCCCGGACGGTAGAACTCCTCCCGGTCGATGGAGCTGTAGATGCCGTATTCCAAAGGCAGCGGGTGGATTCCGGCGATCTCGTAGGCCAGTTCGCCGAGGATCGGCTCGACCTGCGAGGTGTGGCTGGCGCCCTTGGTCTGCAGCTTGCGGCCGATCTTGCCCTCGGCCTCGGCGCGCGCGACGATCGCGTCGACCTGCTCCGGCGGACCGCCGATCACCGTGTGCGTGGGTGCGGCGTACACGCAGATCTCCAGATCCGGGTAGTCCACCAGCACGCTCTTGATGTCGTCGGCCGAGTATTCGACCAGCGCCATGAAGCGGACCTCGTCCTCGGTCAGCGCCGCCTCGCCCTCGGCCATCAGCCGCGAACGATGGCAGATCACCCGGGTCGCGTCCTCCAGCGAGAGTCCGCCCGAAATGTAGGCGGCCGACGCCTCACCCATCGAATGCGGCACCAGCACACCGGGTTCGGCGCCGAAATGCCGCAGCGTGTCGGCGAGGGCCACCTGGATGGCGTAGATGGCGACCTGCGCCGACTCACTGCCGTAGGCCTCGGCGTCGTCGAGCACCAGATCGGCGATCTTGTAGCCGAGTTCGTTGTCGATGAACTCGTCGACGCGGTTGAGATACTTGGCGAACACCGGGTTCTCGGTGTAGATCTGCTTGGCCATCTTGCGGTGCTGCGAACCGTAACCGGACAGCAACCACACCGCCGACGCCGCGTCGGGGGCATCGGCCGAATACACGAGCGGGTTGGACTTGCCGTCGGCGATCGCGCGCAGGCCCTTGATCGCATCCTCGTGGGACCGGGCCATCACCACCGCGCGGGAACGGCCGTGGTTGCGGGAGGCCAGGGTGCGGCCGACGCTGACGAGCGAAGCCGACTGTCCCGCTTCGGTTTCCAGCCAGTCGGCGATGTCGGCGGCGCTCTTGCGGCGGCGGGACGGGAGGAAGCCCGAGACCACCAGCGGGACAACGGATCCCTCGGCGGCGCAGGGGGCGAAGCCTTCGGCGGGGTCCTTTTCGGTTGCGGTGGTGTCGGTTTCGGACTTGCGGGCCTGGGCGGCGAGGATCGCGCGTTCGGCTTCGGTCAGGTATTCGTCGTCGTCATCGGTGTCGTCGGCCATGGTGGCGTCAGGCAGGTCGGTCGCCGGACCCTTCGAGACGCGGTCGGCTCCTTCGTCGCGCGACTGCTCCTCAGGGATCAAAAGGCCGGCCCCGGCGGCTCCTTCGTCGCGCGACGGCTCCTCAGGCTTCAAGAGGAGGTCGGTGGGGAGGGGTTCGCGGACGACGATGTGGGCGTTGGTGCCGCCGAAACCGAAACCGGAGATGCCGGCGACGGCGTGACCGCTGTAGCGCGGCCATTCGGTGGCCTCGGTGGTGACCTGCAGGCTGTTGGCGGCGAACTGGATGTACGGGTTCGGTTCGGTGAAGTTGAGGGAGGCCGGGATCTCGCCGTGCTGCATCGACAGCACCACCTTGGCGAGCGCGCCGGCGCCGGCCGCGGACTCCATGTGGCCGTAGTTGGTCTTGACCGAACCCATCAGCAGCGGTTTGCCGGGCAGCCGGCCGCGGCCCACGACGCGGCCGAGGGCGTCGGCCTCGATCGGGTCGCCGAGCACCGTACCGGTGCCGTGCGCCTCCACGTAGTCCACCGACGACGGGTCGAGCGCGGCGTCGGCGTAGGCCGCCCGCAGCACGTCGACCTGCGCCTCCGGGTTGGGGGCGGGCAGACCGTTGGAGCGGCCGTCGGAATTGACGGCCGAGCCGGTGATGACCGCGAGGATCGGGTCACCGTCGCGGCGGGCGTCGGCAACACGTTTGAGGACGAACACGCCGCCGCCCTCGGCGCGACCGATGCCGTCGGCATCGGCGGAGAAGGTCTTGATCTTGCCGTTGGCGGCGATCATGCCGATGCTGTCGAAGCCCAGGCTCGCGGCCGGAGTGAGGATCATGTTGACGCCACCGGCCAGCGCGATCGTCGACTCGCCGTTGCGCAGGCTGCGCACCGCCTGATGTACCGCCACCAGCGACGACGAGCACGCCGTATCGAGCGCGACCGACGGCCCGCGGAAGTCGAAGTAGTAGGAGACGCGGTTGGCGATGATCGATGTCGAGGTGCCGGTCAGCGCGTATGCGGCGGTGTCGGAGGCACCGTCACCGAGGCCCATCGTGGCGAGCATCTGATAGTCGTTGGTGGAGGTGCCCAGGAAGACGCCGACGTCGGTGCCCTTGAGGTCGCTGGCAGGGATGTGCGCGTGTTCGAGCGCCTCCCAGCTCAACTCCAGTGCCAGCCGCTGCTGCGGGTCGACCATCTCGACCTCGCGCGGGCTCATCTGGAAGAAGTCGGCGTCGAACGCCTTCACGTCGTCGAGGTAGCCGCCCTGTACGTTGGCCTCGGCGATGATCTTGGCCAGCTTCGGGTCCTGCTTGAACTCGGCCCAGCGGTCCTCGGGCAGATCGGTGATGCCCGACCTGCCTGCGGCGAGTGCCTCCCACGTGGACTCGGGGGTGTGGCCCGCGCCCGGAAAGCGGGTGGCGAAACCGACGATCGCGATGTCGTCGGCAGCGTCACGCTCACGCTCCCAGAACCGGTCGTCGTCGCCCTTGCCCTCGTCCGGATCGCCCTCGATGATGCGTTTGGCCAGCATCGCGATGGTCGGATGGTTGTAGGCGACGGTCGCGGTGAGCACCACGCCGGTGCGGTCCTCGATGTCGGCGGCCAGCGTCACCGCATCGCGCGAGGCCAGGCCGAACTCGTCCATCGGCCGATCGTCGCCGATCTGGTCGGCGGGCAGCCCGGTGGCCTTCGACACCCAGCTGCGCAGCCAGTCGCGCAGCTCGGCGACCGTCATCCCCCCGGCGGTCTCGGTGTCATGAGTTTCTGGGTCATGAGTTTCGGGGTCATGAGTGCCGGGGTCGGCCTGGGCGTCTTCGGAGGGGTTTACCGGCTGGTCGGTATTCAGTTCAGACATCGCTTCCAGACTACTGTTCGGGGCCCCCGCGACGACCGGCAAGGCGCGACCGCCTCACATACCGGCACATCGTCGGGCGACGAAGTGCCGGAAGCGGGTGAAGGACATGACGTGATCGGCATGGGTGCGTTGCGCCCCGAACGTCATTCGAGGGCGTCGGGGAAAGCGGTCTGCTGGTAGCCGCCGCGCAGGGTGCCGTCGATGTACGCCGCACGCGAGGCCCGGCGGGCGATCTTGCCGCTGGAGGTACGCGGAATCGAACCGGCCGGAACCAGCAGCACGTCGCGGACCATCACGCCGTGCCGGGAGGCGACCGCGGCGCGGACCGTGTCGGCGACGTCCTGCGGATCGGTCCGTTTACCAGGCCCGCGTTCGGCGACGATCACCAGTTGCTCCGACGCGTCGTCAGGATCGTAGGTCAGGCCGCTCGCCGCGAACTCGAATACCTCGGTCGGCAACTGGTTGACGGGTACGGCGAACGCCGAGACGAACCCCGGACGCAGCGCGGTACTGGTTTCCTGCGCGGTGAACTCCAGGTCCTGCGGGTAATGGTTGCGGCCGTCGACGATCACCAGGTCCTTGACACGGCCGGTGATGTACAGCTCGCCGTCGACCCACACGCCGTAGTCACCGGTACGCATCCACTTGGCGTCGTCGGGGACGCCGTCGGCATGGCTGCCCTCGGCGAGCCGGGTGACCAGGCGGTTGTCGAAGGTTTCGCGGGTCTCGTCGTCCTTACCCCAGTAGCCGGCGCCGATGTTGGCGCCGTGCAGCCAGATCTCGCCGATCTGCGCGTCGGGGAGTTCGGTCGCGGTGTCGGCGTCGACGATGGTGGCCCACTGATCCCGGGCGACCTGACCGCACGAGACCTGGGTGACCGCACCCGGTGCGTCGGCGTCGACGAACGCGAAGCGTCCCGCGTTGAGTTCCTCGCGGTCGACGTGGACGACCTTGGCCTCGTTCTCGCGCTTGGTGGCCGACACGAAGAGAGTGGCCTCGGCCATGCCGTAGCACGGCTTGATGGCCGTCTTGGACAGCCCGTACGGCTCGAACGCGTCGTTGAACTTCCTCATCGAACTGACGGTGACCGGCTCCGAGCCGTTGATCAGGCCGATGACGTTGGACAGGTCCAGCTCTTCACCAGGACGTGGCAGGCCGCGCAGCGCGGCGTGCTCGAAGGCGAAGTTGGGCGCGGCGGCGTAGGTCTCGGCGCCGTCGGCGGAGGCGAGTTCCTTGATCCAGCGGCCGGGGCGGCGGATGAACGCCTGCGGGCTCATGATGGTGATGTAGCTGCCGCCGAGCGCGGGCAGGATGACCGTGAGCAGGCCCATGTCGTGGAACAGCGGCAGCCAGGTGACCCCACGTGCGGACTTGTTGATCTCGATGGTGTCGCAGATCTGCAGCACGTTGGTGGCCACGGCCCGGTGGGTGATCTCGACGCCCGCGGGGGTGCGGGTGGAGCCGGACGTGTATTGCAGGTAGGCGATGGTGTCGAGGTTGTGTTCGGGGCCGACGACCGGCGGGGTCCAGCCCGAGCCGACCGAATCCGGGACCGCGTCGACCGCGATCACCCTGGGGCGCTGCTTGGCAGGCAGGGGGGCGAAGTAGTCGCGCACCGCCTCCGCCGCCTTGGTGGAGGTGAGGATCGCGGCGGGCGTACAGTCGGCGAGCACCGCCTCGAGCCGGTCGGTGTGGCCGGGCTCGTCGGGCGAGAACAGCGGCACGGCCACATTGCCTGCGTAGAGGGCGGCGAAGAAGCCGATCACGTACTCGAGCCCCTGCGGGGCGAGGATCGCGACCCGGTCGCCGCGCGCGGTGACCTGCTGCAGGCGGGCGGCCACGGCACGCAGTCGTTTACCGAACTGGGCCCAGGTCAGGTCCTGCGGTTCGCCGTCACGTTCCCGGCTGTAGTCGATGAACCTGTACGCCAGCGTGTCAGCCTGCTCGCGTACGTTGCGTTCGACATAGGCGACGAGCGTCACATTCTCCTGTAGCCGGAGATGTCCGTCCTCATCGACGAACTCCGAGAGTTCGGTGTTCAGCATCACTTCTCCTGTGGTCCCGGTGGACCTGTTGTCTCCACCCCGTATGCCGTGCCACCGGTCCCCGCACCGGCGTTGGCACGACCCTGCATTTCCCTACACCACCGGTTTCCCTGTGCCCCCACCAATTGCGACCTGGTAGTGACGCAACCGTAGCGCAAACGTTATCTCAGTGGAAACGGACTCCGTATCATCAATTGCCAGTTCAGCGGCCTGAACCGGCGTTCTTGCCGGGGCCAGGTCGTATTTCGTCAAAGCTGCCACAGAGGTTACTCGCGACAGTCGGACATCGTACTTGAGTCCGCTCAATATCCGGGAACGCTCATTCGCCCTTCAGCAACGCCAGCACCGGCGCGAACGCGTCGAGTTGCGTGGGGAACACACCGACGTACGACATCGTCGTGCGTCGACGCACCTCACGGATCTGGTCGGCGATCTGCTCGAACGTCCCGAACGCCAGGTACGGCGACTGCAACACGTCCTCGACGGTCAGCTCGACGTCCTTGGCGATGTTCGGCGGGTAGCCCTGATCGATCGCCTGCAGGGCCATCTCGGCCGTCGCCTCCCGGTCGTCGGTGATCACGATGGTGGCGATCGTCCAGTTCAGCTCGATCTCGCTGAACCGGTCACCGGCGGCCTGCCTGATCCGGTCGACCCGTTCGAGCGTCTTCTCCATCGTCATGTCCGACAGCCGCAGCTTGCCCTCGGCAGTGGTGCCTGTGGCCACCGAGATGATGTTGGCGTGCTTGGCGGCCAGCGCCAGCATCCTGGGGCCGCCGCCGCCGACCGCGATCGGCGGACGCGGACCCTGGCGCGGGCGCGGAGTGCCCTGCAAACCGTTGATGGTGTAGAACTCGCCCTCGAAATCGACCGTCTGTCCGCGCATCAGGCCGTCGAGGATCGTCAGCGCCTCATCGAGCCGGCGGATGCGCACACCCGGCTTCTCGAACTCCAGACCGGCCTTGTCGAACTCCTCTTTCATCCAGCCCGCACCGATGCCCAGCTCGAGCCGCCCCTTGGACAGGACGTCGATGGTGTTGGCCTCCTTGGCCAGCAGCGCGGGGTGACGCCACCCGTTGGCCAGCACCGAGGTGCCCAGCCGGATCCGGTCGGTGGCCTGCGACAAAGCGCCGAGCGCGGCGAGCGGTCCGACCTGGTTGCCCAGGTGATCGGGCACCGCGAAGGTGTCGTAGCCGTACTCTTCGGCGGTCTGGGCGAGCTGGACGAACTTGCGCGCACCACCCTCCTCTTTGTTGCCCTCGCCGCCCGCGCCGAAGCGGAACTTGCGCAGGCCCTCAGGCGTGGTGACCTCGCTCAAGAGAACTCCTCTATTGTCTCCGTCATGTGTGGGCAGCCAGGTGGGGGCAACGACCACGGTGGTGGCCGCTTCCCGGTCTGCACGACGTGGCTATTTTTGCACGCGCCCGACGTGGCTCTGCCGGGAGTCACCTGTTTGGGGACGTTTCGGCGGCGCGTGGATCTCAGCCATTGTCACACGTGATCTTACTCACGAGTAAGGGAGATGTTGACGAGCACTAGTAGTGCTCGGGCACCGGAGCCTCATCGATGCGTTTGGCGGCCCAGCCGTACAGCCAGTCGGTGGCGCTCATGCCGCCGGCCGACCAGTACCTGGTGGTTCCGTACATCGCGTGGACCGGGCTGTTGAGCGCGCCCGAGAGCTGCGAGATCGCCTTGATCGGATTGGTGACCGTCGGTGCGTCGCAGATCATGTCACCTGACGCGCAGATCGAGTACACCCGGTCCCCGAGCTCCCCGAAACCCCCGCGACCACCGGTCATGGTGATGCCGGGGACGAGGCTGCCGAAACCGCTGAGCGACACCTCCGCACCGACACCGTCCGGGCTCGGGCCGACGTCGTGCTGCTTGCCGGACTCGCGCCGCCCGTCGGCGATGAGACCGACCCCGAGGACCAGATCCTGATCGGAGGCGGCGATCGGTCCACGACCCGCGGCAATGCTCTGGGCCAGGTCACCGACGATGACCGCACCCTGCGAGAAACCCATCAGCACGAAGCCGGTCAACGGACACTCGCGGTTGAGCTTGGCCATCTTGGCAGCGGCCCGCTGATACCCCTGCTTGCGTGAGTCGTTGTAGTCCATCTGCCGGTCGGCCAGATTGGTGGGATTCCGGAACTGCGCCGTGTACGGCACGGTGTACACGTCGGTGCGCGATTGCTCGAACTGCTTCTGCAGCGGTGCGGACACCTTCAGCAGCAGCGACCTCGGGTTGGCCGTCGGGTTGTGCGGATCGTCGTCGGCGGACGACTCCCAGGTGCCGGGGACCACGAGCGTCAGCACATCGGGACAGTCGGCCGGTTGCGCCGTCGGTCGCGGGGTGGACGGTGAACTGGGCGGATTCTCGGGTATCCAACCGGTTCCGGGTTTCAGCAGCATGACCACCAGGACGACGACGAGGGCAATCGCCACCACCGCGAGAAGTCCCAGGAACAGCAGAAACTTGGGCACTCGCCGCTTGGGCGGTGCCGCTTTCGAGCGGGCCATCGACGACTCGCTAACAGTATTCGGTGCGCGCGGCCCGGATCACCTTGTCGGCCTTGGCACTGGCCTCGGTGACGGAATTGGTGCCCGGCCCCACGGACGCGGTCACATACGCCTTGACGGTCACCGGATCGGTGCCCTTCTTCTTCTCGCTGCAGATGTACGCGCCCATGGTGAGAGCGACGTTGTTGTCGGTGTCACCCATGAACGTGACGTTCTGGCGTTTGAGGGCCCGCAGGTAGTTCTCCTGCTTCGGGGTGAGCTTGACGTTCTGGGGTGCGGCAACGCTCTCGGTGGCAGCGTCGTTCTGGGCAGGGGTGTTCCGGCTCCCGCCGTTCTGGGCTCCGCCGTTCTGGGCTCCCCCGTTCTGGGCTCCCCCGTTCCCGTTGTCCTGGCCACCGTTGTTGCGGACGCTGTTGCGCCGGGTGCTCGGCGCGTTGGTCACCTCGGTCGACTCGTCCGCACCGGCGGCTGTGGATTCGGCGCCCGTGCTCTCGGCGCCGGTCCCGTTGTCGTCGGGCTCCTCGGTGCGGGACTCGGAGCTGGAGATCTTGTCGACCGTCGTGCCGGCGGTGGCTCCCGACCTCATCGACGTGGTGGTGACCTGGTTATTGGTGAGCGGTGCCGAGGCCGTCGAATCATCCGAGCAGGCGGTCATGGCTCCGGCCACCAGTGCCGCACCGGCCGCCAGCATCGCCGACCGAATGATCGTCCTCGTCGTCGTCATCGCCACTTCCTCTTGTGTCACGCGTTTGCACCCCGCCAGAGGCCAGGCTACAACCGCGTGGCGACGATTCTTGCCGCCGGAACGCCCCACCAGCGGAAACACCGCAATTCCTCAGCGAAGATTTAGGCTTTTGGGCGCCTCACACCCAGACAAGCGCCTCTCCGGCGGGCCCTGATGAACCGGCCGGAGAGGCGCTTGCGTGTCGCTGTCCGAAGATCGCTGAGCTGAAGATCCCCTATCTGAAAGATCCCCTATCTGAAAGATCCCCTATCTGAATATCTTCGTCCCGTTCTTCGCATCCCAGGTGATTCTGCCGCGCTGGAACGTGTTGTAGCGGCCCTTGCGGTCGCGCGTGGAAAGTTCGTCACTGGTGGGCAGTCCGAGAGGACCGCCGGGACCGCCGGCGCCGGAGTAAGCGCCGCCGATCGCGCCGACCACGATCTTGGGACCCTTGGGTCCGGAGATGATCCGGCCGCCGAAGAAATCCTGGGCCCGGCCACCGGGCACCGCGTAGTCGGGTGTCAGGCAGTTCCCGAGAACCTTCTTGTGCTTGGCGGCGGCCTTCTTGAAGTTGCCGTAGACGGCGCAGTTGACCTTGTCACCGGCCAGGCCCAGCGCCGACGCCGCCTGCGGCCAGGCCTGCTGCATCTCGAACTGCCAGTACGGCCAGGTGTGGGTGCCCGACGGCCGGTACACCACACGTGCTGCGACGCCCTCCTCGGCGAGCTTGATGGCGAACTGCTGGCTGGTGACGCGGGAGAGCAGTTCGAGGCCGACACCGGCGTAGTTGGTGGCCAGCAGCGGAATGTCGGACGGTTGGTCGTGCGGACCGATGACACCGTTGCCCGACGAGATGTAGAGGCTGGTGCCCTGCAGCTTGTCAGCGAGCAGGTAGGGGTCATGTTCCTGCCAGGCCGGGTCGCTCGGCTTGCCGAACATCTTTTCCGAGTCGTAGCCGCCACCGTCATTCTGGGCGAACTGGATGGCCTGGGCCATGCCGGGCGAGGTGAACTGCAGAATGCCGGAGAACGACGCCGCGAACTTGTAGAAGCCGGGGTTGCGCGCAGCGAGCATCATCGCCGCCGAACCACCCATCGACAGGCCCATGATGCCGCGCACCTTGGTCGAGCGCCAGTCCTTCTCCAGGATCGGTGGCAGTTCCTTCATCAGGAAGGTCTCCCACATGTAGTGCTTGCCGCGGTCGGGCTGCTGCCAGTCGGTGTAGAAGCTCGACTCACCACCGACGGGCAGGACGACGTTGACGTTCTTGTCCTTGTAGAAGTCGATCACGTTGGTGTTGAGGATCCAGCCGCTCTGGTTGTCCTGGGCGCGCAGGCCGTCGAGCATGGTCAGCTGCGGGAACCTGGCGTTCGGCTTGGCATACCAGTCGCGGGCGAGCAGCAGCTGCACCTGGATATTGGTCTTCATCGCGGGCGAGTACACCCAGATCGCCACCCGGCGACTGCTGTACCAGTAGATGTTGGTGACCTTGACGCGGTCGTTGGTGGTTGCCGCCGGGGCGGGCACCTTCGTCGGCTCGGCGGCCGGTTTGCGGACTGCCTGGGGCGCCGGTTTCGGTGCGGGCCTGGCCGGGGTCACCTTGGCCGGTGCGGGTGCTGCCGGCGCCGCGTCCGCGGGTACCGTCCCGGCCACGAGACTCAGTGCGATAGCACCCGCACCGACCGCGGAAGCCGCGGCGACCCTCGTACGTCCCGAAGCCCGGCCGGCGCCACGCCGCGCCGCCCGGTTACCGATGCCGTCATCACCGCAGGCACCGCTACTGCCGTTGGTACCGCGCGCCGTTTGCCACATCGCTGATCTCCTCCGCCGGGCACGAACACATAAGTCACATTTGCACCACTGACCACAAATGTCTCAGGTGTTTCATACACTGCCCAGGCCGACAACGCACCCCCGCCACGCTGTGTCGCATGTGATCAATGTGATTTGTGATGCTCTTGTGACACCGATACACGAAAAAATCCCCCGATCCGCGCGAACGGATCGGGGGATTTCAGACGAGAGGCGCGGCGGTGCTACCTGAAGAAGCCGCGGTTCTTGGCGTCCCAGACCATGTCCTGCCAGTAGCCCCACGAGTGGGTGCCCATCGCGTAACTGCTCATGACGGGGACTCCGTTGAGGTTGGCGAACAGTTCGAACGCCTTGGTCTGGGTGAACGAGAGCAGCTCGAGCGGCGCTCCCTTGAACACGTCGTTGAACAGGCTCATGGAGCTGCTGCCACCGTCGAAGCTGTGCTGACCGACGATGCCGTTTCCGGAACCGACGTACACCTTCATGCCGCGCAGGCCTTGGATATTCCAGGCGGCGTCATTGCTGCGCCAGCGGGGGCTCCAGGGCGGTCCGAACATGGAGTCGACGTTGAACGGCGAGGGCGAGATGTCAAGCATCGACAGCCGGATCGCGGTGCGCATGCCGGGGGCGGTCATCCAGTTGTAGCCGGACAGCGAGGCGGCGCGGTCGAAGTTCTGCCGGTTCTGGGCGGCGATGGTCAGTGCGGCACCACCACCGGAGGACAGGCCCATGATGGCGTACTTGCCGTTGCCCACACGGAAGCCGTTGGCATCGAGCGTGCGGATGAGGCTCCTGGTGATGACGCAGCGCCACTTGTAAGTGAACGGCTGGGCGTTGAAGTTGGAGGGGGCATCCCAGTCGGCATAGAAGCTGGCCGGGCCGCCGACCGGCTGGACGACGTTGACGCCGGCGTTGACGAGCTTCTGGACGTTGGTGTTGATCTCCCAGCCGCTGTAGCCGTATTCGGCGCGCATGCCGTCGAGGAGGATGACGGTCTTGTAGTTGCCCTGCTTCTTCCAGGTGCGGACCTTCACGCCGTCGGCCTCACCGGCCGACTTGTTCTTCCAGGGACCGCTGGTGAAGTTCGGCATCCCGCAGCTGTTGATGCGGTATTCCTTGAACAGAGGGGTGTCGTTGATCCTGGCGCCGGCCTCACCTGCGGTTACGCCGACCAGCCCTACCGCTGTGGCCAACGACAGCAAGCCCACAAGTAGGCGGGACCGGCCTTTACGGCGCCCCGTGTGCTTTTCTGCACCTTCGCGCATCGACTACTACTCCTCATTTCGGGACCGGGCATCGGTGGTGTACCGATGACCCCGCCACCCTGCTTATGCGACAGCGGCGCTCACCACATAGATCGCTGCACATCTGCGTGCATGCATCGGTTGGCGAGCCTATTGCAAGCCGGGCAGGCTGACAAACGGTGTGATCTGTATCACTATCTCATAGCGATCACATCTGCTGTTCAGCCGACTCACAGTGGGACTGTCGTCAGTGTCCCCGCGAACGTTACCGATTCGAGATACGAAGACACAACTGTTCGGCGGCATCATTCGCAGATTCTCAGCCGGCCGTGGTCTCAGTTGCCGGTGTTGTCAGTTTCCCGGTGTTCTTCAGTCCGGTGTTCTTCAGTCCGGTGTTCTTCAGTTCCGCTGTTCTTCAGTTCCCAGGGCTGGGCGGGGTCAGCCCGCAGCGCAGGATCTCGTACTTCGGCTCACGCTGGATGCGGTAGCCGTTGAAGCGGTAGGCGTTCTTCAGGTTGTCGACGAACCGGTCCCACGTCCAGGTGCCTTCATAGGAGCGGTAACGCTCCTTGGTCTCCGGGCAGGTCAGCGCCACCTTGGCCTCGGCGACGGTGTCCTCGTCGAGGTAGCTGGGCAGTTCCGGCTTCTTCGACACCGCCCTGGCCTCGGCGACCACCCACTCCGACCGCAGGTTCTTGTCGTGCCCGATGCGGCCGTCGATGAGTCGTTCGGTGTGCGCGGCGAGCGGATAGGCCAGCCCCATCTGGTCGACGACGCGCACGTCGAGCGGCGCGTTCATGCTCGTCATTCCCAGGTTGAGGAAGTAGACGGTCAGCTTGCGCTTGGCCTCCGGCGTCGAGTCGGGCAGCGGCGCGACGTACCAGTCGTCGTAGTCGGACGACGGCAGGATGACCCCGCCCTGCCCGCGGTACTCCTCGATCCGCCGGGCCATCGCCCGCATGCGCGGATAGTCGAGATAGTCCTCCGCTGTCACCGGGTTCTGGATGCCCATGTTGGTGACGTAGAAGCGACGTTCGTCGACGATGCCGCTGCGGCCGATGCTCGTGCCGGCGTTCGGCAGGACCGTCGAGTGGTACAGACAGCCCCACACGAGGGTCGCGACCCAGATCGCCGCGAGCGCCACGGCCCCGCCGACGCGGATCCTGGCCCGGCGTGCGGCGGGCGCTCCGGCGGTGCCGCGCAACTGCGACCAACTCGCCGGGATCGTCACCGGCACGGTCATCAGCGGCAGCAGCAGCGTGAACATCGGGTTGAGCAGCACCCGGCCGTGCATGAAGTCGCCGCCCTGCCGCATCCAGTACACGGCACCGATGGCGCCGGCCACGACGACGGTCACGGTCACCCCCGTGGGCGACTGCAGCCGCGCCGACCAGCCGGCCGCCCGCTCCCGCAATCCGGTGACCTCACCTTGTACCGGGCCGCGCACCAGCCGGCCGTCGACGCCGAGCACCACGGCGACGACGATCAGCAGGATCAGCGGCAGCACCAGCAGGTACGGCGAGAACAGGTTGCCGACGTAGTCGAAGCCCTGCGCCCACTTGGAGCCGCTGGCGTCCTTGGCGACTGCCGGGTTGGGTACGAGCAGGGCGTAATAGCCCATCCGGAAGATCTGGTAGCCCACGGGCAGCACGCCGGCGACGACGACGATCCCGGCGCGTAGCCGCCACGACGCAGGTGCGGCCACCATCGCCAGCAGCACCAGCCCGCCGAGCACGGCCAGTTCGGGGCGGATCAGTGGGGCAAGGCCCGCGGTGAACGCGAGCCCCAGTGTGGCCGGGCTATTGGTGCGTCCCGAGGCGCTGCGAATATCCCCCCTCGCTTCGCTCGACCGGCCGCGTCTGCCCCACGCCACGAACTGACACCACAGCGCCGCGATCCAGAAGATGCACAGCCCGTTCTCCAGGCCGCTGGTCGCGAAGTCGCGGGCCGGTGGCACCGCGATGTAGACGATCGCGCCCAGCGGCAGCAGCAGCGTCCAGCCGGGAGCCGCCGACGATCGGTCACGCCCGATGCGGTCGGCGTACAGCCGGGCCGTGCCGTACATGGCTAGCGGGATGGCCGTCACCGACAGCACCAGCGCCACCCACAGCGCCACGTACTCGAGTTGGCCGTCGGTGATCCACGCCCAGAACCACAGCAGATACGTCCACGCGGTGGATGTGTTGGCCTCGACCCGCTCGCCCGCGTTGAACACCGGGCCGTTGCCGGCGAACAGGTTGCGCAGGGTACGCAGGACGATCAGGCCGTCGTCGGCGATCCACCTGCGCTGCCAGGCACCGATCGCGAAGAAGACGGTGACCCCGATCGCGCCGACGGCGAAGCTGACCGCGCTCACCCACTGCCGTGCGCCCAGCCCCTTGATGCGGGCGGTCACCCCGGTGTCGCGATCCTCGTCGTCGCCGAACAGGTCGGCAAGGCTCGCCGCCGGTGGGGCTGTTTTCTCAGAACGCCGTGTTCGTCTCTCAGAACGCATAAACCGCCACACCCACGCAGATGATCCAGGCAACCGCCAAGAACTGCAGGATGCGGTCGCCCAGGGCGATCTCTTCGGGTTCGCCCGCGGCACCGCCGTCGACGTCGACCGCGTACCGCAGGATCGCGACGGTGAACGGGACTATGGAGATCGAGTAGAAGACGTTGTCGCCGTGGCTACCGCCGGGGCCGGTGTCCAGCGCCCACAGGCCGTAGCAGAGCACCACCGACGTCGCCGACAGCGTCCACACGAACCGCAGGTAGGTAGCGGTATAGTACTCCAGCGACTTGCGGATCTTGGCGCCGGTTCGCTCGGCGTACACGAGTTCGGCGTAGCGTTTGCCGGCCGCCATGAACAGCGATCCGAATGCCATGACCAGCAGGAACCAGCGCGACAGACCCTCGGGCAGCTGCGCGGCCACACCACCGGCGATGGCCCGGATCAAGAAGCCCGACGACACGATGCAGATGTCGATGACGGCCTGGTGTTTGAGGCCGAAGCAGTAACCGAGCTGGATGGCGAAGTAGACGGCGATGGTGACCGCTGTCTGCCAGTTCGCCAGGAACGAAATACCGATCGCCGCGAGCGCGAGCACCGCCGCAAGCACGAATGCCAGCTTCTGCGGCACCACTCCCGCCGCGATCGGCCGGAACCGCTTGGTCGGATGGTTACGGTCGGCCTCGACGTCGAGGGCATCGTTGATCAGGTAGGTGGCCGAGGCGATCAGGCAGAACGCGACGAATGCGATGAGCACCCGCAGCATGGTGGCGCCGTCGGTGAGCACGTCGGTGCCCGCGGCCATCGGTGCGGCGAGGACCAGGACGTTCTTGACCCACTGCCGGGGCCGCAACGCCTTCACCAGTCCGGTCGCCAAGTTTTTCGGCGGGCCGAGCTGGGGGCCGTGCTCGATCGGTTCCTCGCTCATCGAAATGCTCGTCTCACTCCATGCCCGCGACGGTGCGGGCGATTCACTGCTGGGTCTGTCTCTCCGCGTTCGGTGCGCGAGTCACTCGGTGGGCGCACCCGATCGGTCCGGGAACAGTCTGTCACCTGCGACCACGGCCGCTGCGCTGACCGCTCCGATTCCGGCCCCGGCCAGCACATCGGTCGGATAGTGCACGCCCAGGACCAGCCGCGACAGCAGCATCGGCGGCACCAGCACCGCGGGCAGCGCGGCGGGCGGCAGACCCGCGGCCCGGCCGATCAGGATCGCGGCGGCCGTCGTCGACGTGGCGTGCGAGGACGGGAAGCTCAGCTTGGACGGGGTGCCCACACCGATCTCGATATCGGGATGGTTCGGTCGGGGCCTGCGCACCACCCGTTTGATGACGACGGACGCGGCGTGCGCACCGAACGCGCCGACACCGGCCTCGATCCAGCGGCGACGTGCGGCGTGATCGCCTTTCACGTGCGCGAGCGCAGCGCCCGCTCCGGCGATCGCGAGCCAGCCGAGGGAGTGCTCACCGAAATGGGACAGTCCGCGGGCGGACTCCCGGACACCCGGCCGGTGCGCCAGCGCCGACTGAATACCGACCAGGACGGCCGCTTCCCCTGTCGGGGCTCCCAGGTCAGTCGATTCCGAAGACATTCGCCCAGCTCTCCTTGCTCGTCAGGTCCGCATGCGCGCGGCGGTAGGCCTCGCGCATCTCGGGGAAGCGGTCCTTGACCTCTTTCACCAGCGCCGCCGACTCGCGGGCCAGCGCGATCATCTTGTCACGATCACGCTGCCGGTAGACCACCCCACGGCCGTCGGCTGTGGTCACGGTCACGCCGTCGACGCGGCCGAGGCTGAACCATCGCGCCTCGATGGGCGGGTAGTTGGCCTGCGGCACCTCGTGGTGACGGGGATCGGCCGGACGCAGATTGTTGCGCACCGCCCCGGCCAGGGCCTTCACCTTGGCGATCGGGTTCTTCGGTTCGTTGACTCCGAGATGGGTGGCCTCGCCGCTGGTGCGCGGCAGGTCCTGCGCCGACGGCAGCACGACGGCGTCGGGGAACTCCTTGCGCATCGCCGCCACCTTGGGCAGCGCGGTGGGCAGCAGGCTGCGGATGTGGTCGGGGCCGGCGAGGAAGTCGCGGATCGCCTCGTTCTGGATGGCGACCGTCGAATACTCCAGGCACAGCAGATGTTTGGCGGTCGCCTTGGCCATCGACTGCAGAATGCCGCCGATCGGACCGTCGTGATGGATGGAGGCGACCACGAGGCGGTTGCGCAGATGGAAGTAGGCCTGCCAGTCGATGGCGTCGTCCTTGTCGCTCCACGCCATGTGCCAGATCGCAATGCCCGGCACCGTCGCCGTCGGATAGCCGGCTTTGGCTGCGCGCAAGGCGAATTCCCAGTCGTCCCACTTGATGAACAGCGGCATCGGCAGGCCGATCTTCTCCGCGCATTCGCGGGGGATCATGCACATCCACCAGCCGTTGCCCTCAACATCGATGCGCCGGTGCAGATTCTTGGAGTTATCACGGTCGCGCAGTGGGTATTTGGCGAAGTCGTGGTCGTATTCGACGAACGGTGCCGCCGTCCACATGAAGGTGTGCCGGTCGATGGCCTCACCCATGCAGTGCAGGTGACTGCGGTCCTGCAGATTGAGCATCTGACCGCCGACGAGCATGGGGGACTTGGCGAATCGCGACAGCGCCAGGGCCCGCAGGATCGAGTCGGGTTCGATGGCGATGTCGTCGTCCATGTACAGCACGTACGGGCTGTCGGTCAGGCGCAGCGCCTCGTACATGATGCGGGCGTATCCGCCTGAGCCGCCGAGGTTTCCCTGGTCGAAGATGTGCAGCCGGTCGCCGAGCGCGGCGGCGGCGTCGGTGTAGCCGGGTTCGTCGACCACCTTGCGGGTGCCCTGATCGGGCATCAGCACGGCGTCGACGACTGCGTCGACGAGCGGGTCGGAGGTGAGCGCGGCGAGTGCGGCGACGGCGTCGGTGGGCCGGTTGAACGTGGGGATGCCGACGGTGACCCGTTTGGTCTCCTCGTCGGGGGTGGGTGCCTCGATCGCCGAATACCATCCGGCGGAGACGATTTCGGTGTCGGTGTCGGTGGTGAGGTCGAACCAGATCCAGCCGCCGTCCTCGAACGGGCCGAGGTCGACTTCGAGTTCGATGCTGCCGCGGCCGGATTCGTCGACAGGAATCAGTTCGCCGCCGATACCGATGCGCGCACCGTCGAACTTGGAGCGGTACAGGTCGATCCGGCAGGTGCCGATCACCTCCACGCGCAGCACCACCGACTCCAGGATCGACCACCGTCGCCAGTAGGCGGCGGCGAAGGCGTTGAAGTACGCCTCGAAGCTGACCTGCGAATCCGGGCCCAGCACAACGGAAGTACGGCTCGGTGAGTGCGCCCTTCGCGAGTTCCGCTCGTCCTCCACCAGATACAGCGACCGCACGTCGACGGGTTCGCCGGGACGTGGGAAGATGACCCGCTGCAGAAGGGATTTCGCCTTGCTCATCGGTTCGCAAACTCCTTCTTCCTCGGGCTGGTTACGTCATGCGGCAGGGTCACCGGACCCCTCGTGACCCTCGCTCGTTCCTCGCATCGGCCTCGGGGATCAAAATGTGTCCCCGACCTTCCCGCGCCTTGCAAACAGGGATCAAGATGTGTCCCCAACTTTCTTGACCCCCGAAGAACCGCAACACCGACAGTCGACGGCCACCTTCTTGACCCCCGAAGAACCGCAACACCGACAGTTGACGGCCACCTTCTTGATCCCTGAGGAGCCGAGCCGCTAGGCGAGGCGTCTCGAAGGGTCCGGTGAGTCGCGGCTCCCAAACCTGTCACCTCACTCATGCGCCCCCCACCAGCGCCGCGCCGTCACGCAGGTGCGGCGCGAGGGTGTTGTCGAACATGGTGAGCGCACTGGCGATGGCCATGTGCATGTCCAGATACTGGTAGGTGCCCAGGCGACCACCGAAAAGAACTCTCGCCGAGACGGTTTCGCCCTTGGCCAGGTCGCGGTAGGCCGACAGCATCGTGCGATCGTCCGGGGTGTTGATCGGGTAGTACGGTTCGTCGGATTCGCCTGCGGCGCGGCTGTATTCACGCATGATGACTGTCTTGTCGGCCGGGTAGGTATCGCGTTCGGGATGGAAGTGCCGGAACTCGTGGATGCGGGTGTACGGGACGTCGGCGTCGTTGTAGTTCATCACCGGCGTGCCCTGGAAGTCACCGGTATCGAGCACCTCGGTCTCGAAATCGAGTGTGCGCCAGCCGAGCCGGCCCGCGGAGTAGTCGAAGTAGCGATCCAGCGGCCCGGTGTAGACGACCGGCGCGTCCGGGCTCGCGGCCCGCAGGTCGTCGCGGACGTCGAACCAGTCCGTGTCCAGCCGCACTTCGATCTTCTCGTCGGCGGCCATCTTCTCCAGCCACGCGGTGTACCCGTCGACGGGCAGCCCCTCGTAGGTGTCGTTGAAGTAGCGGTTGTCGAAGTTGTAGCGCACCGGCAGCCGGGTGATGTTGCCGGCGGGCAGCTCGGTGGGGTCGGTCTGCCACTGCTTGGCGGTGTAGTGCTTGAAAAACGCCTCGTACAGCGGCCGGCCGATCAGGCTGATCGCCTTCTCCTCGAAGTTCTGGGCGTCGGCGGTGTCGATCTCGCCGGCCTGCTCGGCGATCAGTGCGCGTGCCTCGTCGGGGCTGTAGTACTTGTCGAAGAACTGGCTGATCAGGCCCAGGCCCACCGGCAGCGGATAGGCCTGCCCCCGGTACAGCCCGAACACCCGGTGCTGGTAGCCGGTGAAGTCGGTGAACTGCCGCACGTAATCCCACACCCGCTTGTTGGAGGTATGGAACAGGTGCGCACCGTACTTGTGGATCTCGATGCCGGTCTCCGGCTCGGCCTCCGAGTAGGCATTGCCCCCGATGTGGTGCCGCCGTTCGACGACGAGGACCCGTTTGCCGAGCTGGGTTGCCGCCCGTTCCGCGATCGTCAGTCCGAAAAACCCTGATCCCACCACGAACAGGTCGTACTCATTACTCGATGCCACGAGTGCTCAGCCTATCGGACCGAACCTGAGGATAAGCAGAACGCGCCCCATGCGCTGCCGGGATCAGCGCAGGGCATCGTATCGGGGGAAGCCGACGACCGGTACCCCGCCCTTGCTCAGATAGTCGGCGAGAGCACGCCCGGCCAGCGCGTGGACTCCGGTGTCGGCGGAGAAGAACATCATGCCGCGCTGGAACAACGCGATGACGCCCTGACCGTCGGGGGTGAGGTTGGGGATGCCGATCGCCCGTCCGAGTACCCCGGTGAGGCCGCCGAGGTCGTCGAATCTGCCGTTGATCAGCTGCGTGCCCACCTCGAGCAGCTGCGCCGCACCAGGCAGAAGCTCGTCGAAGATGGTTTCGAGGATGCCGAGATCCGATCCGCCGCCGCGCGGCGGTGCGACAATCCTCGGCTTGCTCGTCTGCCCCTTGATCGCGAAGAACGACGACCGCAGGCCCAGCGTGGTGCGGGCATCCTCGCCGGTCACGACGACGCTGCCGGCCGAGCCGACCACCCGCACCTTCACGGCGCGGCCCCAGTTCGGTCCCAGTCCGTTGGCCTCGATCACCTCGAAGGAGCGCAGGGCACCCACGCCGAAGGCGCCGCCGATGGTGTTGGGACTCAGCGTCACGGTCCAGTTGTGCGACGGCGAGATGACGTCGCCCTTGTCCTCGACCGCGGGGAACTGCCCGCCTGCGGTGTAGCCGCCCGTCGACGCCGAGAACTCGGTGAACGCCGGCTTGCCCGCAGCGAGCCGGACCTGCCCGGCGGTCGCGTCGGCCGCGGCGTTGGTACGCCGATCCTCGACGGACGCACCGCCGTAGACCTGCGAGTTCTGGGTGTCGTCGATTCTCTTGCCGTCGGCGAGCGCGGCGAGCGCGTAGGTGCGTGCGGCCACGGCCTGCGCCTTGATGGCCTCGGCGCCACCGCCGTCGGCCCAGCCGGGGGATATCTCCTTCGGCAGGACACCCTTGACGTAGTCGTCGATGTGCACACGGTTGACCACGCGCCCGCCCGCGAAGCCCAGCGCGCCGCGATACTTGGCGCCCGAGCCGCAGAAGGTGAGGATCTCCCCGGCCGGCCTGCTCGGTCCGGCATGCAGCGGTTCGACGAAGGTGGCCCGCACGGATCGTACGATCGGCCCACCGCAGCCGCTGGTGATGTTCGCTGTGCCCCCGGCCAGGCTCACCGCCTGTCCGGGGGCGACGGTCTGCCCGCCGACCCGCATTCCGGCGACCGCACGCACAGAAACCGAGCCCCGATTCGTCAGAATGACGTCGATCTCGGACCTGTCCGCCTTCCCCGCGGTGGTGCCGCCGTAAAAATGGCGCAGGATCCTGCTTGCAGACCAGCCCTTCTTCGCATAGCCGTACGCACCCCATTGCCCCAGACCACGGCCATGACCGTGACCGTGACCGATCAAGGTCACCGGGCCGTTGGCGGCGAGTTCGACGTCGTCGGCCGAGTCGAATCCGGTCCCGAGCACGAGACCGCCGGCGACGATCACGGGCGCCAGGCCCAGCGCCGTCAACGACAGCCTGCGCTTGCGTGCATCCCGTGGCCGGGTGCCGGTCGTGAACATTCTCAGACGTGGCATGACCGCCGGACTCCCCTCGGGTTACCCCCGCATGTGGTTCGTAGCAGTGGGTGCGTACACGGGCAGGTCACCCGCCGCGAAGCCGTTGCAGCGGGAGACCAGCCGTGACTCATGTGACTAATGTTGCGAATGAGACTGTAGTGACCATAGTGAATCTCTCGCGATAACGATAACCCCACTAGATAACAACAGCATCACGAGTTTCATCTGAACGGCGCGTCGCTCACACCACAGGGCACAGCAGGCGCACAGGATGTACACGGTCGGCGACGCCGCATGACCCGGCAGGAGACTCACCGTGCGATACCCCAGAACCAAGCCACCGATCGTGCTCGCGATCGTCGCCGCGCTGGCCGTCGCGAGCCCGTTCGCGGTCACCTACTTCGGAGCCGATCCCGTCCCGGTCGATCGCACGAACACCGCCGGCATGACATCGGTCGAGGAGATCTCCCTGGCCGACCTCCCTACCTACGCCCTCGACATCGCCACATCGGGCCTCGCCGACCTCGGGATCAAGCTGCCGACGATCGATCCGGCACTGTTCCCCGACCCGGAGACCGGACGCACGGCCCCGGCACCGCCACGAGAACCATCGGCACCGCCGACACGAGAATCATCGGCACCGCCGAGGGGGTCGTTGCCGGACACCGAAGTCGTCAGAACCCCGGCGCCGCGGACCGTGAACCCCGTGCCCAGCTCGAAGATCACACCGGCCAAGCCGGCACCTGCGAAGACCGCGCCGACCAAGACGACACCGACCAAGACGACCTCGACAAGGACGGCACCGACAAGGCGTTCACCGCCGAAGACCACACCCGCAAAGGACGCCCCGGCAAAACGGTCTCCCACAAACAAGAAGCCGCCCACGAAAACGCCAACGGCGAAGCGATCACCGAAAACGGTCGCCCCGGGCTCGGACACGGCGGCGAGGATGCCGGTGGTCTCGCCGCGGATGGCCGACGGCCGACCCGTCGGCGCCGCTGTGCAACGCATCGCCAACAACGGAAAGCCCCTCAAGATGGTGGCGCTGACCTGGGACAAACCCATCGACGCCACCCCTTACCTGCGGGTCCAGGACAAGACCGGCAGATGGGGCCCGTGGACCGAGCTCGACACCGTCGACAGTGCGGGCAGCCCGGGACCGGGAGAACGGCGGCGCCAGAAGTACGTGGGCGGCACCGAACCGCTCTGGGTGGGCGACGCGAAGGCTGCCGAGGTCCTGCTCACCAGGAGCCGCAGAGCCATCCCCGCAGCCGAGACGCAGAGCGGGCTGCTCACCCAGCTGGGCATCGGATCGTCCGATTCGATCATCGCGACGCTCGTCGACACCGTGCTGTCGGCGGTCCGCGCGACGGTGATCACGCCGCGGGGCCTGTTGTCGATCGGATCGTCGGTGCTGACGTCGCTGGCCGGTGGTCCGAAGGTGATCTCGCGGGCCCAGTGGGGTGCCGACGAGAGAATCCGCTGCTCACGGCCCCGCTACAGTCCCCAGCTCAAGGGGGCGGTCGTCCACCACACCGCCGGATCCAACGACTACACGCCCCAGCAGTCCGCCGAGATCGTCCGCGGCATCTACGCGTATCACGCACAGGTCCTCAACTGGTGCGATATCGGCTACAACGTGCTCGTCGACAAGTACGGGCAGATCTTCGAAGGCGCCTACGGCGGTCTGGGCCGCAACGTGGAAGGCAACCACACCGGCGGGTTCAACCGGTCGACACTCGGATTGGCGATGATCGGCGACCTCAACGAGGCTGCGCCGACCGCGCAGATGGTCTCCGCCACCGGCCGTTTCCTGCGCTGGCGCCTGGGCCTGGCGAGGCTGTCACCGGTCGGCACCTCCGCCCTCGAGGCCCGCTACTTCGCCGACAGCAAGTTCGCGGCGGGCAGTGTCGCCGACGTACCGACGATCGCCGCTCACAGCGACCTCAACCACACCGACTGCCCCGGCCTGTACGGCGACGAGGCGCTCACCTCCATCCGCGCCATCGCCGCCGGCGGCACACCGATCGTCCCCGTCCGGCCCTCCCCGACCCGGGCAGCACCGACCCCCGTAGTGGCACCGGCCCCTGTTCCGACTGCACCTTCCGCCCGCTGAGTTACCGGGTCCGGCACAAGCCTGCGCGAGCATTCTGCTGCGAACTACGGCACAATGCGGCGTATGCGCGTGAAAAACACCTCGCAACCCTCCACCGTGTCCACTACCCGCCGCATCGCCGTGGCGGTCGCTGTCACGGCGGGTCTCAGCGGGCTTCTCGGTGGTGCCATTACCGCTCCCGACGCGGCGGCGGTACCCAGTGCGGAAACCACCGACAAGCCGGCCACCCAGAAGCCGCCCGCCGAGAAGGAGACCCCCAAGCCGGTGGTGAAGAAGCCGGTGGTGAAGAAGTCCAGGCCGATCGTGCGGGCCTGGGCGTCGCACGGCCGCATCTACATGAGCGCCATCAACCTGCCCGAGGGCCGCAAACTGTGCGGCCTCACCGTGCAGGTGGCCCCGCAGTACATCGGCAGCTACGACCCCATCAAACAGCTCGGCGACAGGTCCACCCGCGGCCGGTCGATCACCCTCGCCACCCAGCCGCTGCCGCCCGGCAACCACACGGTGAGCCTGCGCTGCTACAGCGGCGACGACGGCGGCACCATCGTCGCCTCGACCCGGCATGTGCAGATCGGTTTCATCGAGTGGGCGTCCTGATCCCGTTCTAAACCCCACCGATAGCGCCCGGCATCGCAATTATTGTGATGCCGGGCCGCAGCGGTGGGGTTTAGGACGAACGACCGGCGTGACTCGCCGCATACGCGGGGGCCAGTGCCTCCATCTGCTCGATGACGATCCTGATGGCCTCGGGCTGCTTGTCCGGCGGGTACTTGAACTTGACGAGCACCCGTTTGACCGATGAGCGAAGTTTGGCGCGGACGTCGTCGCGGACGGTCCAGTCGTATTTGGTGTCTCGCTGCATGATTCGGACCAGTTCGCGGGCGATGTCGGCCAGGACGTCGTTGCCCTGTAGTTCGACGGCCGATCTGTTGGCGGCGACGGCGTCGAAGAACGCCAGCTCGTCGTCCGAGAGCGGCGGGTTGAAGCTCTGTCCCCGATTGCCTTCGGCGGCGATGTCGTGGGCCATCGCGATCAGCTCGGCGATCACCTCGGCGGAGGTGATCTGTTGATTGGTGTACCGGCGCATCAGTTCGGTGATGCGGTCGGAGAATTCTCGTTGCCGCACCAGGCTGTTGCGGGTGGCGCGGCGTGATTCTTCGGTGAGGGTGGCGCGCAACGCCTCGATCGCGAGGTGCGGATTGGCCGCCGACCGCGCCTTGGCCTCGAAGTCGGGGGTGAGGTCGTTCAGCGACGGTTTGGGCAGGCCGGCGGCCTCGTAGATGTCGACGATCTCCCCGGATGCGGTGGAGTCGGCGACCAGCCGCGACAGCAGTCGGCGGATGTCCTCGGGGATGGGCTTGCCCTCGGCCTGACGCCTGTTGGCCTCGATTTTGCCCATCCATACGCGCACTTCTTCGTAGAACTTGATGTCGGGGCGCAGTTCGGCGAGCGATTGATCGCCACCGGCGAGCGCCCAGGCGCGGGCGAGGTTTCCGGCGAGTTCGCGGTATCGGACCGCCGCCGACTTAGGTTGTCCGTCGATCTCGACGCCCGGAGTGTCGGGGGCGAGCAGATGGTCGGCCAGTCCTCGGGTGGCCCGCATCCACGGATTGCTGCCACCGCTTCTGACCACCTTGCGCCAGTCATATCCGGCGCACAGCGCGTCGATGCGGGCAAGCGTTTCGCGAGCCAGTCCGGCAGCCTCGTCGATGCGTTTGCCGACGGGTTTGGTCTGCTGATCGGTGTCGGTGTATTCGGCCAGCGCCGCATTCAGGCTCTCCGCGAGCGGTGCGTAGGCGACTAGCAGGCCGGCGGGTTTGCCGCGGAAGGTGCGGTTCACGCGTGCGAGGGTCTGCATGAGCAGCGCGCCCTTGAGTGGGCGGTCGAGGTACAGGGTGTGCAGCGGCGGCGCGTCGAATCCGGTGAGCAGCATGTCTTTGACGATGATGATCTGCAGCGGGTCGTCGGGATCTTTGAGGCGTTTCTGGATGGCCTTGTTCTGTGCGTCGCGGCGCACGTGCCTGCTGATCGGTTCCTGATCCTTCGCAGACCCCGAGTAGACGACCTTGACGACGCCGGCGGATTCAGAACCGTTGTGCCAGTCCGGTTTCAGCGCGACGATCTCGTCGTAGAGCCGGGCACAGATGTCGCGGGTCGCGCCGACGATGAGCGCTTTCCCCGGGGATTCGATAAATGGCAGCATCGCCTTCGACCGGGTTTCCCAGTGTGCGACGATATCGGCGGCAAGTGCTGTGAGTCGTTGTGGCGCACCGTATACCGCGTTGATGACGGCGACGGACTTTTCGATCTGGGCACGTTCGACGTCGTCGAGACCACGGGTCGCCTCGTCAGCGGCACGGTCGAGGTCGTCCTCGGTGATCTGCTGCGCCAGTGATACTTTGATCAGTCGCGGCTCGAAATACACAGGTACGGTGGCACCGTCGTCGACTGCGCGGGTCAGGTCGTAGATATCGATGTACGGCCCGAACACGTCGCGGGTGTTGCGCTCGGCCAACGAGATCGGAGTTCCGGTGAATGCGATGAGCGTGGCATTGGGAACGGCATCGGCGAGGTGGCGGGCGTACCCGTCGAGGTCGTCGTAGTGGCTGCGGTGCGCCTCGTCGACGATGACGATGACGTTGCGGCGGTCGGTGAGCAATGGGTGGTCGGAGCCCGCGTCGCGTTCTTCCTTTGTGCGGCCGAACTTTTGCAGGGTGGTGAAGTAGATGCCGCCGGTGGTGCGGTCGGCCAGTTCGTGCCGCAGTTGGTCGCGGGTGCCGATCTTGACCGGTGACTCGCCGAGCAGCCGGGACCGGTTGAAGGTGTCGAACAGTTGCCCGTCGAGGTCGCGGCGGTCGGTGACGACGATGATGGTGGGGTTCTTCAGCTTTGGTTGTTTGGCGACGAGGTGGGCGTACAGTTCCATCTCCATCGACTTGCCCGACCCCTGGGTGTGCCAGACGACTCCGGCCTTACCGGTGCTCTCGGCCGCCACCACCGTATTGCCGACGGCTTTGGTGACAGCAAAGTACTGGTGCGGCTTGGCAATTCGTTTCACATACCCGTCGGCGCCGGCATCGAACGCTACGAAGTTGTGTTGCAGCTGCACGAACCGTTCGGGATTGAAGACGCCGTCGATGAGCCATTCGAGTTCGATGCCGACGTCATCGTCGTCGGCAGCGACCGTCGTGATCGGTTTCCCGTCATCATCGACGTTCCACGGTGCGTAATGCTCGAACGGCGTGAACGGCGTTCCGTAACGGGCGGTGACTCCGTCGCTGATCACGGTGACGACGGCGAACCGGAACGCCATCGGGAACTCACGCAGGTACGTCTGCAGCTGGGCGTGCGCCGCCGCCACCGTCGCTCCGGCCATCCCGGCCTGTTTGAGTTCGATGATCGTGACCGGTAATCCGTTGAGGTACAACACCACATCGAAGCGTCGATGATATTCACGGTTGCGGATGGTGACCTGCTGGACGGCGAGCAGTTCGTTCTCATCAGGCCGCTGACTGGCCACCCTGATGGTCGGATTCTGTTCCAGCCCTTGATGATCGACATAGGTGATGCCACGATAGCCCGTGGTGACGATCTGATGCAGCCGATAGTTTTCGGCCATCGGGTCCTGCGACTGCGGCGCAAGAATAGCCGCCTGCGCCTGCACCAGATATTCAGCCGGAACAACGGGATTGAGCTCGCGCATCGCGGCCAGCAGCCGATCCGGGAGCACCAGATCCTCCCACGACGTGCGCCCCGATTCCGTTCCGGGCGCGATATCCTGCCCCTTGAGCGGCTGCCAGTTATGTTCGCCGAGCCGGTCGACGGTGAACTGCTCCCACTCGGATTCGGGAATGATGCTCATCGTTCGCTCCGTCCTCGGCCGCCGGTACCCCACCAACACTGGTCACACTATGTCAGAGGACTACGACGGTCGGGGGCGCTCGCCTCACGCCACAGGTCCCGGTAACTGACTTCGGTCGAGTCCGGGGCGACGATCTCCTCGACGGGCACCTTCCCCCGACTCACGCCCCTTGGTCACCAGGGGCACACCCCAGACACGGACCACGGTAAGCTTGTACAGTAAAGTGTTATACACTTTACTGGGTGGGTGCCCGCAGCGGACACGACGAAAGTAGGAAGGCAAGATTCATGACCGAGATCAAACGCGATCCCGCGCTCGATGCCCTTGCAAACGACTTCGAACACGACGACTTCGACCTCGTACCCGCAACGGTGGAGTCGGCCCCCGCAGCGCACTCGCTGCACATGGGCCGCCCCGCAGAACCTCGTGGTGCATCGCCGCTGCGCGCCGTGCGGTTGCCCAAAGCCCTCGACGAACAACTCACATCGTATGCACAGCAGAGCGGTGAATCCGCCTCCGCGATCGTGCGCGCAGCGATCAGCGAATACCTCCAGCGACACCCGGCCTGACCGAGCTTCGAATCCAAGGAACGGTGCAGGTCTCCGACGACATCACCGCCGAGTCGGGTCAGCAGGGGTTCTCACACGGTCAAGGTAGGTCCGTGACAACCAGCAGGCACTCTTTCGGGCCGACGATCTCCTCGACCGACCCGGCTCCTTGAACCAACCGGTGACTCCACACGGCGATCTGTTCGGTCGTCGCGTGCTCTACCCCGTACCGCACATCGGCGTCGAGGTCGCCGAACTTGCTGGTCAACATCCGCACCATCAACTGGACCTGCCCGCGTGCTTCGCCTTGAGCGATCAGTTGATCGGCAGTGGTCATAGCAGCTTCCTCCGTCTCACGCCCCACCGTCGCGGCAAACCTCACCACGTCTTCAACCGGCGTGTCGCGTCCTTACAAGATAGTGGAAAAGACCCATCAACCACCGCGGGTTGATCGTCGCAAGCTCATTACCCCACGATGTCAGCCAGCGGGTGGCATCGGGGCCCACCCGACGAGTCCCCCTCGGTTACCATGGGCACACCCTAGACGCGGGCTACGACATCGCCGCCGGCACAAGCGTCAGCGGGGAGCTGCGGTCACTTCGACCCAATCGTCGTCGACGGTCCGGCCGTCCAGAATCTCACGGGCGATCGGGTCCGACATAGTCCTGGCGCTCATCTGCCATTCGTGGAGCAACCGCCCGACTTTGGCGATGTCGTCGCCCGCACTGTCGATCTCAGCCAGAAACTCCCGGATATCCGCATCGTCGAATACACCAATGAACGACCATTCTCCATAGGTATTCGAATCTCGTTCAGCACGAGGATAGTTGAGTGCCGCGACGACGTCGCGGCATGCGCTCGTATGACTATTGCGCACCTCGACCAACTCCATCACCTCAGATCCGGTCCGACGTCGTAGCAACGAAGTCGGCGACAGCGGTTTCGATGCTTGCACCGATCGCCACCGCGTAGCGCTTGATCGTTGACAAGTGCGGGTCGACACCGGGCCGCTCGAAGTCCGCCACCACGCTCACCGAACGATTCATCCGCTCGGCAACCTGTTCTCGGGTCAATCCCCTGGCCTTCCGCAGCGCAACGAGCGCTTCGAGTAGCTCGTCGTCGTTGATCGCCAGCATGTACCGCAACCCCGCATACGGCTCGGCGGCAAGCTCCGCCTCCAATGCCTCGATCGCGTCCACCAGTTTCAGCGTAACAATGTATCCGCTGGTGACAAGCCATTTTCCGAGCCCATCGACTTCGTCTCCTGTACAGTTGCTCTGATGCCGAAGATCAGTCGCAGCGCGGAGTTGAATGAACAACCAGCCGGTCATGTGAGACCTCGATAAAGACGGAACTATCAAGCAGTTCGGCTACTGCTGTGATGTGGTCCTCGAAGAGCGTCAGAAGCCGGGCGTTGGTGATGTTGCCGGTGGTCACCAGCACGAGCGTTCTCGGTATTCCCGAAATCAGATGACTGTCGCGAAAATCCCGGTCTTTGGTAACGACCACCCGTTCCTGAACATCAGCCACACGGCTGATCTCGGTGTCTGTCGTCCTATTACCGTCAGGCAGCGCCGAGACGTGCACAGCATCGTGACCAAGTTCGGTGAGTCGCGTCGCAAGTCTGGCCGGCAACTGGGCATCGATCAGAAACTTCACCGTCACGCGGATTCAGGCGGCATCGAACGGCACGACCACGCGGTTCCCCGCGGCCAACGCACCGAACTCCAGGGCAGCCAGCAAGTCCTCACGCTCAAGGTCAGGGTAATCGTCGAGGATGTCCTCGATAGACATGCCTGCAGCAAGCAAGTCGAGCAGGTCAGCGACCGGGTACCGCAGCCCACGCACTACCGGCTTCCCGTGGCAGATAGCCGGATCGCTCGTCACGCGGTGCAGGTTGGACATTCGCCCAGCGTATCGGTGCCCGGCCGACACTGCAATCACCCGGGCTTGACTCACCTGATCTGCCCACGAGACGGTGTCATCGAGCGACAAGATGAGGAGACAGCGGCCGTACCGCGTCATTCCTCGGTGACCTTGATGACCTTCGCGGTGATCTCCGCATCGCTTGACTCGGTCTCCGCTCGGAGGCTGTCATCGATGCGCATGTCCGTACCCGACAGTGTGAAGTAGTCGGTCATCTCGTCCTCTGTTCCGATGACCTCGTAGACGACCCGGAAACTACGGCCCTTGAGAAACTCCGACGACGTCAGCAGTGTGGGTCGCACCGAGAACTCCACCACACACCCCGCTGATCCAAAGCACTTCTTCTCCAGCACTTCGACATTCATCTCGAAGTCGCTGGGCCTGATCGGGATGTCGTACACCGTCGGGGTGGCGGATGTGGTTGTGCTGGAGGTGGCCGCGACGGTGTCGGTGGTGGACTTCACGCCCGATGCGTTCTGCCCTTTGCCGATCACGAAACCACCCGCGCCGCCGGCGAGCACCAGCAGGACGGCCCCGATCACCAGGAGCAACACCGTACGACGACGATGCGGCCGCGGGGCCCGTGGCAGTTCGATCGGTGCGGTCGCCCATTGGTCCCACTGCTGCCGTGGCGGCGGAAACTCCTGCGGATTCATGACGTTCTCACTTCTACGGCGGGGTCGGCTCATGTGGCCGTCCAATGCTGAGGACTATCCCACGACGGTCTGACAACCGATCCGAGAATAGGCCGGAAGACTGGTGTTCATATGTAGCAGCAGAGTTCCGAATAGATGTTCGCTCGGCAGGCGGGCAGCGGAGCGTCAGGCGTGTCGTGTCACCGGACCCTTCGCGACGCTCGCTCGTACCTCGCATCGCCCTCAGGGATCAAGAGGGGTACCCCGGTTGTAAGGCCACTCATTCGCCCGCTCATGGACAACCCTGAGAGCGGTAGTCGGTGAGTTTCATGGATCCGGGCCCCCTTCTCCGGCGTGGCGGCATACTGTGAGGCTGGCAGTCCCAGCAGCGGAAGGGCGACCGAATCGAATCGTCCCTGGTCACAATCGGCCACGAGCTTCAGAAGCTCAATCCTGGGGTTGTACTCCTTCTGGCGACGTGGCTGATCGGCCTACGACTATCAGCGTCGTGGCACTTACGGGAGAAGCGCAAGGAACTCGACCTTGCGACGGCACGGGCTTTCCACGATATATACGGAGAATTCTTCGCATCCTGGAAGGTGTGGAACGCAAGCCTCCCTCGACTTGAGCCCACTGATTCCGAGTACAACGCCATCCTCGCGAAAGCATGCGAGATAGAAGGCAAAGTCGAGTCCATCTTGGCAAGCATCGCCTGTGGTCGCTCGCTGGATGAAGACTCCATCGCCGACCTCGGTCAGTCCTAGATCCGCGAGTAGCGGTGGCGTATCGGATCTGACTGCGAATTTGCGTGTTGCACAGTGTGTTTAGCAGTGTTTGGCATGCCGATGTTCCCGAGGTCCGTTCGGGTGGGCGGGGTTTCGTGGTC
>NZ_JAGQTN010000053.1 GCF_020438995.1 Gordonia sp. (in: high G+C Gram-positive bacteria)
CCGACCGCCTTGTTGGCCTTGCCCTCGGTGGCGGGTTCACGCACGAAGATCGTGATCGCCCCGTCCTCGTCGGCCTCAACCAGCGGGCCCTTGCTGCTGTTCGGTTTCACTGTGACCACCACGGTCTTCGACATCACTTCCCCGATCGTCGTTATCGTGTCTCACTTGTTCGGCCCTGACCTCGGTACTGTCCCGACTTCAGTGCCAGTCCCGGGAACGGGTTCCCACCCGCAGGTTCATCCGCTGCAGGCGCTCGGCGACCACGGTCACGGCTCCTTCCGCGTTCTGCAGCTTTCCCCGCACCAGCAGCGCAGGTGCCGAGTGCGCCAGGTCGCGATACCGCGACCACAGGCCCACCGAACACACCACGTTGACCATCCCCGTCTCGTCTTCGAGATTGATGAAGGTCACCCCCGACGCCGTCGCGGGCCGCTGACGATGCGTCACCGCACCGCCGACCAGCACCCGCGCGCCGTCGGCCACCGACAACAGCCGGTCGGCGGGAATCACCCCCATCGCGTCCAGGCGCGGCCGCAGGAACCGCGTCGGGTACAGGTTCGGGGTGATCCCGGTGGCCCACGCATCGGTGGCGGCGAGCTCGATCTCCGACAGTCCCGGAAGCACCGGCGCCGGCACCGACGTCTCCAACCGTAGTTGATCGGCCCGTGCCGCCGCAGCAGCACCCGCCTGCCAGAGTGCCTGACGGCGGCTGAGACCGAAGCAATCGAAAGCGCCCGCACCCGCCAGACCTTCGAGATGCCGGATGTCGAGTTCGGCGCGGCGGGACAGGTCGTCGAGGTCGGTGTAGTCCCCGCCCCGGTCTCGTTCGGCGACGATCCGCCCTGCCACCTCGTCGCCCACCCCGCGCACCGCCGCGAGGCCCAGCCGCAGTTCGGTGCCCGCGTTCTCCAATGTCGCCCACGACAGGGACGCGTTGATGTGTGGCCGGTGCACCCGCACCCCGTGCCGCCGGGCGTCGGCGACCAGCGACTGCGGGGAGTAGAAGCCCATCGGCTGGGCGCGCAGCAATGCGGCGCAGAAAGCCGCCGGATGATGCAGTTTCAGCCACGCCGAATAGAACACCAGCGAGGCGAAGCTCTGCGAATGGCTTTCCGGGAAACCGAAATTGGCGAACGCGGCCATCTTCTCGTAGATGCGGTCGGCGGTCGGTCCGGTGATCTGATGAAGACGTTCCATTCCTTCGTAGAATCGTCCGCGCAGTTCCTCCATGCGCCGGGTTGAACGTTTGGAACCCATCGCCCGGCGCAACTGATCGGCCTGAGCCGCGTCGAATCCGGCGACGTCGACGGCCAATTGCATCAATTGTTCCTGGAACAGCGGCACTCCGAGGGTGCGCTCCAAAGCCTTACGCATCGACGGATGTTCGAAGGTCACCTTCTCTTTTCCGTTGCGCCGCCGGATATACGGATGTACCGAACCACCCTGGATGGGGCCGGGACGGATCAGCGCCACCTCCACGACAAGGTCATAGAAGTTGCGGGGCCGCAGCCGGGGCAGCGTCGCCATCTGTGCCCGTGATTCCACCTGAAAGACACCGACGGAGTCGGCGCGGCACAGCATCTCATAGACAGCGGGTTCGGACAGATCGAGCTTGGCCAGGTCGACGTCGATACCCTTGTGTTCGGCCAGCAGGTCGATGGCGTAGTGCAGTGCCGACAGCATTCCGAGGCCGAGCAGGTCAAACTTGACCAGACCGATTGCGGCACAATCATCCTTGTCCCATTGCAGGATGCTGCGGTTCTCCATCCGCGCCCATTCGGTGGGACACACATCGGCGATGGGCCGGTCGCAGATCACCATGCCGCCGGAGTGGATGCCCAGATGTCTTGGCATACCTCGAATCTCACCGGCCAGCTCGGCAACCTGCGGGGGCGCCTCGTCCGGATCACGGCTCCACGCGTCCTGCTGGCCGGAGGCAAAACCCAACGCCCGGGCCATGTCCCGGATCGCCGACTTTCGCCGGTAGGTGATCACGTTGGCCACCTGGGCGCTGTAGTCGCGACCGTAACGCCGATACACGTACTGGATGGCCTCCTCCCTGCGATCGGATTCGATGTCGACGTCGATGTCGGGCGGACCGTCGCGGGCCGGCGACAGGAACCGCTCGAACAGCAACTTGTTGGCCACCGGATCCACATTGGTGATGCCCAGGGCATAGCAGACCGCCGAGTTGGCGGCGCTCCCCCGGCCCTGGCACAGGATGTCGCTGTCCTTGCAGAAGTCGACGATGTCGGCGACCACCAGAAAGTAGCCGGGAAAGTTCAGCGCGGCGATGATCGCCAGTTCGTGTTCGATCTGGCGGTACGCGTCGGGATGCTGCGCCGGGGTACCGTAGCGCCGCCGCGCCCGCCGCATCGTCAACTCCCGCAGCCACGAGTTCTCGGTGTACCCGTCGGGGACGTCGAAGGGCGGCAGTTGCGGGGCGATCAGGCCGAGTTCGAAAGCGCAGTCGGCGGCGATGCCCACCGCGTTGTCGATGGCCCCGGGATGTCCGGGCAGCAGGCGCATCATCTCGTCGCCACTGCGCAGATGCGCACCACCCACCCCGGGCAGCCAGCCCTCGATGGTGTCGAGGTCGGTTCGGGCGCGGACCGCCGCCACCGCCATCGCCAGGCGTCCGCGGTCCGGTGCGGCGAAGTGCGCGCCGGTGGTGGCCACCGTCGGCACACCGCAGGCCGCGGCGATCGAGGCGAGGGCGGCGTTGCGTTCGTCGTCGTCGGGCAGTCCGGATGCGGTCAGTTCGACGACCACATTGTCGCGGCCGTACCGGTCGATCAGGTTCTGCAGCTCTTCGTGTGCGGCAGACACGCCGGCTCGTTCGAGCGCCCGGCGCACTGCCCCTTTACGACATCCGGTGAGGATCAGCCAGTGACCCGCGGCGACGTCGGGCAGCGCATCGGGTTGATACCGCAGCAGCCCCTTTTCCCCACCCGCCATGTGTGCGGCGGCGATGGTGCGCGAGAGCCGCCGGTACCCTTCGCCACTGCGCGCGATCACCAGCAGGTGCTCGCCCGGCGGGTCGGGCACGCCGGTGCGGGTGGCGTCGCGTTCCAGCGACAGTTCGGCCCCGAACACCGTCGGCATCCCGTATTCGCGGGCAGCCTCGGCAAACCGGACCACCCCGTAGAAGCCGTCATGGTCGGTCAACGCGAGAGCCTTCAGATCCAGTGCCCGCGCCTGCGCGACCATGTCCTCCGGCATCGACGCCCCGTCCAGAAAGCTATAGGCACTGTGCGCGTGCAGTTCGGCATAGGCCACCCTCGACGCGCACTGTTCGACGTCGTCGGCGACAAACGCCCCGCGCTTGCGAGACCAGGCCGGCGAATCGTTCCCATCCCCCGGCACGTAGGTCTCGGCCATCCGGCCACCCGCTTCGGGCGCGCGCCCCGACAGCACCCGCTCCATCTCCGACCAGGTCGGCGGCCCATTGTTCCATCCCACCACCCCAGCATATCGAACAC
>NZ_JAGQTN010000318.1 GCF_020438995.1 Gordonia sp. (in: high G+C Gram-positive bacteria)
ACATCGGCGCCGACAATCGCATCGGCAAGCCCAACCCCGGTTACCGCGTCGACACCACTCCCCCGGTGGGCCCGCACCACATCGGCCCCCGACTCCTCCAGCCGCCTGCCGACCAAGCCACCCATCAAACCACTCGCACCGAGAATCACTGCTTTCACAGGTCCAGACTATTTCACAGGTCCAGGCTACGACCGACACGAATACTCCCCTCCGAGTATCGTCGGAGGGGAGTATTCGTATGGTGCGCCCGTAGGGATTCGAACCCCAAACCTTCTGTCGCTCAGTCCGATCAGCAGGCTGCGGCCACGACCGGCAAGGTCGTCCCATTCAAGCGCCCGGACCCCAAACCGGTGGTTGTGCCGTCCAAACCCGGTCGGCGCGCGTCGTGAGGGGGGCACGGATGTACGTTTCCGACGACTACCACACGCACCAACGCGTCCGGTATGTCGGCATCAGTGGCATCAGCAGCATCGACTTGGTGGGCCGGGTGTCTCGCGTCTACCGCACGCACGTCCGCGTGCGATGGGACAACGGGCTCGTCGAGCAAGTGCACCCTGACCACATACGGCCCGTCCGATGACGATCGGCCATGCAACACCCTGGTCACTGCCGGATCCGGCAGAGAAAAGACCATCGTCCCGAAGTGCGCACGACCTCTGGTCAAGACCGCATCAAATGTCACAGGATTCACATTCATGAACTCGTACACGACGCAACCCACCCACAACACCGGCCGCGCCAAACCCGTCCCCGAGCACTGGGCGCCGCTGATCAGCGCCTGGCTGATCTACCTCGCCGCGATCGGCCGGCCAGCCACGACGATCAACACCCGCCGGCAGCAGCTCGAACGATTCGCGCGCGCCGTCGAAGGCCTGCCCGGTGAGGTCACCGCCGATCGCATCATCGAGTACCTCGCCGCCGCCCGCTGGGCGCTGGACACTCGACGCGGCCACCGCAACGCACTCGTTGCGTTCTTCGCGTGGACCGTGACCAGCGGCCGACTCGACACCGACCCCGCACGCCACCTGCCGAAGATCTCTGTCGCGAACCCCGCACCGCGGCCGGCACCTGACCGCGTCGTCAACCGAGCGATCGCCACCACGGACCGGCGAATCCTGCTCATGCTGCGTCTGGGCGCCGAACTCGGACTACGCCGAGCCGAGATCGCGACCGTGCACACCGACGACCTCGAAGACGGCGACCGCGGCGCCATGCTGCGCGTACACGGCAAGGGCGGCAAGGTCCGCGTCATCCCCATCGCCGACGAACTCGCCGACATCATCGAGACCGGCCCACACTGGCACACCCCCGGCGCCGGCCGACGCGGATGGCTGTTCCCCGGCAAGATCGACGGCCACCTCTCACCCCGACGCGTCGGCGAACTCTGCGCCGACGCCATGCCCGGCACCTGGACCGCCCACACCCTGCGCCACCGATTCGCCACACGCGCCTACCGCGGCAGCCGGAACCTGCGCGCCGTCCAAACTCTGCTCGGCCACTCGTCCGTCGCCACCACCGAGCGATACACAGCCGTCGACGACGACGAGGTACGCGCCGCGATGATGCATGCTGCGTAGCCCGCCATCGCCGGCCTGTCGCTGATCCGCGGTCGGGCCGCGTGACATTCGGGTGATTGGGTTTCAGGTGAATGTCACATGGTGAGTTCGATGATCCATGTCATCCACGACCGGGTGCCGTAGTCGGTGTTGGGGCTCCAGGTGATGGCCTGTGAGCTGGCGGTGATGGTGGTGCCGCCGACCGGACCACCGGAGTCCCACACCTCGGTGCGGGTGAGCGCCCCGGTGTGGGTGTGTGCCAGGAGGTCGGTGGCCGGTGAGGTTGACGGGGCGGCGATGTCGGTGGCCTGGACGTACCAGTCACCGGCGTGCGCGACCTGCAGCACCAGCGAGGACGCGTTGACCGTGGCCGCCGCG
>NZ_JAGQTN010000054.1 GCF_020438995.1 Gordonia sp. (in: high G+C Gram-positive bacteria)
CGCGCGGCAGCAGGTAGCGTTCGTCGCCGGCCATCATGCCCTCGCGCTGCTTGAGTCGCCGTTCGCGGCGGTCGTCGGCCGCGGCGCGCTTCTCCTCGCGCGTCATCGTCGACTTGAGTTCCTTCTTACGGGCCCGCGCTTCGGCCCTCGTGGTGGGCGCGGGTGTCACCGGACCACGTTTGCGTCCCTGCGCCTGGCGGCGGCTCGGGGTGGGTCTGCCCTTGCCGGGCGTATAGGCACTGCCTTTGCCGGAGCCCGTCGTCTCCTCCGCGACGGGCGACTCCTCCTCGGTGGCCGGTGAAGGGGCGTCGACGTCCTTTTTCCATGGCAGTTTCACGGCTTCGAGAGTAGGGGATTCCGTCATGCCGATGCGCGCGGACCTCCCTATACTCCGCGTATGACGCAGCCCATGACCGTGCTCGTGGCGCCCGATTCGTTCGGGGACACGCTCACCGCCGTCGCAGCGGCCGACTGTATCGCCGCCGGCTGGCTGTCGGCCCGCAGTGACGACACCGTGCTGCTGGCCCCGCAGTCCGACGGCGGTCCCGGATTCGTGGACGTGCTCGCCTCCCGGCTGGGCATCGTCCACACCACCAGGGTGTCCGGGCCGCTCGGGGCCGCGGTCGACGCCCGGTGGCTGCTGGACACCGGCACCGATGGCGCGACGGCCTACCTGGAGTGCGCCCAGTGCTGCGGGCTGCACCAACTCGGCGGCGCACCGACCCCACGTACCGCACTGGCCGCCGACAGTTCCGGGCTCGGTCAGCTGATCGTGGCCGCGCTCGCTGCGGGTGCGAGCCGGCTGGTCGTGGGGCTCGGCGGCAGTTCCACCAGCGACGGCGGTGCCGGGCTGATCGGCGCGCTGGGCGGTCCCGACGCCGCACGCGAGCTGTTGTCCGAGGTCGAGATCGTGGTGGCTTCCGACGTGGAAAACCCGCTGCTCGGCCCGCTCGGCGCGGCATCGGTGTTCGGACCGCAGAAGGGCGCCGACCACGGGACCGTCGCCGCGATCGAGGAGCGGATGCGGCAATGGGCACAGGTGCTCACCGCGCTGGCCGGCCGCGACGTGGCCGACCTGCCCGGGGCGGGCGCCGCAGGAGGACTCGGTGCGGCGCTGCTGGCGCTGGGCGGCCATCGGGTGTCCGGGGCGACGGTCGTCGCCGAAGCCACCGGACAGGCCGAGGTGGTCGCCGCCGCCGACCTCGTGATCACGGGGGAGGGCAAGTTCGACGCGCAGACGCTGCGGGGAAAAGTGGTCTCCGCGCTCACCTCGGCGGCCATCGGCTGCGGAGTGCCGGCCATCGTATTCGCCGGCCAGGTCGCGCTGCCCCCGGACGAGATCGCCGATGCCGGTATCTCCGGTGCGTACGCGATCGTCGACCGGGCCGGATCGGTCGAGCTCGCGATGTCGGATGCGGCCCGGCAGTTGACGGGGCTCGCCGCTGACGTCGCGGCCCGGTGGATCGGCTGACGCCGCCCGGTGGACCGGCAGACGCTGCAGGGCCGGACCCGCGGGAATAGCGGGGGACGGGGTACCGTTGACGACGAAGACCCCCGCTCGACATGCACGAGGAGCAGAGCACATGACCGTTGCCAACGAATCCGGCGCCGCCACGTCGACCGGCGTCATCCTGACCGAAGCAGCCGCGGGTAAGGCCAAGGCGCTGCTCGATCAGGAGGGCCGCGACGACCTGTCGCTGCGTATCGCCGTACAGCCGGGTGGTTGTGCGGGACTGCGCTACCAGCTGTTTTTCGATGATCGCTCGATGGACGGCGACCTGACCGCCGACTTCGGCGGCGTCACCCTGTCCGTCGACCGGATGAGCGCGCCGTACGTCCAGGGCGCCACCATCGACTTCGTCGACACCATCGAGAAGCAGGGTTTCACCATTGACAACCCCAACGCGACGGGCAGCTGCGCCTGCGGCGACTCGTTCAACTGAAGTTTTGGCCACCGGCCGCACCCCTTCCGAGCAGGGGTGCGGCCGGTTGTGCGTTGCCGACCGGTGGCGTGGGACCTTGTGACGAGAGAACGTAGCGCGCAAGCCCGGTCCTTCAGTGCAGGGTCAGCGCATCAACGCCCTGCATGGTGCCGGGTACGGGCAGCGTGATCGATCGCCGGCCCGGTCAGCGTGACGGGTGTGCGGAATAGTTGTCGGGTCGTTGTCAACCACAGCACGTGAGGTCGATGGTATGTTCGAGTGGTGCAGTTGCGTTACCGGTACCGCATCTATCCGACGCCCGGCCAGCAGAACAGGCTGGCTCAGGCGTTCGGGTGTGCGCGGGTGGTGTTCAACGACTGCCTGCGAGCCCGGCAGGTCGCGCACGAGTCGGGAGTGAAGCTCTCCGACACCGACGTGCAGAAGTTGGTGGTCACCGAAGCGAAGAAAACCCCGCAGCGGGTGTGGTTGGGCGATGTCGCGTCGGTGGTGCTGGTGCAGGTGTGCCAGGACGCGCGCCGGGCATACCGGAACTGGTTCGATTCGATGAGTGGGAAGCGGAAGGGTCGCAAGATCGGTGCGCCCAGGTTTCGGTCCCGCAAGGACACTCGGCAGTCGATTCGGCTCACCCGCAATGGATTCAGTGTTCGGTCCAACCGGAAGCTGTATGTCGCCAAGGTGGGCGAGCTGACAGTGGCGTGGTCACGGGAGCTTCCAGCCGTCCCGTCGTCGGTCACGGTCATCAAGGATTCGGCGGGCCGCTATTTTGCGTCGTTCGTGGTGGAGACGAACGACGAAGCGTTGCCTCCGATAGCCGACGAGGTGGGTATCGACCTGGGGCTGTCGAGTTTTGCTGTCCTCTCGGACGGTCGGGTGATCGGTGCTCCGAAGTTTCTGCGTCGGGCAGAGCGCAAGCTCCGCAAGGCGCAGCAGGACCTGTCGCGCAAGCAGAAGGGCAGCAGCAACCGGGCCAAAGCACGCCTACGGGTAGCCAAGGCTCATGCCAGAGTGGCCGACTCACGACGAGACTGGGCGCACAAGGAGTCGACGACGATTGTCCGCGAGAACCAAGCGGTGTTCGTCGAGGATTTGTGCGTCACAGGCTTGGCGCGGACTCGTCTGGCGAAGTCGGTGCACGATGCGGGCTGGTCGCAGTTCGTGGGGATGCTCGAATACAAGGCCGAACGGTATGGCCGGGTGTTCGGCAAAGTGGACCGCTTCTTTCCGTCGAGCCAACTGTGCTCGGCGTGTAGGGTGCAGGACGGCCCGAAACCGCTCTCGATTCGGGAGTGGACATGCACGGCGTGCGGGGCGGTTCACGACCGCGACCTCAACGCCGCCAAGAACATCCACGCCGCAGGACGTGCGGAGTGGCTAAACGCCTGCGGAGGGGCTGTCAGTCTTTCCGCCTAGCGGAAAGTGAGCCTCAATGAAACAGGAACCCACCGAGACACCGCGTAGCGGTGTGGCAGGAATCCCGGCCGCTCAAGGCTGGGAGGACGTCAATATCGTCGTATGCGGGTCCATCGCGACCGACCACCTGATGACCTTTCCCGGCAAGTTCTCCGAGCAGTTGCTGCGTGATCAGCTCGAACACATCTCGCTGAGCTTCCTCGTTGATGACCTCGTCGTCCGGCGCGGCGGCGTGGGCGGCAACATCGCCTACGCGATGGGGCAGCTCGGCGGTACCCCGACGCTCGTCGGCGCGGTCGGCCCCGACTTCGCCGACTACCGGCGGTGGCTGGAAGGAAGCGGCGTCGACTGCGGTTCGGTGCGCGTCTCCGACACCCGGCACACCGCACGATTCACCTGCACCACCGACCAGGCGATGGCGCAACTGGCTACCTTCTATCCCGGTGCGATGAGCGAGGCACGTGAGATCTCGCTGCGCGAAATCTTCGCCGAGAACGGCACCCCCGAACTGGTGCTGATCGGCGCCGACGACCCCGATGCGATGCTGCGGCACACCCGCGAATGCCGGGAGGCCGGGGTGCCGTTCGCTGCCGACCCGTCGCAGCAGCTCGCCCGGCTCGACGGCGACCAGGCCCGCGAACTCATCGACGGTGCCACCTACCTGTTCACCAATGAATACGAGTGGGGCCTGCTGCGGCAGAAGACCGGCCTGTCCGAGGCCCAGGTCGCGGCGATGGTCGGCACCCGAATCACGACCCTGGGCGGCAAGGGCGTCGACATCGTCGACGGTGAGAGCATCCACGTCGACGTCGTTCCCGAGACCGCGAAGGTCGATCCGACCGGCGTCGGCGACGGCTTCCGTGCCGGATTCCTGCACGGTATCAGCAACGGACTGTCGTTCGAACGGGCCGCGCAGCTCGGTTCTATGGTTGCCGTGCTGGTCCTCGAAGCGGTCTCGACGCAGGACTGGTCGTGGGACCGCGACTCTGCGCTGATCCGCATCAAGGGTGCCTACGGTGAGGATGCGGCCGGCGAGATCGGCGCCGTCCTGTAGTTCTTCCGATCCAGTTCGATCCACGCACAGGGCCGCCCGTCTACGTACGACGGGCGGCCCTGTGCGTGGCCGGGAGGACGGCTACAGGCGAACCGGATAGTCGTGATCGGTGATCGCCGGCACCAGCGTCTTCTCGACGAAGATGGCGTGCCACACCATGAAGATCAGGATCGTCCACAGCCGGCGGCTGTTGTCGACGACCCCGTCGCGGTGCTCATTGAGCATCGCCACGACCACACTCTTGTCGAAGATGTGGTCGGTCTGCGATGCGGCGATCGTCTCGTGGGCCCAGTCATACATCTCGGTTCCGGCCAGCCAGTGCCGGATCGGCACCGGGAATCCGAGCTTGCGCCGGTGCAGCACATGCGGCGGAACAATCTGCTCCAGCGCCTTGCGCAGCGCGTACTTGGTGGTGCCGTGCGCGATCTTCTCGTCGAAGGGGAGGGTTTCGGCGATCTTGTACACCTCGGAGTCGAGGAACGGCACTCGCAGCTCCAGCGAATTGGCCATGGTGATCTTGTCGGCCTTCACCAGGATGTCGCCGCGCAACCAGGTGAACAGGTCGATGTGCTGCATCCGGGCCACCGGATCCCAGCCGCGTGACTGTGCGTAGATCGGCGCGGTCACATCGGTGTGCGTCCACTCGGGCCGGTAGTCGCGCAGGACGGCCCGCAGACGGGCGTCGTCGAAGCTGCGGGCGTTGCCGTAATAGCGTTCTTCCAAGGAGAGCGAACCGCGATGCAGCAGGCTCTTGCCGCGGGTGCCCTCCGGGATACGGTCGGAGGCCTTGCCGGCCAGCCGGCGCAGTGAGGCGGGCAGCTTGTCGAAGGTGCTCAGCGACAGCGGCTCCTTGTAGATGGTGTACCCGCCGAACAACTCGTCGGCGCCCTCACCCGAGAGCACCACCTTGACGTGCTTGCGGGCCTCCTTGGCCACGAAATACAGGGGTACCAGCGCCGGGTCGGCCACCGGATCATCGAGATACCAGACGATCTCCGGGATCGACGCGATGAACTCGTCGGGTCCGACGACCTTGATCACATGCCGGGCGCCGATGGCCTCCGCGGATTCGGCCGCGACGTCGACCTCCGAATAGCCCTCTCGCTGGAAACCGGTGGTGAACGTGATCAGATCCGGATTGTGCTGGATGGCCAGCGCGGCGATTGCCGTTGAGTCGATACCGCCGGACAGGAACGATCCGACGGTCACGTCGGCGCGCATGTGTTTGGCGACCGAGTCGCGCAGCGCCTGCGCGATGTCGTCGTAACGCTGCTGCCGGGTCGCGTCGGTCACCGGACGTACCGCGAACTGCGGCGCGAAGTAGCGTCGCGCCGAAGGCGGAGAACCCGGCTTGAGGGTCGCGTAGGTACCCGATTCCAGCCTGCGGATCGAACGGTGCAGGGACTCGGGCTCGGGAACGTACTGCAGCACCGTGTAGTGCTCGATGGCCCGCGGATCGAGATCGTCGCCGAGTCCGATCCGGCCGATCAGCTCCAGCAGGCTCTTCTTCTCGCTGCCGAACGCGGTGCCCCCGGGTCCGGTCGCGATGAACAGCGGCTTGATGCCGAACGGGTCGCGGGCGATGAACAGCGAGTTGTCGGCGGTGTCCCAGATCGCGAACGCGAACATCCCGCGCAGCCGGCGCACCGAATCCGGCCCCCAGTGATGGAACGCCGCGACGATCGCCTCGCCGTCGCCCTCGGTGCGGAATACCGCGCCCTCGTCGCGGGCCAGCTCGGCGCGCAGCTCGAGATAGTTGTAGATCTCGCCGTTGAAGACCATTGCGTAGCGGTCCGGGTTGTCCGCTGGTCCCCAGCGCAGCGGCTGATGCGAAGTCTCGATGTCGATGATCGACAGCCGGTTGAAACCGAGGACGATGTGCTCGTCATGCCAGGTGCCCGGCTCGTCGGGGCCACGGTGACGCATGCAGTGCGTGGCCGATGCCACGAGGTCGACCGCGTCCGCGGCGGTGCCGTCGGAGGTCAGAAGGCCGAGCAGTCCACACATTCAGGCAGTTCCTCACGTCACGTCGAGTATCGGGAGATCGGGGGCGCCCGGTCGTACCCGACCGGAAGTTCCGACGGGTCGAGTATGCCGCAGACGACGCCGAACAGGTGTGTCGGCCACTGGCCCTGGTGTCGCCGGACACCCTCCCGGACCCCTCCCACACCGGGCGAACCAAGCAACCGGGCCCCGGGCCCTCCCCGTCTCACCTGCGCGGATCAACAACTCACGCGCCATACCCGCCCCAATCACGAAAGGTTCGCCGGGTTGGTCTACGCTGCGTAGTACTAGGTGCGAGAATTGTGGTGTGCCGAGAGCCCAAAACTCGGCGCAGCGTGATGTGTACGCACCTCGCGGGTCATGTGGCACGGCGACTCGGACAGCTGGAAAATGCTTCCCGAGCGAGCAGGAAGGCGTGAAATTGGCACACGGTGGACGGCCCCGAGCGAGGCATGTCTCATCTGCAGGTCGAAATGCGAAGCGACTGGGTTCGGCGTTCGCGCTGGGCCTCGGCGCCCTGCTGCTGTCGGGGTGCGATGCCCGCGACGCGATGCGTTTCGGCTGGCCGGAGGGAGTGACTTCCGAGGCAAAAGACATGGAAGCGCTGTGGACCTGGTCGGTGATCGCCGCTCTGGTCGTCGGTCTCCTCGTCTGGATCGCGATCTTCTGGACCATCACTTTCCACCGGCACAAAGACGGTGAGGACGAGTTCCCCAGGCAGTTCGGCTACAACGTGCCGCTGGAACTGGGCCTGACGGCCACCCCGTTCGTGCTCATCGCGATCCTGTTCTACTTCACCGTCGTGGTGCAGAACGACGTGGAGAAGAAGGAAGACAACCCGGCGGTCGTCGTCGATGTCACCGCGTTCCAGTGGAACTGGAAGTTCGGCTACAACCAGGTCACGCTGGCCAACGGTGAGAAGCTCGACCTGCTCGACCGCAAGGGCAACCCCGACGAGATCAAGAAGGGTGCCTCGGGCGGCGTGAACAAGACCCCGTTCGACGTCCAGGTCCCCGAGAAGCTCGAACACGACGGGCACAAGACCGATGAGGACAAGCCCGGTCCCGCCGGCGGACGCGATGACGATATCCGTGACTACCTGAACTTCGACAAGATCGAGACGGTCGGTTCGTCGACGGAGATCCCCATCCTGGTGCTGCCGGTCGGTGAACGCATCGAGTTCGACATCAAGTCCGCCGACGTCGTTCATTCGTTCTGGGTTCCGCAGTTCCTGTTCAAGCGCGACGTGATGCCGTTCCCCAAGCAGAACCATTCCGACAGCCGCTTCCAGGTATCCAAGATCGAGCGTGAAGGCGCGTTCGTCGGCCGTTGCGCGGAAATGTGCGGCACGTTCCACTCGATGATGAACTTCGAAGTGCGTGCGGTGAGCCGGCAGACCTTTGACAGCTATATCCAGGCACGGATCAAGAACCCCGACTGGACCACCGGCCAGGCACTCGAGTCCGTATGCCAGCAGCCCACATCGGTCACGACGGTGCCGTTCGAAACCCGGCGCAAGACCAACGGTGACACTCCCAAGGATCTCGGCGACGCGGACAACACCACGATCGCCAACTGCACGATCGGAGCCAACGGATGAAAATCGAAGCCCGGATCTTTGAGCTCCTGACCGCGTTCTTCTTCATCGGAGGCGTCGTCTACACGATCTGCACCCACTTCTCCAGCAGGGGCGTCGAGTGGGCCGGTGTGACCGCAATGTTCTTCAGTGGTGGCCTGACATTGCTGGCGGGCACCTACTTCCGGTTCGTCGCACGCCGTGTCGAGATCCGTCCCGAGGACTACGAGGACGCAGAGATCGAGGATGGCGCCGGTGAGCTGGGCTTCTTCAGCCCGCACAGCTGGTGGCCGATCTCCGTTGCCGCCGGCGCGGCGCTCTTCGCGGGCGGCTTCGCCACCGGGAACCTGTGGTTCGCCATCTTCTCGGCACTCGTGATCATCGGGACCGCCGCGGGCATGGTGTTCGAATACCACGTGGGCCCAGAGAAGCACTGACACGCGTTTCCTGCCGCATAATTGAACAACCCTGTAAACCGTCTAAACCGTCCCAGAATCTATCTGGGGCGGTTTACGGCTCTTCAGGCACCCATAACGCACTACGACCGACCCCGATCCGCAGGCCTGCGGACGGGTGCAGAATTGCCTTCCGGGTTTGGAGAATGATGTTCACCGGGTGGTGGTTGAATTGGTGTATGACGCAGGACGCCCAGCAGACTCAGCCCGAACTCAGCCCGACCGATTGGGTGCGCAGGCAAACCGAGGAGATCCTCAAGGCCGGCACCACCGCCGCTGTGGACATCATCAACCGCCCTGTGGTGCTGTTCACCACGACAGGCGCCAGATCAGGCAAGAAGCGGTACGTGCCCCTCATGAGGGTCACGGACGGCGAGAAGTACGCCATGGTGGCCTCCAAGGGGGGAGCGTCGAGCCACCCGTCGTGGTACTTCAACGTCAAAGCGCATCCGCAGGTCACCGTGCAGGACGGTGAGAAGATCGTCGAGCTGACTGCACGTGAGCTGTCCGGAGACGAGCGGGCGCGCTGGTGGGACCTCGCGGTCAAAGCGTATCCGCCCTACGCCGAGTACCAGACCAAGACCGACCGGCTCATCCCGGTGTTCGTGCTCGAATAGCGACCGGCGCCGGTGGGGGGAGTACCGGTGGGGGAGGGAAGACATCAGCAAAGAAGAACCGGGAGCAAAGAAGAACCGGGGCGGTCCGATGATTCGGACCGCCCCGGTTCTTCTTGTTCTGACGAGGATCAGCTGAGGGGATTGCCACCCTTGGCCTGCAGTTCTTGCAGCGCCTTCTTCTCCTGGTGCTCGTTCTCGTGTTCGAGTTCGATGTTGCGCCGCTGCTCCTCGATCGGGTCCGGCGACAGGATTGAACCCGTGCCGGGGGCACCCGCGGAGCCGAGCTTGTTCATCCGCTTCGGCAGAGCCGCACCCTGGTAGGGGAGCGGGATCGGATGACCGTGGCTGTCGACCGGGCCGAGCGGCTGATGCAACTCGATGTACTCGCCCTTGGGGAGGCGGGTGATGATGCCGGTCTCGATGCCGTGGGCCAGGACCTCGCGGTCGCTGCGCTGCAGTGACAGGGCCCAGCGGTAGGCGATGAAGTACGCGATCGGCGGCACGACGATCAGGCCGATCCGGCCCATCCAGGTGGTCGCGTTGAGCGACACGTGGAACTTCAGGGCGATGATGTCGTTCATGCAGGACAGCGTGAGGATCGCATAGAACGACAGGGCCATCGCACCGATACCGGTACGCACCGGGACGTCACGCGGACGCTGCAAGAGGTTGTGATGTGCGGTGTCGCCGGTGAGCTTCGCCTCGATCCACGGGTAACCGAACAGACCGACGAACAGCACGCCGATCAGGGCGACCACCCAGAAGATCGCCGGGATCGTGTACGGCCCGAGATAGAGCTCCCAGGCCGGCATGAGTCGCGCCAGACCGTCCGTCCACATCATGTAGATATCCGGCTGGGAACCTGCCGACACATGCGCCGGGTTGTACGGGCCGATCGTCCAGACCGGGTTGATCTGGAAGACACCGGCCATGATCGCCAGAACACCGGTGACGATCGCGAACATCGCACCGCCCTTGGCGGCGAACACCGGGAGGATCCGGACACCGACGACGTTGGTCTCGGTGCGGCCGGGGCCGGGGAACTGGGTGTGCTTCTGGTACCAGACCAGCGCCAGATGCGCACCGATCAGCGCCAGGATGATGCCGGGGAACAGCAGGATGTGCAGCACGTACATGCGGGGGATGATGATGTCGCCCGGGAACTGGCCGCCGAACAGCGCCCAGTGGATCCACGTGCCCACCAGCGGAATACCCAGCACGATGCCGGACATGGCGGCGCGGACGCCGGTGCCCGACAGCAGGTCGTCGGGGAGCGAGTAACCGAAGAAGCCTTCGAACATCGCCAGCAGCAGCAGCACGCAGCCGATCACCCAGTTGGCCTCACGCGGGCGGCGGAACGCGCCGGTGAAGAAGATGCGGGCCATGTGGATGATGATCGACGCCGCGAACAGCAGGGCCGCCCAGTGGTGGACCTGCCGCACGAACAGACCGCCGCGCACCTCGAACGAAATGTCCAGGGTGGTCTCGTACGCCCGGGTCATAGTGACACCGTTGAGCGGGGTGTACGCGCCATCGTAGATCACGTGCGACATCGACGGGTCGAAGAACAGTGTCAGGTAGACACCCGAGATCAGCAGAATGACGAAGCTGTAGAGCGCGACCTCACCCAGCATGAACGACCAGTGCGACGGGAAGACCTTGTTGATCTGCCGACGGATTCCTGGCGCCATGTGGTAGCGCGCATCCATTTCAGAGGCCTGTACGGCCAGGCGGTTGCTCATGATCGACGCTCCCAGAAGGCCGGTCCGACAGGTTCGATGAAATCGCCCGCGGCGACCAGGTAACCCTGGTCGTTGACCGTCAGCGGCAGCTGGGCCAGGGCACGGGCGGCCGGTCCGAAGATCGGCTTGCCGTACTCCAGCGCGTTGAACTGCGACTGATGGCACGGGCAGAGAATGCGGTTGGTGCGCTGCTCATAGAGCGAGGTGGGGCAACCGAGGTGGCTGCAGACCTTCGTGTAGGCGAAGTAGTCGCCGTAGTTGAAGTTTTCCTGGCCCTTGCGCTTGATCACCTTGGCCGCGTCCGTGGGACGCAGGCGGATGAGCATGACCGGGTTGCTGACGTAGCGCAGACCTTCGAGCAGCTTGTGACGGGAATGCTCGGTCTCACCGAGTCCATCGGACACCCGCCACGGGAACACGGTCTCCATGCCTCCGGCGTCGAGATCCTCCGGGCGGACCAGGGTGACCTGGTACGGGTTGCCGGTGTCGCGGCGCAGGAAGACGGTCTCGTCCGGGTTCTCCGGCGGGTTGTAGATCGGCGACCAGTGGGTGTGCCACAGCTCTGACTTGTCACCCTTGGCCCACGGGTTCTTGATGAACCCGCCGAGGCCGGCGACGACTCCGGTCAGTGCCAGGGCGCCGAAGGCGAACAGGCCCGAACCGATGATCATCTTGCGACGGGGGAGCGTGGAGCTCTCCAGCGAGTCGCTCAGTCCGGCGACGATGGTCTTGCGGTCGACCTCCGACGATCCGGCACCCTCACCGTCGTGGCGGTCCTGGACCGAGATCTCCGACGGGATGAACTTCTTGGTGAACAGCACCACCGCGATGCCGATCGACAGTATCGACAGACCGAAGGTGATACCCAGCAGCGGAGTGTTGAGGGTGTAGCGCCAGTACTCATCTGAACCGGGGAGCGCGAACTCCCAGTGATTCCAGAGGAAGATCACGAAGCAGGCCAGGGCGGAGATACCCGAGACGGTCAGCCAGATCGCGACCTGACGTTCGGCGCGCTTCTCCACGCCGGTGCCGGGCTCGGGATAGCGCGCAGCCCGGTGGATGATCTCGACGCCGTCGAGATTGGTACCGAGTTTGACCAGCTCTTCCTTACTCATCTGGTCGAGCTCGTCCTGCGAGGGCAGGTCCTTGTCGTTTGATCCACTCATGAGCGCGATCCCATCCACATTGCGCCGGCCACGATCGCGACGACGCCGATGGCCCACATGACCATGCCTTCGCTCACCGGGCCGAACCCGCCGATGCCCAGGCCGCCCTGCTGCTTGGTCTCGGTGACGTACTTGATGAAGCCGATGATGTCTTTCTTGTCCTCGACCGACAGCTGACGGTTCGAGAACCGGGGCATGTTCTGCGGCCCGGTGAGCATCGCCGTGTACAGCTGCTGCTCGGAGACACCGTCGAGGGTCGGCGCGAACTTGCCCGAGGATAGGGCGCCGCCGCGGCCGGTGAAGTTATGGCACGAGGCGCAGTTCAGGCGGAACAGCTCGCTGCCCCTGCCGATGTTGTCGCCGCGCAGTGACTTCTGCGCGATGACGGGCAGCCCGGCCTCGTCCTTCTTGATGGTGCCGTCATCGTTGCGCTCGTAGATGACCTGCGGTCCGCCACCGTTGGACTGGATGTAGGCGCCGAGCTGGTCGATCTGGGCCTTGGTGAACTTGGCCGGCTTGCGCAGCGCCTGCGCCTCGCCGCGGGCCGCGGGCATGCGGCCCGAGGACACCTGGAAGTACACGGCGGCATCGCCGACGCCGACAAGTGACGGTCCGCGATCGCTCACACCCTGCAGGTTGGCGCCATGGCACGTGATGCAGGAGGTCTCATAGAGCTTCTTGCCGTCGGCGATGAGTGCGGCGCTGGACTCATCGGCGGTGGCCACCTGCGGTTTGGGTGACAACACCGCCGCGAGGAGGCCGGCGAGCACGAGCCCGGACAGCAGGAGGATTGTGCCGCTTGCGCGACGGCGAAGTTTACGACGGGACTTGGCTTTACGTGCCGCCGACGATGCGGATCCGGCATCGGTGGCCGGCGTGGCTGCGCCGACCCCTGCTGCGCCGAAGTCCACGTCGTCGCTATCCGACGGTCGCGGTGGAGATGAACTCATCAGTGACTCTCTACTTAAGCGGACGGACTGTTTTCTCTGTGTCCGGGTCGTCCTGACGGTGAAGGCTGCGCAGAGGACCCGGGCTGTAACTACCGGATGAAGTAAATGGTGACGAACAGGCCGATCCACACGATGTCGACGAAGTGCCAGTAGTACGACACGACGATCGCCGCGGTGGCCTGAGCCGGTGTGAACTTCGAAAGCTTGGTCCGGATCAGCAGGAAGATGAATGCAACCAGGCCGCCGATGACGTGCAGGCCGTGGAAGCCGGTGGCCATGTAGAACACCGAACCGTAGGCGCTCGAGGCGAGCGTGGTGCCGTGCTCGACGAGGTGGAAGTACTCGTAGCCCTGGCCGGCGACGAAGAAGGCGCCCATCGCGAAGGTGATGACGTACCAGCGGCGCAGGCCGAAGACGTCGCCGCGCTCGGCGGCGAACACACCCATCTGGCAGGTGATCGACGAGGCGACGAGGACGAGTGTCACCGGGACGGCGAGGGCGAGGTTGAGCTCGGTCGGCTCTGGCGGCCAGCCGGACGAGGAGTTGGCTCGCGCGACGAAGTACATCGCGAACAAGCCGGCGAAGAACATGAGCTCACTCGACAGCCACACGATAGTGCCGACACTGACCATGTTGGGTCGGTTCAGTGAGTGCACGCGCGAGGTGATGGCTGTCCCTTGGGTACCTACGGCGCTAGTCACAAGTGAAGTATGACGGTTCGTAGTAAGCCCTGACCACTCGGGTCGACAAATTGCCTCAACAAATTCTCCCTGCGCTGGTCCGGGGCGGTATTGAGGGGGTTGTCGGCGTGTCAGGGAGGGCGTGATTTGCTTCCTGGTATGAGCGAACCCGGTGGACGGCGGCGATCGTCGATGCGATGGGACCGGTTGCGGGCGTTTTTCACGCGCGGAGTGGGTGCCGACGGACCGTCCTCGGTCGATGACGACAGGATCGTCATCGTCGCCGAATCCGACGACGAGGCGGTGGCGAGTTCGATCGTGCTCGATTCGTCGCCATGGCGACCCGGACAGCCGGCGGTGCTGCGCCACTTCCTGAAGGTCGCCGACGACGGTGTCGAGGAGGTTGTGCGCATCGCCGGACTCAACGACTATCAGGTCGATATCGGTGCGGCCGGACTTGCGGGGGCCGGCGAACAGGACGGGACGGGAGTGCTCACGCTGGCGAAGCTCGCGGTGTTCACGACGGTGGATGTGTCGCGGGAACGTTCGCGTATCGCCAGTCTGGCCTCGCGGCAGCGCGGAACGGTCCTGGGCTGGCAGGTACTGCAGCTTCCCGAGTGAACCGGCGTGCCGGACTGCCCGTCGGTGTCACCGAGCGCCCGGTCGTGGTCCTACTGCCGTCCGTGGTGGACGCCCACTAGGGTGGACAATTGTGAGCGAGACAACCCATACCTGGCCGCAGATCCTCGGCCGCGTCACCGACGGCATCGACCTGACGGCCGACGAGGCCGCTTGGGCGATGAACGAGATCATGACCGATTCGGCCACCGGCGCGCAGATCGCCGCCTTCGGCGTCGGAGTCAAGATGAAGGGTGCGGCGGCCGCGGAACTGAGCGGACTCGCCTCGGCGATGCTCTCGCACGCGAGCCTGGTCGATGTGCCGGGGCGGGCCGTCGACGTCGTCGGGACCGGCGGAGATCGTTCGCACACCGTCAATATCTCCACGATGACCTCCGTCGTGGTGGCCGCCGCCGGTATCCCGGTGGTCAAACACGGTAACCGCGCGGCGTCGTCGAAGAGTGGTGGCGCCGACGTCCTCGAAGCGCTCGGCGTCACCATCTCGCTGGGGCCGGACGCCGTCGCACGATGCGTGGCCGAGGTGGGCGTCGGTTTCTGCTTCGCGCCGGTGTTCCACCCCGCGTTCCGGTTCACCGGACCGCCCCGCAAGGAAATCGGCATTCCCACTGTCTTCAATGTGCTGGGACCGCTGACCAACCCGGCCGCCCCGGCCGCCGGACTGATCGGCTGCGCCTTCGCCGATCTGGCGCCCGTCCTGGCGCGCACCTTCGCCGAGCGGGGAACGTCGGCGCTCGTCGTCCGCGGCGACGACGGACTCGACGAGCTGACCACGACCACCACCTCGCACGTGTGGCAGGTGGTCGGCGGCACGGTCACCGAACTGTCCCTGGACCCACGGGCACTGGACATCGCCACGGTGGAGCTGTCTGCTTTGCAGGGTGGCGACGCACAGGTGAACGCCCGTATTGCGCGGGAACTGTTCGACGGGCGGACCGGGCCGGTGCGCGACGCGGTGCTGCTCAACGCCGCGGGCGCGATCGTCGCGTTCGAGCAGACAGAACCGTTCACGGAGGAAACCTTCGCCGGGGCCCTGGCCGACGCTCGGGACCGGGCCGCCGTGGTCGTCGATTCCGGAGCCTCGCGGGACGTGCTCGATCGCTGGGTGGCGTTGAGCACCGAACTGGGCGCGGCGAAGAACTGAAGAATTAGGGTTGCGAGCATGATCACCGCCATCGTCCTCATCTCCGCCGACGTTCACCGGATCCCGGAAACCGCGCAGGCGGTCGCCGACATCCCCGGGGTGAGTGAGGTGTACTCGTGTGCAGGAGACGTCGATCTCATCGCCAAGATCAAGGTGCGCGATCACGAACAGATCGCCGAGGTGGTCACTGGGAAGATCAACCGGCTGCCCGGGGTGACCCGCAGCGCCACCCACATCGCCTTCCGTAGCTATTCCAGTTCGGAGGTCGAGGGCGGGTTCTCGATCGGCGAGGAATAGCCCTCTCCGTGCCGCACGGGCCGGTGATTGTCGTACCTGTGTTCTAGTGTTCGTCTCGTTCGGCAGGTATCCGACTGGTGAATCGGGGCACCGGCGGAGTGAATGAGACGGAGATTACATATGCTGATCGAATGCAGCGGGTGCCCAGGGCGCCCGGCCGCTTGCGACGGGTGCATGGTGCAGGTACTTTTTTCGGCCCCGAGCAGCGTCGATGGCAGTGCCGAAGGTGAAGCCCAGGTAACAGCTGGGGCGCCCACGGCCGACCGTGAGATCTCGGCGGCCATCGAAGTCTTCGCACTTGCCGCGATGGTGACGAATTCGACCGCCCGAACGGCAAGAGGGGCCATTGTGCCTGTTCAGCGCGCTGCTTCGGCCCACTTTCCCAAAACCCTGCGCGCCGGCTGATCGGTGCTGTAGAAATTTGTTCGGTCGACCAGTGGACAGAAGGCCATTTCATTTCGTAACCTTTCTGAGACCTTGACGGAGCGTCGTAACTCCAACCGGAGTGGTCCGTGAAGGTCACCGCTTAGTCATCCAGCTGGATGAACCGGGGACCCACCGGCTTCGGACCTTCGCTCGCGAAGGACCGAATTGGGGTGAATCGTCACCGTCCACCCGGACGTGGCGTAGGGCAATTTCTTCCGCCCGAACCCGACAGCTAACTCGGTAGGCGGTTCAGGGAGAAGTAGAAGGAGAACGTTCTTCGTGGCCAAACATCGTTTGGAACAGCCCGCACGGACCGGCAAGCTCGCCAAGTCTGCGCTCATTGCCGGATCGCTGTCGATCGGATCGCTCGGTGTCGCCGCAGGTGCTGCCGAGGCAGCCCCGGTAACCATCCCGAACGTCGGCACCTTCGAGATTCCGGGAATCAGCCAGAAGCAGATCCCGAAGGAACTGCGGCAGTTGCCGTCCAAGATCACGCCGAAGAGTCACGGCAGGATCACGCCGCCGCGCGTCAACCCGGGCACAGTGCTGGCCCCGCGCCAGTCGACCGGCGAGAAGGCCGTCCGGTACGCCGCGACCAAGATCGGTTCGCCGTACTCTTACGGCGCCGCCGGACCGAACGCATTCGACTGCTCCGGCCTGGTCTACTGGTCCTACCAGCAGGCCGGCAAGATCATTCCGCGCGACAGCTACGGACAGCTCGGCGGCGGTCAGGCCGTCAACTACTCCGACGCCAAGCCTGGCGACGTCCTGATCTTCAACGGTGGCGGCCATGCCGGCATCTATGAGGGCAACGGAATCTTCATCCACTCATCGACCTATGGAGTGCCTGTACAGCGCGCCCAGGTCAACGCGTGGAACCTGGTGGGCGTCCGTCGCTACTGACGTAGTGCCGTAACGTGTGACGGGCGGGTCGCATCGGTGATGTGTGACCCGCCCGCATCCCGTCAATGAGGACAGTCGCGCGAGGAGTATGGCGATAGTGGCATCGGAGGGCGCACGACCGACGTCGGCCGTGCGCTGTGAACAGCTTGATGTGAAGCACCGCTGTGAACAGCTTGGTGTGAAGTACACAGTGGGGTCCATGGTCCGGCCGTTCCTGCTGCCGTTGCGACTGGTCGTATGGGCCACCGCGCTGGCGCTGGTTGCCGCGACGATGGCGGCGGTCGCGAGCCCAGGGCACGCCGAACCCACCGCATCGGCCGATCAGCTGTTGGTCCGGTACAAGAAACTCGCACGCGAGTCCGAGCAGTCTGCCGAAGCGATGCACAACGCGCAGATCGAGTACGACAAGCAGACTGCGATCGCCCGGCAGGCGCGCACCGAATCCCGTAAGGCCGACGCCGACCGGACTCGTGTCGATCGTGATCTGGCGCGCTACCAGCGTGCGGTCAACGTGCTGGCCCGTGCGAGTGCCAAAGGAGCACGTGTCAACCGCCTGTACGCGGTACTCGTCAGCGATTCCCCTCAGTCGCTCCTCGACCAGATGTCGGGCCTGGAGGTCCTCTCGCGCCAGACCGCGGCCAACCTGCGCGGGCTGACCAAGGCCAAGCGCGAGGCCATCGCGATCAAGACCACCGCCGACCGCAAAGCGGCAGACGCGGACCGCGCCATCACCACCGTCGCCAAGACGAGGCGTCAGCTGCAATCCAAGCAGAACGCGCTGCAGTTGCAGGCGATTCAGGTGCGCACGATCTACGAGACGATGACCGGCAAACAACTCGCCGCCCTGCGCGGTCCCCGGTTCACCTTCGATCCGCGCCAGCTGCCCACCGGGGCCGCATACACGCTGGCCGCGGTCCAGGCGGCGCTCACCCGCATCGGTGATCCCTACGTGTGGGGAGCGACGGGCCCCGACTCGTTCGACTGCTCGGGTCTGATGGTGTGGGCATATAGGCAGGTCGGTAAGACCCTGCCACGCTCGAGCCAGGCCCAGCTCTCCGGCGGCACTCCTGTCGACCGGTCGCAGCTGCAACCGGGTGACCTGATCATCTACTATGCCGATGCCTCACATGTGGGAATGTACGTCGGTAACGGCCTCGTGATCCACGCCTCGACCTTCGGGATTCCGGTCAAGGTCGTGCCCGTCGATGATGCGGGACCGTACAACTCCGCGCGCCGGTACTGAACGCCCATACATGCCTGTCATCACCGACGTGTCCGAAGGCTGCTCGCGGCGCAACCGCGGCTACCGGCTGACGGTCGCGCTTCTCGCAGCCTCGGCGCTCGTGGTGGGGTGTTCCGGCGACGACGAACTGCCCGTACCGTCGGGCGCCGCCACGACCACAACCAACGCGAACGTCTATGAGCAGCAGCGGGCCGAAGCCGTCACAGCCCTGCTCGACAAGCTGTCGAAGGCCGTGACCGCGGGCGACGCCAAGTCCCTGGCCGGTCTGATGGACGACAGTGCCACGCCTGCCTTCCGTAAACGGCTGGAAACCGCGGCGGCAAACTTCGGTGCGCGACCGCAGCGGACGGCGTCTCCGACGACCGGATCGCCGGCCCCATCGGAGAGCCGCGGTCCGTCGCCGGCGCCCGCACGCCCGCTGCCCGACGACTCACGCGGCACCGCGCTGCGCCCCGCGACGTTCAAGTACCAGCTGGTCCTCACCGATGCCGCCGAAATGCAGGCGCCAGAATCGGTCACCGACAAACTGACCGACCAGGGCAGTTCGGACGTCTGGGTGACGCCGGTCGCGTTGCGCTACGCATTGGGGGGCGCGCAGGCACCCGGAATCGACGAACCCGAACTGGACATCGACCAGCGGATGGTGGTCGCGCGCTACGGCGACGACTGGAAAGTCGTCGGTGACGCTACTCTGGTCGGTGGCCGTGCGCCGGCGACAATGCTATGGGAATTTGCCGGGTTGCGCGTCGCCGATGTGCACACAGCCGGCGGTACGTCGGTGATTGCGTCCTACCCGGGTACCGCCGATCTCGTCGACCGCGCCCGGGGCCTTCTGCCCGATGCCGTGCAGGCAGTCGAGTCGTTCTGGGGTTCGCAGTGGCCACGCCGGGTGGCTGTGGTGACCACCGGGACGGCCGGACAGTTCACCGGGTTGTCGGGGGCACCCGAAGCCGACGGCGCGGCGGCCGCGGCAACCGTGTTCACCGGCATCGATGCGGACAAGACGGTCAGGGGCCAGCGGATCGTACTCACACCCAACGCCCGGCAGATCCCGGCGCCCGCACTGGGCGTCGTGCTGCGGCACGAGATCACCCACGTCGCAACCCGGTCGATCACCTCGGTGAAAGCGCCACTGTGGGTCACCGAGGGACTGGCCGAGTACGTCGGGCGCAAGGGGACCTACCGTCGGCTGGCCGACGCCGCACCCGACCTCGCCGCGGCGGTCCGGGCGGGCTCGGCACCCCGCACCCTGCCGACCGACGCCGACTTCGCCGTGTCCGGGCCGAAGGCCGGACTGACCTACCAGTCGGCCTGGTCGCTGTGGGCGTTCATGGCGAGCAAGTTCGGCGAGGACAAGATCAAGAACCTATACCGCAAGGCAGCAGCCGGTGACGCGGCCGCCGCCGATGCCGCGATCGCGTCGGAACTGAAGGTGACCAGCGGCGACCTCGTCACACAGTGGCGTCGTTGGCTGACCCAGGCGACAGCCTGATGCGCCGGACCCTGCTGGTCACCAACGACTTCCCGCCCAGACCCGGTGGCATCCAGTCGTACCTGGAGAACCTGATCGACCGCCTCCCGTCCGACCAGGTCGTGGTGTACGCCCCCCGGTGGCGCGGCTGCGAGGAGTTCGACAGCTGCGCACCGTATTCGGTGGTCCGGCACCGCACCACCCTCATGCTGCCCACGCCGTTCGTCGCACGTCGCGCCGCACGCCTGGTCCGTGAACACGACATCCACACCGTCTGGTTCGGCGCTGCCGCACCACTGGCAATCCTGTCGCCCGCCCTGCGCAAGGCCGGCGCCCAGCGAATCATCGCCTCCACCCACGGGCACGAGGTGGGCTGGTCCATGCTGCCGATCGCCCGACAGATCCTGCGTTTGATCGGCACCAATACCGACGCCATCACCTACGTCAGCAAATACACGCGCAGCCGGTTCTCGGCGGCATTCGGGTCCCGCGCCGCCCTCGAATACCTGCCGCCCGGCGTCGACATCGACAGGTTCGCCCCCGATCCCGATGCCCGCCGGCGCATCCGACAGCAACTCGGACTGGGCGACCGGCCCACCATCTTGTGCCTGTCACGGCTGGTGCCGCGCAAAGGCCAGGACTCGCTCATCCGGGCGCTGCCCGCGATCGCCCGGGAAGTACCTGACGTCGCGCTCGTCATCGCCGGCGGCGGACCCTACGCGGAGAAGCTGCACGAGCTCGCCGACGCGAACGGTACCGGCAAACACGTGGTGTTCGCCGGATCGGTACCTGTCGCAGACCTCGCCGCGTTCCACGCCATGCCCGACGTGTTCGCCATGCCGTGCCGTACCCGGGGCAGGGGACTGGACGTCGAAGGTCTGGGCATCGTCTTCCTCGAAGCCTCGGCATCCGGAATCCCGGTGGTCGCAGGCGATTCCGGCGGCGCACCCGAAACCGTCCGCGACGGCATCACCGGACATGTCGTAGACGGGCGCGACGTCGAGCACCTCGCCGAGACCCTCATCGCAGTCCTGAAAGCTCCCGACCGGGCACGCGAAATGGGCCGCGCCGGACGCGAATTCGCCGTCGAACGCTGGCAGTGGCGGCACATGGCCGCCCGCCTCGACCAACTGTTGTAGAGCTCCCTACTTCTTGTAGATGGCGTCGATGTCGGCGCTGAATTTTTCGGTGACGACGTTGCGTTTGACCTTCAGGGTGGGGGTCATCTCACCCGATTCCTCGCTGAAGTCCGTCGGCAGCACCCGGAACTTCTTGATCGCCTCGGCATGCGAGACCGTCAGGTTGGCCTCATCGACCGCGGCCTGGATCTCAGCGCGTAGATCCGGATCGTCGGCGAGGTCGGCGACGGTTGCGTCGGCTGGTTTGCCGGTGCGTTCCTTCCACGACGGGAACACCTCGGCGTCGATGGTGATCAGTGCGCCGACGAACGGCTTGGCCTCGCCCACCACGAGGGCCTGCGACACCAGCGCCGAGGCGCGGATCACGTCTTCGAGGCCCGACGGGGAGACGTTCTTGCCGCCGGCGGTGACGATGAGTTCCTTCTTACGGCCGGTGATCTTGAGGAAGCCCTCGTCATCGATGGTGCCGATATCGCCGGTGTGGAACCAGCCGTCCTCGATGGCAGCCTCGGTGGCCGTCGGATTCTTCCAGTAGCCGTCGAACACCACACCGCCGTGCAGCATGATTTCGCCGTCGTCGGCGATGCGGGCGCTGTTGCCCGGCAGCGGCCGGCCGACGGTGCCGATCTTGACAGCGCCGGGTGAGTTGACGCTGAACGCGGCCGTGGTCTCGGTCAGGCCGTAACCCTCATAGACGGGGATGCCCACGCCGCTGAAGAAGTGACCGAGACGCGCGCCGAGCGGGGCACCACCGGAGATGGCCATCTCGCACTGCCCACCGAGCGCGGTGCGCAGCTTGCTGTAGACCAGTTTGTCGAAGACCGCGTGCTTGGCCTTGAGGACCAGGCCCGCGCCACCGGTCTGCTCGGCTTCGGAGAAGGCGATCGCGGTGTCGGCCGCGGCGTCGAAGATCTTGCCCTTGCCGCCGTCGTGGGCACCCTGGCGGGCCGTGTTGAACACCTTCTCGAACACGCGCGGCACCGACAGGATCGCCGACGGGCGGAAGTTACCGAACTCGGGAACCAGGTTCTTGATGTCGGCGGTGAAGCCGACCGCGGCACCGCCGTCGATCGCGACGAGCGTAATGGCGTGTGCCAGGACATGTGCGAGCGGCAGGAACATCAGCAGCCGCTTGCCCGGCTCGAGCTGCCGGCCGATGCCGGTGGACAGCGCGGCCCGGCATTCGGAGAGCAGGTTGGCATGGGTGAGGATGCAGCCCTTGGGCCGTCCGGTGGTGCCGGAGGTATAGATGAGCACCCCGGGATCCGCCGAGCGCAGGCCTGTCCGGCGGGCGGCCACCTCGTCGTCGCCGACCTGGGCTCCGAGCGCGGTGAGTTCCTCGATGGCGCCGGGTCCGTCTCCGCCGGTGATCTGGAACGCCCGCACTCCGGCGGCCGACGGCGCGGCCTCGAACTCGGCGCGGTGGCCGGCGTCCTCGAGGACGATCGTGGTGGCTCCGGAGTCGGTCAGGATCCACTCGATCTGGGTGGCCGACGACGAATCGTAGATCGGGACGGGCACACCACCGGCGGCCCAGACTGCGACGTCGATGAGTATCCACTCCAGACGGGTGCGGCTCAGGATCGCGACGCGGTCACCGGGCTGGACGCCCGCGGCGATGAAACCCTTCGCCAGCGCGGTGATCCTGGCGGCGGCGTCGGAGGCCGCCACCGGTACCCACTGGGTGCCGCGTTTGTCGAGGAACACCGCCTGGCCGGGGGAACGCGCAGCGATGTCGAAGATGATGTCGGTGCAGTTCGCGTCGTCGTCGATCGTGAAGTCGGCGGGGACGCTGTATTCGGTGGTCAAGGGTGGCCTTTCTGCTGCCGGTCTCACGAATCGTAGCCCCAATGATGCACGCCACCGGACGAGCGCTGTACCTGGGCACATGGCCATGCGAGTACCAAACTTCGCGGAGCGGGCGTACCGGGCATACACCTCAACACGGCGCCTCGACTTGGCGAGGTGTCTACCGGGCCCGCGGGGCGATATGTGAAGCTAGTGGGCGTGACGAGCATTCAGGTGGCGGACCAGACATTTGTCGCCGCAGCCCCCGAATCCGCGGCCGGTGTGGTCGGTGACAAGGCGTCGTGGCGGCGCTGGTGGCCGGACCTGCGGCTGGAAGTGGTCGAGGACAGGGGCGCCCAGGGCGTCCGATGGCGCGTGTCGGGGCCGTTGACCGGCACGATGGAGATCTGGTGCGAGGAGGTGCTCGACGGCTTCGTCCTGCACTACTTCCTGCATGCCGAGCCTGTCGCGCAATTGCCGGCCGATCCGAGCCGGCTCATGGGTGTGCTCGCCGACCTCAACAAGTCCCGGAGGGTGGCCGGCAAGGTCATGTCGTTCGAGGTCAAAGACCGGCTCGAGCGGGGCCGCGAGGTCGGGTCCCCGGCCGCCGGGGCCGCGTAATGGCCGACAGGACGCAGCAGTCCATCGTCATCGGCGCCGATCCGGAACAGATCCTGGCGGTGATCGCGGACTTCCCGCGGTACCCGGAGTGGGTGTCGGCCGCCCGCAGCGTCGAAGTGCTCGACACCCTTGCTGATGGACGGGCCGCGCAGGTGCGGTTCGATCTGGACGTGGGCATTTTGCAGGACACCTATGTCCTGGCCTACGAGTGGGCCGCGGGCGGTGACGAGGTGTCGTGGCGGTTGGTCAGCAGCAACCTGCAGCGTGACCAACGTGGCCGCTATGTGCTCAGCCAGCAGGTGCCCGGCTCCACCAAGGTCACCTACGAGTTGATGGTCGACCTGCTGGTCCCCATGATCGGACAGCTCAAGCGCCGGGCGGAGAAGGCGATTACCGATACCGCACTCAACGAGTTGAAGAAGAGGGTCGAAGGCTGATCGATCTGACGCCCATCCACATCGTCCTCGGGCCCGCGGGGTCCGGGGTGTCGTCGGTGGCGGCCGCAGGGGCGCTGAACCTGGCGCGTGCGCACCGTTCGGGTGCTGTGGCATCTGAATCCGGGATATCAGAATCCGGGGCATCGGATTCCGGAGCCTCGGGGGGCTGGAGACTGCCCGGCGCCCCCGTGATCCGGCCCGCAACCGGCGACGACGACACGCTGCTGATCACCGTCGACCGACTCTCGGGCACAGCGCGGCGGCTCGGTGTATTCCGGCGCGCCAACGAGGTCGTGCAGGTCTCCGGCGGTCTGTTCCTGCTGGCGTTGGACCGGCTCGCCCTGCTGGAGGCCACGTGGGCACAGTTCGGTGCGATCCTGTCCGGCGCCACCGCACGGTCGGCGATCAAACTCCCCGGCGTCGACGTCGTCGCCGGGGTCGATCCGGGCGAACTGATCGCGCTGCCGGGCATCGAGGACTTTCTGCTGCTGCGGCGGGTCCGCGACGAGGCGACATCCGGGCGCTGGCGGCAGATCGTGCTGGACTGCTCGGGTGCGGGTGATGCGATGGCGTTCCTGCGCACGCCGACGGTACTGCACCAACTCATCAACAGGCTCTGGCCCCGGCATCTGCGGATCGCCGCTGCCGCCGAACGGCCGATGCTCGCGCAGGTTTCGGCAGCGGTGGACGCGATCGACACCGACTGCGTGGACGTGGCCGAACTGATCTGCGATCCGTCGAGCGCGGCGGTCACCCTGGTGGTCGGTGCCGACGACCGGGGGACCGATCTCCTCGAGTCATCGCTGGCGGCGGTCGATCTGATGGGCCTGGCGTTGCGATCGGTGATGCTCAACCGTGCCGGGCAAGGGACGCGGGCCGGTGACGACTCCGGCGTAGCGTCGGCTGGTCAGGGCGGGCCGGATCCTCTCGTCGCGGGGATGCGGGCGGTCCTGGCATCCGACGAGTCCGGCGGGGTACGGGTGCACGAACTGGCGACGGCACCTGCCCCGCTGGATCGTCCGGCGCGGTTGCGCAAGCTCGGTGTCGTGCTCGACGCACCGTCGGGCCGGGGCCACGGGACGTCGACCGCGCAGGTCTCCACCCTGTCCGGCACCGGATTGGATTCCCGTTTCGAGATGGTGTGGCGCCAGCGGCTACCCGACCCGGATACGCTCGGGCTGGGTCGCGCCGGCGACGATCTGCTGGTCACCGTCGACGGCTTCCGGTATCCGGTGCGGTTGCCGTCGGTGCTGCGGCGCTGCGACGCGATCGACGCACACTGGGACGGAGAGCGATTGCACATCGTATTCGCACCCGACCCGGCCGTGTGGCCGGTACGGTGAACCGCCATGTCCGCCGATCGTGGACAGGGTGCCGTTTCACAGTGCGGCCGCGGCTTGCGGTGTAGCGTGTGCACACCGGTCGGGCACATGACCGGATGGGGCACACGACTATTTCGGCCGCATCGAAATCTGGGAGGACCGGGGACTCCGGCCGGACACGTGAGGAATCGCGAGAGACGATGACCAGCAACGGTGAGGACACCGGGGGAGCCCACCAGAGCGCCTCGGGCGCGGACGGTGGCACGGACGTGGTCCGCGACCTGCTGCTCAGCCTGGCGACCAACATCGACACCATCGCGTCGATGTTCGCCCCGCCCGGGCACCCGGCGGCGCGACCGTCGGCCGGAGCCGACGTCACCGCCCCCACGACGGCCGGTGGAGTGCCGTTCGCCTCGTCCACGTCCGGAGTGGATGGTCAGGCCGGTGCCCAGGTCCCGATCGGCGACTACCTTGCCGAGGCATCGGGCGAGATCGCGACGCTGCTGGTGGAGCTGGGGGATCTGCTGGCCCGGCTCCTGACCGCGCTGATCGCGGTCCTCGAAGCCGTTGTCCGCGCGTTGCAGGCCGACTCTGCCCAGCCGTCCGGGCCGCGGGTGCACACCGCGTATGCGCCGATAACCGTACGCGTGAACCGCGGATCGGCGACGTGATGGCAACGCTGACGATCGGCATCGACATCGGCGGCACCAGCGTGCGGGCCTCGGTGGTCGATGACAAAGGTGCGATGCTCGACACGCTGCGCGCGGCCACCCCGCCGACCGCCGACGCCCTCGAACACTGCCTGGACCGGCTCGTCGGCGAACTGGTGTCGCGATGGGCGGTCAAGGCGGTCGGGCTGGCGATCGCCGGATTTCTGACCAGGGACCGGCAGATAGTCCGGTTCGCACCGCATCTGCCATGGCGTGAGGCGTCGGTGGCCGCCGAGATGTCCGCCCGTATCGGCCTGCCGGTGTTCGCCGAACACGACGCCAACGCGGCGGCCGTCGCGGAATACCGGTACGGGGCGGCGGCCCGCGGACACAACTCGCTGGTGCTGGCGATCGGGACCGGCATCGGTTCGGGCCTGATCCTCGACGGCGAGATCTACCGGGGCAGTTTCGGAGTGGCGCCCGAGCTGGGACACCTGACGATCGTGCCGGGCGGGCGACGGTGCTCGTGCGGCAAGGCCGGGTGCTGGGAACGGTACTGCAGTGGAACTGCGCTGGTGGACACGGTCATCGAACTGCTCGCCAACGGTGACTGGGGACGCAGTGCGCTTGCCGCCGACGTCGCCGCCGATCCGGGCTCACTGACCGGCAGGCGGGTCGCGCGGGCCGCGGCGGACGGTGACGCGGTCGCGCTTGCCGCCTATTCCCAGCTCGCCCTCTCGCTGGGACAGGGGCTGGCAATGATCGCCGACATCTTCGACCCGGATCTGATCGTGCTGGCCGGTGGCGTGGGCGCCTCGTCGGGTCTGTTCCTCGATGAGGCGCGCGAGCACTACGCACGGCTGGTGACCGGCGCCGGGTACCGGCAACTGGCCAGGATCCGGGGCACACAGCTCGGCGAGGCCGCGGGGGTGATCGGGGCGGCCGAGGTCGCGCGGCAGGGGATCGGGGCCACCGACCCGCGGTTCGTCACCGTTTCGGCCCCGGCGCCGGTCCGGGCCCTCGGCGAAACGGGTTCCCGGTAGTCGCACGGACGTCGCCCGGGTGTTCGGGTACTGCGGCAGGTAAGGTTTTCGGGAGTGATTCGGCGCGGCGACAGGGAGCACGGGGATGTGGTACTACCTCTTCAAATACGTTTTTCTGGGCCCGCTCCTGCGCGTTCTCGGGCGTCCGCGTATCGAGGGGCTGGAGAACATTCCCGACGACGGACCCGCCATTCTGGCGAGCAATCATCTCGCGGTGATGGACAGCTTCTTCCTGCCGTTGATGGTCCACCGGCGGATCTACTTCCTTGCCAAGAGTGAGTATTTCACCGGGTCGGGCCTCAAAGGCGGTTTCCAGCGGTGGTTCTTCACCGCGGTGGGGCAGATTCCCATCGATCGCTCCGGAGCCGAGGCGGCCGCGGGTGCTCTCGGCGCCGCCCGTCGTCAGCTGGACAAGGGGGAGTTGATGGGCATGTACCCGGAGGGCACCCGCTCGCCGGACGGCCGCCTCTACAAGGGCAAGACGGGTCTGGCGCGGATCGCACTCGATGCCGGCGTACCGGTGATCCCGGTCGCGATGATCAACACCCACAAGCTGAACCCGCCCGGATCGATCCTGCCGCGGCCGGCCAAGATCGTCGTGAGAGTCGGTAAGCCGCTGGACTTCTCACGGTACGACGGGTTGCAGGGCAACAGGTTCATCGAGCGTGCGATCACCGACGAGATCATGTACAACCTGATGGAACTGTCCGGGCAGCAGTACGTCGACATCTACGCGGCGTCGCTGAAAAACGCACCGGCACAATCGGGTTCGTCCCCCGACGGTGGCGGCGACCGGGGCAGTACCCCCGCTGCGGCGTGACGCGCGCGATGAAGTTCTTCTACGACACGGAATTCATCGAGGACGGCACGACCATCGACCTGATCTCGGTCGGCGTCGTCGGTGAGGATGGGCGCGAATTCTACGCGGTGTCAACCGAATTCGACCCCGGTAAGGCAGGTGATTGGGTTCGGGCCAACGTACTGCCCAAGCTGCCGTCGCCGTCATCGAAGGCCTGGCGTTCGCGCCGGGCCATCCGCGACGAACTCCTGGACTTCCTCACCGCCGACGGCTCGGACATCGAACTCTGGGCCTGGATCGGTGCGTACGACCATGTCGCGATCTGTCAGCTGTGGGGCAGCATGACCGCACTGCCACGGCCGATGCCGCGGTTCACCCGGGAACTCAAACAGCACTGGGAGTCGGCGGGCAGACCCGCGCTGCCGCCCGCACCCGACGACGCGCACGACGCGCTCAGCGATGCCCGACACAACCTGCGCAGGTGGGAGGCCATCGAGTCCGCCGGATATGCCGCCGGCTGACCACGCATAGCCGGGGACTTCGCGGCCGGTAAGCCCGGTGGCCGGGCGACCGGATCAGGTCGTCTACCCTTGTCTGGTGGTGAACTGGACCGTAGACGTTCCGATTGACGAGCTTCCCGAGCTGCCCCCGCTTCCCGGTGACCTGCAGGCGCGTTTCGATGACGCGATCAGCCGTCCCGCCCTGCAGCAGCCGAGCTGGCCGCAGGACGAGGCGCGCAAGATGCGCACGGTCCTCGAGAGCGTTCCGCCGATCTGCATGCCGGCCGAGGTCGAATCGCTCTCCGCGCAGCTCGCCGAGGTCGCCGAAGGCCGTGCCTTCCTACTGCAGGGCGGGGACTGTGCCGAGACCTTCGCCGCCAACACCGAACCCCACATCAAGGCCAACATCCGCACCTTGCTGCAGATGGCCGTCGCCCTCACCTACGGCGCGAGCGTTCCCGTGGTCAAGGTGGCCCGTATCGCCGGCCAGTACGCCAAACCACGCTCGGCCAACACCGACTCGCTCGGCCTGCTCTCCTACCGGGGAGACATGGTCAACGGATTCGAAGCCGACGAGCAGGCCCGTGTGCACGATCCCTCCCGCCTGGTCCGGGCCTACGCCAATGCCGCGGCCGCGATGAACCTCGTGCGTGCCCTGACCGGTTCGGAGGCCGACCTCTACCGGGTCCACGACTGGAACCAGGAGTTCGTCCGGACCTCGCCGGCCGGCGCCCGGTACGAGGCACTCGCCGCCGAGATCGATCGCGGCCTGCGATTCATGGACGCGTGTGGCGTCACCGATTCGAGCCTCAAGAGTGCCGCGATCTTCGCCTCCCACGAAGCGCTCGTCATCGACTACGAACGGGCGATGCTGCGCCTGGCCGATCATCCCAAGAGCGACGAACAGCGTCTCTACGATCTGTCGGCCCACTTCCTGTGGATCGGTGAGCGGACCCGCCAGCTCGACGGGGCGCACATCGCGTTCGCCGAGCTCATCGCCAATCCCATCGGGGTGAAGATCGGGCCCACGACCACCCCCGAACAGGCCGCCGAGTACGTCAAGAAGCTCGACCCGAACAACACCCCCGGGCGCCTCACCCTCGTCGCCCGGATGGGCAACGGCAAGGTGCGCGAAGTGCTGCCACCCATTGTCGCCGCAGTCGAGGCCACCGGCCACAAGGTGATCTGGCAGTGCGATCCGATGCACGGCAACACCCACGAATCGTCGACCGGCTACAAGACCCGGCACTTCGACCGGATCGTCGACGAGGTGCAGGGCTTCTTCGAGGTACACCGGGCCCTCGGCAGTCATCCGGGTGGCGTGCACGTCGAACTGACCGGAGAGGACGTCACCGAATGTCTGGGCGGTGCCCAGGACATCTCCGACGTCGACCTCGCCGGACGGTACGAAACGGCATGCGACCCGCGCCTGAACACCCAGCAGTCGCTGGAGTTGGCCTTCCTCGTCGCCGAGATGCTCCGCGGCTAACGCCGAACCGTCACACGATGCCGGTACGCGGCCGCATCAGCCGAACAGGTGGGAGCCGACGAACCAGCCGAGAGCGCCCGCACCCGCCGCCGCCAGAATGACCAAGAACAACCACAATGTGGGGATCAACGTGGCCGCACTGTCGGTCGTCGGCAACGAAGGGGCTGCGGGTTCGACGTCATCGATGCCCGTGTCGTCGGCCTCGATATCGTCGTCCGGACGGTCCATCAGCGACGAAGTGTGCGGGCCAGGCGCTTGCGGGTTGCCCGGGGCGCCGACCGGCAACCGCCGGGGATCAGCCACCGGCACGCCCGGCACGCCGGCAGGCGGATGTTGCCCCATCTGCAGCGACCGGTTACGGGCAATGATCATCCGTTCAACCGAATGACGCGGTGGCGGAACGGTGAACGGCGGCAGATCAAGGTCGTCGGCCGCCCGCAGGATGGCCTCGCGCATCGCGAAACCGTCCGGATACCGTGCCGCCGGATTGCGTTCGGTGGCACGCAGCACCACCTCATCCAGTTCCGGTGGAACTCCGGTGATCACATCGCCGGGAGCCGGGACGTCGTAGCTGAGCCGCTGGTACGCCAGTGCCAGTGGAGTATCGCCCCGGAACGGGGTGCGCCCGGTCAGCATCTCGAAGATCAGCACACCCATCGAATACACGTCACTGCGCGCATCGGCGGTCGTCGACTCCACCTGCTCGGGCGACAGGTACGCCGCCGTCCCCAGGATCACGCTCGCCGACGTCACACCTGCCTCGGCCACTGCCCGCACCAGACCGAAATCGGCGACCTTCACCTCACCGTGTTCGGAGATCAGCACGTTTTCCGGCTTCACGTCACGATGCACGAGACCGGCCCGATGCGCCGTCCCCAGCGCACCCAGCACCGGGTCTGCCACCGCCACCACCGCATGCGGCGGCATCGGGCCGCGCTCGCGCAGCAACTCGCGCAGACTTCCGCCCTCCACCAGTTCCATCACCAGAAACGCGGTACCGAAGTCGACACTCTGGTCGTAGACCGCCACCAGACCCGGATGTCGCAGACCCGCCACCGCGCGCGCCTCGAACTCGAACCGCCGCAGGAAGAGAGCATCCGAACCGTACCGGGCGTCCATCACCTTGATCGCCACCGCCCGGCCCAGCCTCAGGTCCACACCCAGATACACGGCCGACATCCCGCCCCGGGCGATCAACGCATCGATGCGGTACCGGCCCTCCATCGAGGTACCGATGAGCGGATCAGGGAAAGCGGTCACAGGGGAAGAATCTACCGGTGGCACGGTATCCTCGTGCCGTGGCATCACTACCGTTGACCGCGGACACCGCACTGCCCGACGGCACCGACACCCTCACCGTCGAACAGGTCGCCCAGCACCTCGGGGTCTCCGCGGGCCGGGTGCGCACCCTCATCCGCGACTACAACCTCTTCGCGGTCTCCCTCGGCGGCCAACCCGCCGTCCCCGCACTCTTCTTCGACGACGACGGCATCGCCAAGCACTACACCGGACTCGTCCACATCCTTCTCGACGGCGGCTTCACCCGCGACGAGGCGCTGCACTGGATGTTCACCACCATCGACGATCTCGGTATCCACCCGGCCCAGGCCATCCACACCCACTCGGCGCGCGAGGTGATCCGCCGCGCCCAGGCCCTAGCGCTGTAAGAGCGCCGCCGCGCCCACCGCCAGCTTGCGGGGGGTGGGGACGACGGCTCGGGCAGCCATCACCTCATAGCCGGAACGTTCGATCTCGCAGAGGATCTCGGAGTAGGCGGCCGCGGCGACGGCGATCGCCGGGCGGGTCCGGCGGGGGAGCCGGGCGATACCGGGTTCGGCTCGGCGGTAGATGTCGCGGTTGACCGCGATCAGGTGCGCCAGCGCCCGGCGCAGCGGCGCAGACGTCGTGCGGGAGGCCTGACATCGCCGCAGATGCGCCTCGTCGACACCGAATGCCGCGAGCTCGTCCATGGGCAGGTAGATCCGGTCGCGCTGCAGATCCTCGGCGACGTCCCGCAGGAAATTCGTCAATTGGAAGGCGTCACCGAGTGCCCGCGCCGCAGTCCGCACCTGATTGTCGGGTTCGGCGATGCCGAGGACCGGGAGCATCTGTTCGCCGATGATCGCCGCCGAACCGTCGGTGTATTCGGATAGTTCGGCCAGGGTGCGGTAGCGGTTGCGGAACAGTGGCGAACCGGGCGAGTCCATCCGCATCGACCGCATGAACGCACCGAAAGTCCGGGCCGGAATACCGAATCGGTGCACGGTGTCGGCGAGGGCGGCGACGATCTCGGTCAACGGATCGTCCGGACCGGGCGTACCGGGTTCGGGCGCGGCACCGAGGCTGAGCGCGCGGGTCAGCAGGGTTTCGGCGTGATCGAGTTCGGTGAGCCGGGCACTGTCGGTCACACCGTCACCGGGCGTATCGACGATGTCGTCGACGAAGCGGGCGAATCCGTACAGCGCGTACACCGCCCCCCTGCTGTCACGGGGCAGAAGCGACGCCGCCAGATGGTAGGTGCGACCGTGTTCGGCGGTGAGCGCCGCCGCACGGCGATAGCCGCAGGCGACCGTGGCGGACACCGGGCGAGGGTTCATGCTGTCGTGGTGGTTCGGGAGGGGCGCACGATCCGGCCCAACCGCAACGGATCGCGCCGGGTCAGCGATGCCGCCGCCAGCACCGAGACCGCCAGAGCCGGAAGCAGGTACGCGGGCCGGTAGAACCAGATCGAATCGTCGGGCTGGTACACCACCAGCATGAACGTCGACACCCCCACCACGAACATCCGCACCCGATCCGGCAGCGTGAACGCCACCGCCAGACACAGCGTCCACGTGTAGTACCAGGGCAGCGTCGACGGTTCGAGCAGCAGCACGGCCACCATCGACCAGACCATGCCGGCCACGGCCGACCGCTCGTCGCGGCGGCTCCACCACCACAGACCGACGAGGATCAGTGCCAGGCATACCGCGCCGATACCGCGGGTCACCGGCAGCACCTCCTGCAGGTTCAGCGCGGTGAACGGTGCCGCCACCCAGGTGACGACATGCCCGACGGCGGTGGGGACGGTGAACCAGTTGATGATCCGGGCGGCCCAGCTCAGCCCGTGCAGCCAGCCGAATCCGAGCCCGAGGAGCAGCGTCCACGCCCCGAACACGGCAGCCGGGACCGCGACGACGCAGGCGAACACCCGCACCCGGTCGCCGGCCGTCACGTCCCGGTCATTCGCCTCCCGGTCGTTCGCCTCCCGGGGGCCGGCCCGACGTTCGGAACGCAGGTGCGACAACCAGATCCACACCACGAACGGGACCGCGACGCCGGCGGTCACTTTGATCGACGCGGCCAGCCCCAATACCGCCAGACCCGCGACATGTTTGCCGTCCACCGCGAGTACGACTCCGACGACCAGCACGCCCATCATCAGCAGTTCCACGTGTGGCCCGCCGATCAGATGGATCAGCACCATCGGATTGAACAGCACCAGCCACAGCCCGGCCTGGCCCGATGCACCGAAATGCGCTGCCAGCCGCGGGATCGCCCACAGCGCCAGGAACAGGCCCGGCAGCAACACCAGGCGCATCGCCAGTACACCCAGGATCACGTGGTCGCCGGTGACCTCGACGACGGCGCGGCCCAGACCCATGAACAGCGGCCCGTACGGGGCGGTGGTCGCCGCCCACACCTGCGCCATGCTGTCGAGCAGCGGCCCCGGATAGTGTGCGGGACCGTCGGTGTACGGATTGAAGCCCTCGCGCAGGACGGCGGATTGGGCGAGGTAGGCGTACACGTCGCGGCTGTAGAGCGGTGCGGCCACCACCAGCGGTGCCGCCCAGAGCATTACGGCTTTGCGCAACGACGACACGCTCAGGTCCGCGTCGTCGGCGCGTGTGGCCGTCAGGCGCCGACCGAGGCGAACCCACGCGTAGACCATCGCCCCCACGCCGGACCAGAACACGATGGCCGACAACGTCTTTCCGTGTCCGTAAGACACCCATGCCAGTCCTGAATCGGTCACCACCGGCGAGTTGCGGGGCAGGTCGCCCATCCCGAAGCTGCCCAGGCACACCAGCAGTGCGCCGACGGCACCCAGATGAAGGATCCGTCGGGTGCTCACGAGCGGTCCCAGGATTCGAGAACCCGCTCGGCGGCGAGGCGGCCGGAGATCAGCACCGGCGGAATCCCCACGCCCGGAATGGTGGCCGACCCGGCCAGCAGCAGATTCGGTAACGACGGCCAGGCGTTGGGGGTGCGCAGCGGACCGGTCTGCGTCAGGGTGTGCGCGGCGCCGAACGGGGTACCGGCCGGCAACCCGGATCCGGCCCAGGTACGTGGGGTGTCGACCCGCTCGATGCGCAGACCGGCGACGATGCCGCCGAAACCGCGGTCTTCGAGGGTTCGCAGACATTCGGCGACGTAGGGATCGGTGATCGCGTCCCAGGCCAGGTCGGCGGTGTGCAGGTTGGGGCACGGTGCCAGCATCGATACGGCCTCGACCTCGCTCAACGCCGGATCAGCGGCGATGTAGCCGTCCGGGTCGGAGAAGGCGGGGCGGGTGATCAGGAACGACGGATCCCGCATGAGCCGCCCCGGCTTGCCGATCAGGTCGTCGAATGTCTCGGCCCACGCCTGTCCGAAGGAGATCGTGTGGTGATGTCCGGGCCACGACGAGGTGACCGACCGGGGGACGATGCCGTGCACGACGACGGCGCTCGGGGAATAGCGCACCCGCCGCCATCGTGGGCCGCGCGGCAGCGGCCTGCCGAGCAGGCTCGCGACCACCGGCGGCGGCACGGTCGCGACCACGGCGTCGGCGGCGATGAAGCCGGTGTCCGTGCTCACCCCGGTGACCCGGTGTCCGGAGGTGACGATGCGCGTGGCGGTCGTCGACAGGCGCAGGTCGCCGCCGGTGTCGGTCAGGGCATCGGCGAGGACCGAGCCGACACGCCCGATCCCGCCCCGCGGATGCCACACCCCACGGCCGATGTCCATCTGCGCGATCACGCCGTAGATCGCGGCGGCCCGTTGCGGCGGCACCCCCGCGTACAGCGCCTGGAAGGTGAACAGCCGCTGCAGCCGTTCGTCGGAGATGAACGAGGACACCTTTGACGACATGTCGGTCAGGCCGCCCAGGCGTAGCAGCGTCGCCGCGTCGGTGAGGGTGCGGCGATCGGCGAACTCGCGCGGTCGGTGGAAATTACGGTCGATGAACGTCCCGAATTCGGCGTCGTACAACTGTCGCAGCCATCCGAACAGCCGCCCGGTCCCGGCCGCGTCGCGTTCCCCGAGCCGGGCGGCGATCTCGGCCTCGACGGCGTCGGTCCCCCGCGGCAGTGTCAGTTCGGTGCCGTCGGTGAAGGTCGCCACATATGTGGGGTCCACGGGCACCAGATCCAGCCTCAGCCATGCCTCGTCCGCGGGCACCCCCACATCGGCGAGGGCGCCGACGATCAGCTCCGGCATCGTCAGCACCGTCGCACCGGTATCGCAGCGCGGACCGGCCGGTAGTTGTTCGGTGCGGACCAGGCCACCGGGGGTGGCGCCGCGCTCGACGACCGTGACGCGGCAGCCGGTACCGCGCAGACGCAGCGCCGCGGTCAGTCCGGACAATCCGGCGCCGACCACCACCACATGCCGACCCTCGTTGGCGGTCACTTCTGCCGGTGTCCGAGCCGATGACCGAGAGCGGACAGTTCGGAGCGGACCGAGCTATCGACGTCCAATGCGCCGACAGTGGCCTGCGCGCGTTCGTCGAGGTGGTCGATCCGCTGCTCCATGTCGGCCACCGCACCGACGTCGATCAGGATCGACCGGGCCCGGTCCAGTTCGTCCGGCGACAGTTGTCGGCCGATGAGGCCGCGCAGTTCACCGCCCGCGGTGGCGCCGGCCCGGTTCAGCCCGATGGCGATGAGCGCGGTGCGTTTGCCGGCCACCAGGTCGTCGCCGGACGGCTTGCCGGTCTGTTCGGGATCGCCGAACACGCCCAGCAGATCGTCACGCAACTGAAAGGCGATCCCCAGGTCGTGCCCGATGCTGCGCAGGGCGTCGATCAGTCCGGGGGAGCCGCTCGCGAGGGTGGCCCCGAGTTCGAGCGGACGGGCCACCGTGTAGGCGGCCGTCTTGAACTCCATCACCCGGTAGGCGGCGCTCACCGACTCGTTGCCCCGGCTCTCGTTGACGATGTCGAGGATCTGGCCGCCCAGGACCTCGGTGCGCATCGCGGCCCACACCGCGCCTGCCCGGCGGGCCACACCGCGACGCAGCGTTCCCGCGGGCAGTTCCTCGGCCACTCCGACACCGTGGAACAGGTCGTCGGCCCACGACAGTGCCAGGTCACCGATCAGGATCGCCCCGGCCACCCCGAACGCCGCGGCGTCGCCGGACCAGCCCGCGCCGGTGTGCGTCGACTCGATATCGCGGTGGATGGTCGGGCGACCGCGCCGGGTGTCGGATCGGTCGATGATGTCGTCGTGGATGAGCGCGCAGGCCTGGATCAGTTCGATCGCCGCGCCGGCCCGCAGCGCCTCGGCCGGATCGGCGGTGTCGCCGGGCGCGGTGGGCCGGCCCGATTCGGACATGCCGCAGCACCACCCCGCGTACAGCAGCGTCGGCCGGATCCGCTTGCCGCCGTTCATGGTGAACTCACGCAGCATCGTCGCCGAATCACCGACCACCGGGTCGATGGCCGCCGCATGGGGGATCGCCCGGCCGAAGAAGTCATCGAGCACGCTGCCGACGGCGGCCGGAACCTCATTGAGGCCTGCTGGTGCTTCGAACCGGTCAACCGGATGTGCGGACGTCACGGCTATCAGGCTAGGGCATGCCCCGAAGTCCATTCCGGCGGACGATCCGGGCCGTTCCGTATGATGTGCCGGTGACCACCCAATCGACGTTCCCCTCCATCGTGGATCGGTTGTCTGCGCCGCATCGTGGCCCGATCCCGTTCTCGGTCGAGTTCATGCCGCCTCGCGACGCCGAGGGCGAAGAGAGATTGTGGCGTACCGTACGCACCTTCGAGCGTCTCGGTCCTGCATTCGTGTCGATGACCTACGGCGCCGGCGGATCGACCCGCGACCGCACCGTACGGATCACCGGTGAACTCGCTGCCGAGACGACCCTGCTGCCCGTCGCCCACCTCACCGCCGTCAATCACAGCATCGATGAGTTGCGGTCCCTGGTGGGTGCCTATGCGGCGCAGGGCATCACCAACATCCTCGCGCTGCGCGGCGACCCGCCCGGCGATCCGCTGGGTGAGTGGCTCAAACATCCGCGCGGGGTCACCTACGCGGAGGAATTGGTCCGGCTGATCCGTGACCTCGGTGATTTCCACGTCGGCGTCGCCTCGTTCCCCGAGGGTCACCATCGCGCCCCCGATCTGGAGCAGGACACCCGGGCACTGGTCGACAAGCTGCGTGCGGGCGCCGAGTATTCGATCACCCAGGTCTTCTTCGACGTCGAGCACTACCTGCGGCTGCGTGACAGACTGGCCAAGGCCGACCCGGAGCAGGCGGGAAAGCCGCTGATCCCGGGCATCATGCCGATCACCTCGCTGGCCAGTGTTCGCAAGATGGTATCGCTGTCGGGGTCGGTGATCCCGGTCGATGTCGAGGCCAGGCTGGCCGCGGCCGCCGGATCCGGCGATCAGGAGGACCGTGCGGCCGTGCGCGCCGTCGGTATCGACCTCGCCACCGAATGGGCGCAGCGGCTCGTCGCCGAGGGTGCCCCCTGCCTGCACTTCTGCAGCCTGAACTTCGCGAAGGCGAGCACCGAGGTACTCGGCCGCCTCGGTGTCGACGTCAGTTCGGCTGTTCCCGTCGCAGCACCCCAGTGATGCCGTAGACGATCAGACCGGCGATCAGCGCCCAGAACGATGAGCTGATCCCGGCGATCGTGGTCCCCGAGGCGGCGACCACGAAGGTGATGACCGCCGCGGTGCGGCAGTCGGCGGGCCGGTCCACCGCCTCGTCGACAAGCGCGGCGCGCAGCGACGATCCGAGCGTGCCCAGCAGGCCCAGACCGGCGACGGTGGCGATGATCTCGGGTGGTGCGACGGACAGGAAGCTGATCAGCGCGCTGGTGATCACCCCGAGCACCAGGTAGGACATGCCGAGCGTCGCCGATGTGCGCCACCGTTGTGCGGGATCGGGGTGTGACTCGCCGGACGCCGGAAGTGCCGCGGTGATGGCGGCCAGGTTGACCGCGTGGGCCCCGAAGGGCGCCGCGGCGGCACTGGCCAGCCCGGTCGCGGTCAGCGCCGGTCGCCAGGGGACGGTGTAGCCGTATGAACTCATGATCGCCACGCCGGGCACGTTCTGTGCCGCCATTGTGACGATGTACAACGGGATCGCGATGCTGACGGCCGCGGACCAGGTCAGTGTCGGAATGGTGGCGCCGGCTTCGGGAAGCCAGTGGATCACCGGCATGGCACCGGTGATCGCATCGTAGGAGACCACCGCCATCGCGGTGGCGAATGCAGCGACGATCGCCCAGCGCGGTGACAGCGCGAACGTCACCAGCCACACGGCGAGGATCGGGGCGACCCGGGCGGGGAACTCGGCCACCGCCGACACCGGTGTCAGGCACAGATCGAGCAGGATGCCCGCGAGCATGGCCTGGGCGATGGGGGCGGGGATGGCGGCCACCAGCCGGCCCAGGCGCGGCCACATCCCGGTGAGCACCACCAGCAGCGCAGCGACGATGAACGCGCCGACCGAGGCCGCCCAGCCGCCGGTGACCTGCCCGGCACTGACGAGTACGGCGGCGCCCGGTGTGGACCAGGCGATCGTCAGCGGCATCCGGTATCGCCTGCTGAGCACCAGGCTGACGACGCCGATGGCGAAGCAGAGCGCGACCAGCCCGGCTGCCGCCTGCCTGCGGTCGGCGCCGACGGTCTGCAGACCGGTCAGGACGACGGCGAACGTGCTGGTGTAGCCGATGAGGGCGGCGGCGATCCCGGTGATGACGGATTGAGATGTGTGGGAGCGGTGGTGGGGCGCGGTCAACGGGTGTGGTTACCGGGTACGTGTCCCGGCGGAAGCGCCGGTCGGCGGTGTGGGCTTGCCGGGCCGGGGCGCCGTGCTGCGCGAACGATAGGCGAGAAGCACGACGGCGCCGACCGCGATCAGGCAGATCAGACCGAAGAACACCGACCAACTCGGCAGCGCGGCGGTTGCCGGATCGGAGTATTCGGCGTCGGCGGTGAAATCGGCACCCTCGCCGACGGTCGGTGACCAGGTCACCGAGTTGTCGCTGAGCTGCTCGCCGTTGGTCGCGCTGATCGGCCCACCGAAGGTGAGATTGAGTTCCAGATAGTCGCGGTTGGGGAGCAGGCCGGTCAGGTCGGCGGTGCCCCGGAAACGCACGATGCCGTCGCGTCGCGTCGCCGACAGGTCGACGCTGATGCCGATATCGCCGAAGGAATCGGCGATCATATCGCCGAGTTGCGCAAGCTGGCCCATGGTGAGGTCCACGAACGACGCCTTGGTCCCCGCCAGGCGCAGCCGGGCCGCCGGGTTCTTGTCCGCGTCCGTGCCGTTGCCTTTCGGGGAGTCGGCGTTCTGCTTGGGGTCCTGGCTGAACTCGGAGACGCTGACCTGATCGGTCATCGAGTCGGGAACGTCGATCTGGGGCGTGCCCGCAGGATTGTCGGGCGACGAGGCGGCCACGATGGATCCGGAGAACCGGTCACCGACCGTGGTGGACCGTTTCAGGCAGCCGGCCAGCAGCGGCGAGCACATCAGCAGTGCGACGAGCGCACACAGTGCGACGATGCGTCTGTGTACCGGGGATGCGGTGGCGGGACCGGGGGACGGGTGCACCCGACCATCGTGCCAGATGTCCTGCCGCCGGGAGGCATCCGGCCGCTCGGCCCGAATCGCCGTTGCGTGAGGCCGATGCCGCTGGCAGCATCGTCGGCTGTGAGGCTTGTGTTCGCGCACCGCGGCGGCGGCGACCATGGCGGCCGGGAGAACTCGGCGGCTGCCTTCGCGCGGGCATTGCGTGCCGGGGTTCACCTCGAGTCCGATATCAGGTTGTCGCGCGACGGCGAGCCGGTGCTGATCCACGATGTGTTCACACTTGTCGACGGGGTGCCGGTCGCGCCCGCGCTGCTGTCGGCCGATGCGCTCGCGGGAATCGGGGTCCTGCGGCTGGCTGACCTGTATCGCATGTTCGGTACCGCGTTCGAGCTGAGCCTTGATGTGAAGGTCGCCGGCGCGGCATTGCCGGCGATCGAGGTGGCGCGGTCGGCGGGAGCGGTGGCGCGGATGTGGCTGGTACACGAGGACAGGGATCTGTTGCGGTCGATCCGGGCCCGTGACCGGTCGGTGCGGCTCGTGCATGAGGCGACCGCGCGGGTCCGCGGCGCACCCGGCTTCGATCACGACCGCTATCTGGACTCGCTCGCCGCAGACCGTGTGGACGCGCAGAACTCGCCTCCGGAGGCGTGGACCGCAGCAGGCGTGGCAGCGGCCCACGCGCGTGGTATCGCGGCCTTCGGGTCGTTGCTCAACGACACCGCCCGGCTGTCGCAGGGCCGGTCGCTGGGTCTGGATGCCGTCTACACCGACGAGATCGCCATGGCGACAGCCGTCCTCGGTGGTCCGGTCAGTCCTCCGGTCAGCCGTCTGTGAGCGATTTCTCGATCAGCGCCAGTTGCTTCTCGCCGTCATCGGAGGTGGCGACGATGTCCACGTAGGGCCGGAGCCGACCCGCCCCGTCAACGATGTCGGCGACATCGACCCGGGTCTGCCGGGGCAGCCGGCCGACCTGTAATGCGTGGGTGTACGCCAGGTCGATGGTGTCGTCGGCGGTCACGTCGAACTCGGGCTTCACGGCGGGGGTGTGGAGTTGGCCGATCACCTCCCGGACGACTGTCACGGCCTTCCCGCATCGCGGGTCTTTGGGTTCGGCGGCTTCGGGATCGTCGTTGGACACGGCCGCCACAACCACCGAGTCATCGGCGTAGGTCACCGCGGCGCAGGCCGGCGTGTTGCGGAAGCGGTACTTGTCGATGCTGGACCCCGGGTCGTTGCCGACCCATTCGGCGACCGATCGCGGGTAGAGCACCTGCGGCGCGGCGTCGAGCACCAGAAGTGTGACGGTCTCCTTCGCGTTGGTGGCACGGCAACCGCGAGGGCCTCCGCCGCTCATGGAGACGTCGGTCCATGTTCTGCCGTCGAAGCCGAGGTCGCTCACGGCTGCCGCGTTCAGCCCGGTGCACGGCTCGAAGTCGGTGCCGTCGTTGCTCGCGCTGACCCGGCCGTCGACGGGGTGCGGGATCTCGTCGGCCTTGTCCGAGCATCCGGTCAGTGCGGCCGAGGCGAGTGCGGTTGCGGCGAGAATCCCCACAGCGACACGTGTTCGCCCGCGCGACAACCGTGTGGCTCTCAACGACGTCACGTCACGAAGCATCGGCCTCGTTCACCTTTCATGTGCGCTCCGCGGAGCGAATGGGACAAGCAGAGTGAATGGGACAAGCGGTATGAATGGGATAAATCGAACTCGGAAAAGCAGCACGACAAAATGTAAGGCTAGCATTACCTACTGATCGGTCGGCGGGTCCGCTTCAACGACGGCGAGCAGGTTCCGGGGCGCTCAGCAAGGGCAGGGGCCTGCCGAGGAACGCGAACGGTCGCGGGTCGCCCGCGAATGTGAAGTTGCGCAGGACATCGGCAAAACCCATCCGCCGGTACAACGACCACGCGCGATTGGGGCCCGCCGGATTCTCCGGCGTGGACAACAGGACCGACGCCTCGGGCCTGTCGGCCAACAGCCGGGTGAGCAGGTGACCACCGATGCCCGCCCCCTGAGCAGAGGGGTGTACGTGTAGTTCGGTGAGTTCGAAGTAGTCGGCGGCGACCCGCTCGATGTAGTCCCCCGGCGCCCCGGCGTGCCGTAGTCCATGTCGCAGTTGCTGATTCCACCACTGATCGCGGGCACCGCGGTAGCCGTAGGCGATGCCCACCAGTATCTCGTCGTCGGCTCTTGCCACCGGTGCGTTCAGTCGGCGCGCGATCGCCCACGGCGCGGCCGCCTCGCGCGGTGTCACGTGTGCGATGGCGCCTACTGCGCGCCAGCCGGGACGCGTGATGTGTTCGCGCCATAGTGGGGCGCGATGGGCCTGTGTGCCGTCCGGATAGCTCATCGCCGTGACGTAGACGTCAAGCGCGGGTTCGAGCCAGATCCGCGAATCCTGTCCGCGGAGGTCGACGAGGCGAACCGTCACGGTGTGGGCATCCTCTCGGGTCGCACAGGCGGACGCAGCCCTTGCCTGCATGCGAGTGTATGGCTATATTGAATATGTCGAACAGGTGTTCGATGTTATGGCCTCCGCAAGCCGCGCATCAGCTCCTCGGCACTGTGCGGTGTGGCGATCGGCGAGGGAAGCGTCGCATCGCCGCACCGCACACCACAGATCTCGTCCGGCATATATACTGCGTGACGACCGTGTTACGTCTTCCGGATCCAGTTTTCGTCCTCGGACTATGCGGGCCCTGCGCCCGCGTACGCGAGTGCCGGTGGATGCACTGATGTAGTTGTGGTCGCGGGGGCCATCACCTCGTATCATGGAAGCGTACGGCTGCGTATGTCAGATCGCGGCACGACGAGCCACCTGCGGACAACCTCGGGTGGACGGTAAGCAGGAGTTAAGGAGGGTCGGTGCCACTCTCGGAGCACGAGCAGCGGATGCTCGAAGAGATCGAGAACGCTCTGTATGCCGAAGACCCGAAGTTCGCGTCGAGCGTCAAGAGCCGGCGTCTCGGGAAGGCCGACGGACGACGTCGGCTGCAGGCGTTCGCGGTGTTCGTGATCGGCCTTGTCCTGCTTGTCGGAGGCCTCGCAATAGGTCTCAAGGTCGGGGGTTTCCCGATTGTCAGTCTGATCGGCTTCCTGGTCATGTTCGGCGGTGGACTCCTTGCTCTGTGGGGCGGTGGACCGCCCTCCAGGGGGGCTGCAGCGCCGGCCAAGGGTAAGGGTAAGGGTGCCAGAGGGGCGGGGACGGGAGCTCCGGCCAAGCGGAGCCTGTCCGATCGTATGGAGGAGCGCTTCAACCGGCGCTTCGAACAGGAGTAGCCGATACCTCGGTAGACCTGTAACCGAAGAACTCGGCGAGGGCCGCACATCCCAGGGATGTGCGGCCCTTTGCTGTCCGGCACTTTGCCCGGGTTCCCCACTTCGCCCCACCGGAGTTCCCCACTACGCCCCACTGTGCCGCAGCGGCGTCCACTTGGGCCGCAAATCTGTCACATGTACCCCACTAAGAACTTCTATCTCAGCTGTATCGCCGGAATAGGCTTCGGTGTGTCTCGGTCGCGTCGCCGCTTTTACCTCTCTGAACTGCGGTTTTAGGATAGCTGGGAGCAGTGGTGGGGTGGCTGGGTGGAAAGTGGGGGAAAGTGGGGTACAGTGGCTGCTACCGAGCGAGAGTGACCTTGTCGCCCGAACTTGGTGGGTGTGTGAGGAGGCGGCATGTCTGCACGGCTTGTCGGCACCTACACGCCCAAGATGGACGACAAGGGGCGGCTCACGTTGCCCGCCAAGTTTCGCGAAGCACTGGCAGGAGGCGTGATGGTCACACGAGGCCAAGACCGCAGCCTGTCGGTGTACCGACTCGAGGACTTCGATGATGTGGCCGAGCGGTTGCGTGAAGCCTCGCGAAACGACCCCGAGGCCAGAGCTTTCCAGCGCTACTTCTTTGCCAGTTCCGACGAACAACGTCCCGATGCTCAAGGGCGGATCTCGCTGTCCGCGGGGCACCGGGAGTACGCCGGACTCGTGAAGGAGTGCGTGGTGATCGGTGGGTTCGATCACCTGGAGATCTGGGACGAACACACATGGAACGAGTATCAAGGCCGACACGAGGAGAATTTCTCGGCGGCGAACTCCACGGCACTGGATTCGCTGCTCTAGTCGGCCCGGTTGCAGGCGGCCGACAGGAACCATCACGAGGCAGGGAGTGCCGATGCGGTGAGGCCTCGGCCCGGAGCGACCCTGGCGTACTTCCCCAACGCCAGGTGCGTGTCCGGACCGGGACCTCTCTGTATCGGCAATACCGAAGGGGGCGCAGGATGACTGAACAGCCCCCGGCCGGGGGTACCGACCACGGCCACATTCCTGTGATGGTTCAGCAGATGATCGACCTTCTGGAGCCCGCGTTGCGCGCCGGTGCCGCCCCCGTCCTGGTCGACGCCACGCTCGGCGCCGGTGGCCACGCCGAACTCGCACTGCGCACGTACCCGCACATCACCGTGATCGGTATCGATCGCGACGAGTCCGCTCTGACGATCTCCCGGGGGCGGCTCGCCCGGTACGGCGACCGTATTTCGTTTCACCACGCACGATTCGATGAACTGCCGGATGTGGTCGCAGCCACCGGGCGGACCCACATCGATGCGGCTCTGTTCGACCTCGGTGTGTCGTCGATGCAGCTCGATCGGCCCGATCGCGGATTCGCCTACGCCGTGGACGCGCCGCTGGACATGCGGATGGACCCGTCGGGCACACTCACCGCAGCCGACGTGCTCAACACCTACTCACACGGTGAACTCGCGCGGGTACTGCACGAGTACGGCGAGGAGCGGTTCGCCGGCAAGATCGCCTCGGCGGTGCTGCGTGAGCGTGAGCGTGAACCGTTCACCAACAGTGCCCGCCTCGTCGCTCTGCTGTACGAGACGATTCCGGCGGCTACGCGCAGGACTGGTGGGCATCCGGCCAAGCGGACATTCCAGGCTCTGCGGATCGAGGTGAACAGCGAACTCACCGCACTCTCGGAGGTCTTGCCCGCGGCGCTCGGACTGCTGCGTGTCGGTGGCCGGGTGGCGGTGATGAGCTATCAGTCACTCGAGGACCGGATCGTCAAGCGCGAGTTCGCAACTCGTACCGCGTCCCGGACCCCGCCCGGACTTCCGGTCGAACTGCCCGGCAGCGGGCCGGAGTTCGCCCTTGTCACGCGAGGGGCGCTCCGCCCCGACGACGACGAACTCCACACCAACCCACGTTCGGCCCCGGTGCGTGTCCGGGTGATCGAGCGGATCGAGGAGAAGGGCTGACCGATGACCCTCCTACACGACGAGGCGACCGGCACGCGAGGTGCCGGCACCGATGCTGCCGCATCGGTGACCACCAGGGCCGGTCGCAGGGCCGGCCGGACGGTGGGCGGTGAGCGGGCGAGCAGGTCCGCGTCGGCGCAGCGGGCGATCGACCGCCGGGCCCGGCGCATCGCCCGCAGCGGTGGCAACACCACACCTCATGCATCTCGCGGCGCCCGGAATCGCCGTGTGCCACTCGTGGTTCCGTTCGTGCTGGTGCTGGTCGCGGGCCTTGGTCTGAGCCTGTGGCTCTCGACCAAGGCGGCGCAGGATTCATACCGGCTCGGCGCGGTACGCAGCGAGAACCAAAAGCTGTCGGACCGGGTCGACACTCTCAAACAGACCTTTGAATCCGGTGATTCGGCTGCGGCGCTCTCCGACAAGGCGGGCAAGCTCGGCATGATCCCCTCGGACAATCCGCCCCGGATGATCGTCGGTGCCGACGGGAAGCGCCGAGTGGTGGGGGAGTTGTCGCCGGCGCAGGGACGGTCTTTGCCCTCCATCAACGCCGCCACCAAGACCGAGGATCCGCTCGCGAAGATCGACAAGACCAAGGTCGATGATTCGAACGGGCTCGGCGACGCCGGAGGCTCCGGACAAGCCCAGAGCGGTCAAACCCCGAGCGGTCAAACCCATAACGGGCAAGACCGGAGCGCGACAGCCGATACGTCGGGTGCGCAGCCGAACTCGCAGTCGCCACCGGTGTCCGCGACATCCACGAACACTCCCGCACCCAACGTCCTGCCGATACCCGCGCCCAATGTCCTGCCGACTGTCCTGCCGACGACAGTGAGCAACCCGCCGGACGGAAATTCGGGGCAGCCGCGTTGATCGGATGGACAATGAATAACCATGACACGAACCACCTCTGATCGGCCCGGTGTCCGATCGGGCGGCGGTCCGCGCAGTGGTTCGGCCGCGAGCCCGGAAGGCCGGTCGGCCAGGGCCGCGGGCGACACCCCCGACCGCGCCGGGTACGGCGGAAACGGGCCAGGTGGCCCGATCGGTCCGGGTCTGGGCGAGAATCCTACGGGCACAGGTGGATTCGCCTTCCGTGCCAAGATGGCCGGCGTCGTCATCGTTCTCGCGGTGATCGTGGTGGCCATCCGGATGGTGTACGTGCATGTGATCGATGCCGGATCCCTGTCGGCCGAAGCCGCCCAGCAGCGTGAGTACACCCAGGTCCTGTCGGCCAAACGTGGCGCCATCATCGACCGCAACGGCCGGCCGATCGCCTACACGGATGAGGCGCGTTCGCTGACGTTCCTGCCCAAGGCGGTGCGTAAGAGCATCGCCGACACCCACGCGAAGGACGCGTCGGCTCCCGATGTCGCCACGCGTCTGGGAGAGATCGCCAAGGGGGTGTCCTCGGCGCTCGGCGGGTCGATCAGTGCGACCGACCTGCTGGCGAAACTCAACAGCCCCAACACCTTTGAGTATCTCGCCAGGTCGGTGAGTCCGGAGGTGAGTGCACGGATCACCGAGGAGTTCCCCGAAGTGGGCGCCGATCCGCAGCCGATCCGGTTGTATCCGGGTGGTTCGCTGGCCGCCAACATCGTCGGCGATGTCGACTATGACGGGCAGGGTCTGCTTGGCCTGGAGGCGTCCCTGGAACCGGTGCTCGGCGGCACCGACGGTTCACGGACCTACGATCGCGGTTCGGACGGGGCGGTGATTCCGGGAAGCACCCGCAATGTGCATCCGGCCATCAATGGCAAAACCGTCCGGCTGACCATCGACTCCGATGTCCAGTGGTACGTGCAGACGGCGGTGGCGCAGGCCAAGAATGCCTCCGGCGCCAAGAACGCGTCGGCCGTGGTGCTGGACGCGCACACCGGTGAGGTGCTCGCGATGGCGAACGACAACACGTTCAATGCCTCCGAGCCGTTGTCGGAACAGCAGCACGCGAACCTCGGAAACCCGTCGGTCACCTCGCCGTTCGAACCCGGATCGGTGGGCAAGCTGGTGACCGCGGCGGCGGCCATCGAGTACGGGCTGACCACTCCCACGACGGTGCACCGGGTGCCGGGGTCCATTCAGCTGGCCGGCGTCACGGTCAACGACGCGTGGGCGCACGGACCGGAGCCCTATACCACCACGGGAATCTTCGGCAAGTCGTCCAACGTCGGAACGCTGATGCTGGCGAAGAAGGTCGGGGAGAAGCGTTTCGCCGACTTGCTGGCCAAGTTCGGTCTCGGGACCCGGACCGGAGTCGGGTTGCCGGGAGAGAGCGCCGGTACCGTCCCTGCGCTGAGCCAGTGGTCAGGAGGGTCGTTCGCCAATCTGCCGATCGGTCAGGGTCTGTCGATGACGCTGCTGCAGATGGCGGCGATGTACCAGGCCATCGCCAACGATGGTGTCAGGATCGCGCCGCGGATCATCGTCGACGAGGGTACCGGCGCCCACAATTCGGCGGGTACCGACGAGACGCGTCCCGAGGGTGTGCGGGTGGTGAGCCCGGCGACGGCAAAGACGGTTCGGGAAATGTTCCGTGCGGTCGTCCAGAACGACCCGATGGGCGTGCAGATGGGTACCGGTACCAAGGCGGCCATTCCCGGGTATCAGGTGTCCGGCAAGACCGGAACGGCCCAGCAGGTGAACCCCGCCTGCGGCTGCTACTCCAACGACGCCTACAACATCACATTCGCGGGCATCGCCCCGGCCGACAAACCGCGGTTCGTGATCGGCATCATGCTCGACAATCCGAAACGGAGCTCGGACGGGTCAGGCGGGCAGTCCGCGGCACCACTGTTCGCCGACATCGCCTCGTGGCTGCTGCAGCGCGACCGGGTGCCGCTGTCGGCGCACCCGGCGCCGCGGCTGGTGTTGCAGGCGGACTAGGACGTGTCTGCCGTATCCACCGGGCCGTCGAGACCGTGCAAAGGGATATGGGAGACACGCCCTAGATGCGTCCGGCCGCTCCGGCTATCGGTATCGTGAGTTGTCCGTCGGCGGAGCCCATGTCCGCCGTACGGTGCGGGTGTGCCGTCGCAGTTCCCCGGCGTGCGGGGTGCGACCATTCCCCAACCCCTGAACCGAATGTCCCCGACCGGAGCATGAGCGCCGGTCCGAGCAACAGCGAGGAGAGGAGATCGCATGGCCTCGACTCGCCGTTCGAGTAAGCAGGGCGACAACCGTGCGGACGGCCCGCGTCGGCCACGGGTGGTGGTGCCGACTGACGTGTCAGTGCTGTCGGCGGCCACGGGCGCGCGTCTGGACCTGATAGGAGCCGGCGGTCACGACGTGCAGGTGACCGGCGTGACTCTGCGAGGTCAGGACGTGCAGCCCGGCGATCTTTTCGCCGCGCTTCCGGGCGCCAACACGCACGGCGCCAGGTTCGCCGCCGACGCGCTCGCCGCAGGTGCCGCCGCGATCCTCACCGACCCTGCGGGCCGCGCGGAGCTGGCCAGGGTACTGCCGCCCGATGCGCGGTGCGCGGTCCTGATCCATCCGGACCCGCGCCGCGTCCTGGGCGCGGTGAGTGCCCGTATATTCGCGCACCCCTCGCAACGCCTGAAGCTGATCGGTATCACCGGGACCTCGGGCAAGACCACCACCGCCTACATGGTGGAGGCGGCGCTGCTGGCTGCGGGCAGGTCCGTCGGCCTGATCGGCACCGTCGAGACCCGGATCAACGGCATTGCCATACCCAGTTCGCTGACCACACCCGAGGCACCCACCCTGCAGGCGGTGCTCGCCGCGATGGTCGAGGACGGGGTGGACACGGTGGTGATGGAGGTGTCCAGTCATGCGCTGGCACTCGGGCGGGTGGACGGCGCTCATTTCGCCATCGGTGCGTTCACCAACCTGTCGCAGGACCACCTGGACTTTCACGACACCATGCAGGCCTACTTCGACGCCAAGGCCAGGCTGTTCGCCGCGGGATCGCCCACCCACGCCTCTCGTGCGGTGATCTGCGTCGATGACGAGTGGGGCAGGCGAATGGCCGAGGTAGCCCGCGGTGCGGCGACGGGGTCGCGGCCGTATCCGGTCACCGTGTCCGCGGGGCCGGCGGATCGGCCTGATGCGCCGGTCAGACGAGCACAGTGGACCGCCGGACGGCCGCGTGTGACTGCGTCGGGTAAGCAACTCGTGCCGGTGACCGGTCCGCGTGGTGTGGAGTACGAGCTGACTGTTCCGCTGCCGGGTCGCTACAACGTGGCCAACGCGCTGACCGCGCTGGCGATCGTGACGGCGGCGGGAGTCGCGACGCAGGTGGCGATCGACGGGATCGCGGGGACTCGGGTGCCGGGCCGTCTCGAACGAGTGGATCGGGGCCAGGACTTTCTCGCGCTGGTCGACTACGCGCACAAGCCGGGTGCCGTCGAGGCGGTACTGGCCACCTTGCGTGCGCAACTGGATACCGCCGCTGATGGGGTAGGTGGTGCCGACACCGCGGATACGGGCCGCGTTGCGGTGGTACTCGGTGCGGGCGGCGACCGCGATACCGGTAAGCGTGCGCTGATGGGTGCGGCCGCGGCCCGCGGAGCCGAACTGGTGGTCATCACCGACGACAATCCGCGCTCGGAAGAACCTGCCGCGATCAGGACAGCCGTCGTCGCGGGCGCCCGTGCGATCTCCGGTGGCGAGCGGCCGGCCCGGGCGGAGGACATCCGCGAGATCGGGGACCGGCGGGAGGCCATCGCGGCTGCGGTTACGTGGGCGCGACCCGGGGACATCGTCGTCGTCGCGGGCAAGGGGCACGAGACGGGGCAGGAGATCGCCGGGGTGAAGCATCCCTTCGATGACCGTGTCGAACTCGCCTCGGCCCTTGATGCCCTCAATGCCCCTGATGCCCTCAATGCCGGTGCTGAACCGGAGGTGGACCGATGACCGCGATGACGGTGCTGCGTGCCACCGGTTCGGCCGGCGTGGCACAGATCCGGGAACTATTGCGCACCGCCGCCGAGCTTCGGTCACGGGCTCCGGTCTCCGGACCTCCGGGCGTACAGGTCCGGATCTGGGCGATCATCGGCGAGCTCGATCTGCCGGACGGCGCTGCGCAGGCCGCCATGAGCGAGAACGAACGCGTCGTCGAACATGACCTGGTGGGACGCCTCGTGGTGCGCCTGGCGATCGACAAGACGCTGTGCGTCGGCGATTCGCGGTCGGTGCGCGCGTTGTATCAGGGCGCGATCATGGAAGGCTCGTGGGGCGACGAGGTACGGCTGGTGCCCGACGCCGCGCAGGCGCTGACGGTGACGGTCGAGGACGACTCGTGGCGGCCCGCGGCCGGCGACATCGTGGTCCTTGCCGGACCGGACGATCTGGTAGCGGCGGTGGAGCAGTGGCAGACGGTGCTGGGATACGAGTTGGCCTGGGCGGGCGATGATGCGGCCAGGGCCGGTGACAAGTAGATGGAGTACGACGTGACGAGTTGGGTGGGCGATAACTGTCCCGGCCCGGTGCGGCCGGGTGACCGGACGCGACGACTGACGGGCGGTGTGCGGCTGTGACACAGATTCTGATCGCCGGGGGCATCGCGCTGGCGGTGTCGATCCTGCTGACGCCGGTGCTGATCCGCGTCTTCTCCCGGCGCGGGTTCGGTCAGGAGATCCGGGTCGAGGGCCCGCAGAGTCATCAGACCAAACGCGGCACGCCGTCGATGGGTGGCGTCGCCATCATCGCGGCCCTGTGGGCGGGCTACTTCGGCTCGCATCTGGTGGCCTGGGTGACAGATCGGGAGGGTCCGACCGCGTCGGGTCTACTGGTGCTGGGACTGGCCACGGTGCTCGGCGGAGTCGGCTTTCTCGATGACTTCATCAAGATCCGCAAGCACCGCAATCTCGGCCTGAACAAGACATCCAAGTCCGTCGGTCAGTTGGTCGCCGCGATCCTGTTCGGCATTCTGTTGCTGCAATTCCGCAACGATGCCGGCTACGCGCCCGCCAGCACGACGCTCTCGTACGTCCGTGACATCGATGTCATGGAGATGGGCTCGGTCGTCTTCGTGGTGTTCTGCTGGCTCGTCGTCGCGGCCTGGTCCAACGCGGTCAACTTCACCGACGGTCTCGACGGCCTGGCAGCGGGATCGATGGCGATGGTCCTGGGTTCGTACGTGCTGGTTACTTTCTGGCAGTACCGCAACGCCTGCTCGGGCGGACCGAAGACCACCGCCGAGATCACCTCGGGCTGCTATCAGGTGCGTGACCCGCTCGACCTGGCCGTAATCGCCGTCGCGGGCGGCGGTGCCTGTCTGGGATTCCTGTGGTGGAATGCGGCGCCGGCGAAGATCTTCATGGGCGACACCGGATCGCTGGCACTGGGCGGCATGCTGGCCGGCCTGTCCATCACCACTCGCACCGAACTGCTGGCCGTGATCATCGGCGCGCTGTTCGTCGCCGAGATCATGTCGGTGGTCATCCAGATCGCGTTCTTCCGGACGACGGGGCGCCGGGTGTTCCGGATGGCTCCGTTCCACCATCATTTCGAACTCGGTGGCTGGGCGGAGACGACCGTCATCATCAGATTCTGGCTGCTGACCGCCATCGCCTGCGCGCTGGGCCTGTCGCTGTTCTACAGCGAATTCGTCACGGGCGGCTGAGGTGACCGGCGTGCGGGAGACAGCCATCGCGGAGCTGACCGGCGGCGAGGTCGTGGTCGGCGGTGCGGGGGTCGCAGGCTCGTCGGCCGCCCGGCATCTGCTGGCCGCGGGTGTTCCGGTGGTCGTGGCCGACGCCCGATTCGGCGGTGAACACGACGGGGAGGTCCCGGTCGCCGGTGAACTGCGCGCGGCCGGGGCGCGCTGCGTCGGTATCGACGACCTGCTCGCCGACCCGGAGTGGACCGCACGCACCGGTCTGGTCGTCGTGTCACCGGGCTTCGCGCCCGCGCATCCGCTGGTCGTGGCGGCCGCCGATGCCGGCGTGCCGGTGTGGGGTGAGGTGGAACTGGCCTGGCAGATCGACCAGGACGGCTGGTTCGGTGCCCCCCGCACCTGGCTCGTGGTGACCGGAACCAACGGTAAGACCACCACCACCTCGATGCTGGAGACCATTGTGTCCGCCGACGGCAGAGCCGCGGCCGCGTGCGGGAACATCGGCGATCCCGTGCTCGACGTGCTGGCCGTACAGCCGCGGGCCGAGGTGCTGTGTGCCGAGTTGTCCTCGTTCCAACTGCATTGGGCGCCGTCGATCGTGCCGGCCGCGGGTGTGGTTCTCAACGTCGCCGAGGACCACCTCGACTGGCACGGGTCGTTCGCGGCCTATCGCGACGCGAAGGCGGGCGCGCTGACCGGCCGTGTCGGTGTGGTAGGCCTCGACGATGCGGTGGCCTCCGTGATCGAGACCGGACCCGGCACCCGACGTGTCGGGTTCACGCTGGGAGTGCCGGGCGACGGAGAGCTCGGCATCGACGGTGACGTGCTGGTGGACCGTGCGTTCGGTGGTGGCACGTTGTTGCCGGCCGCCGATGTCCGGCCGACGGGTCCGTCGGGCTGGTTGGATGCGCTGGCTGCGGCCGCGCTGGCGCTCGCGGTGGGTGTGGCGCCGTCGTCGGTGACAGCCGGGCTGACCCGCTTCACACCCGCTGCGCATCGCGGTGAGGTGGTGGAGACGATCGACGGGGTCGAGTTCGTCGACGATTCGAAGGCCACCAATCCGCATGCCGCGTGCGCCGCGATCGCCGCGCGGGAACGGGTGGTTCTCATCGCGGGCGGACTGCTCAAGGGCGCGTCGGTCGATGATCTGCTCATCGAGATGCGCGAACGGCTCGCCGGCGTGGTCGCGATCGGGGCCGATCGTGGCATCATCATCGACTCGATCGCACGACACGCCCCAGATGTCCCAGCAGTCACAGTGTTCACAGGTGACGATGGGACGGTGAATGTGCAGCGAATCATCGGCGGTGCCCCGGCGTCTGTGAATCCGGCGTCTGTGAAGTCGGCGTCTGGGGACCCGGGGGAGTCCGATGCGGCGACAGCGTCCGCGGCCGACATGGTGATGCGGCAAGCGGTCGGGGAGGCCTGGCTGCTGGCGGCAGACGCGAACGGCGAGCCCGGCGCCACTCCGGTCGACGCTGTTCTGCTCGCCCCGGCCGCCGCCTCGCTCGACATGTTCTCCGGCTACGGCCGCCGCGGTGATTCGTTCGCCGACGCGGCCCGCCGGCTGCGGGGTACGGACGTATCGGCGTCCCGATGACCGCCGCGTCGTCGGCATCCCGGAGTGTCGGACAGGTCACCTCGGTGGTGTCCGCAGTCCGCGAGGTCGCCGGCGGCCTGTTGAGCAGGCCGCTGGCCTCCTACCACCTCGTCCTCTCGCTGGCCGGCACGCTGACGCTGATCGGCCTGGTGATGATCCTGTCGGCCTCGTCGGTGGAGGGGTATTCCAAGGAGGGGTCGGCCTACGGCCTGTTCACCACGCAGCTGGTGTTCGCTGTCATGGGTGTGGCGGTGTTCGCCGTCACCCTGTGGTTGCCCGTGCGCGTGTTCCGCAGGTTGGCAGCGGTGATGATCACCGTGACGACGATCCTGCTGGTGCTGGTCCTGATTCCGCATATCGGCATCGAGAGCAACGGCGCACGCCGGTGGTTCAACATCGCCGGGCTGTCGGTGCAGCCCTCGGAACTTGTCAAGGTCGCATTGTGCGTATGGGGTGCGCATGTGCTGGCCGCCCGTCGCAGGGAGAATGCGAGCCTCAAGGAACTGCTGATCCCACTGCTGCCGGTGGCCGTGATCATCTGCGTCCTGATCATTCTCGAACCGAACCTGAGCACCACGATCACCATCGCGATCATCGTCGGCGCCCTGCTGTGGTTCGCCGGCCTGCCGATCAAGGTGTTCACGACATTCGCGCTGGTCGGCGGGGTGCTCGCGGTACTGCTGTCGTTCATGGCCGGCTACCGATCGCAGCGCGTCCTGAGCTTCCTCGGGCATATCGACGACCCGCAGGGCGCGGGGTACCAGGCCCGCCAGGCCGGATACGCGCTCGCCAACGGCGGTGTCTTCGGCGAAGGACTCGGCCAGAGCCGTGCCAAGTGGAACTACCTGCCCAATGCGCACAACGACTTCATCTTCGCCATCATCGGCGAGGAACTGGGGCTGCTCGGTGCCCTGATGGTCGTGGGGCTGTTCTGCCTGCTCGCCTACGTCGGATTCCGCATCGCGTCCCGGTCGGTCGATCCGTTCCTGCGGCTGCTGACCTCGACGATCACCGTGCTCATCGTCGCCCAGGCATTCATCAACATCGGCTACGTCATCGGCGTGCTGCCGGTGACCGGCATCCAGCTGCCACTGGTGTCGGCGGGTGGCACCTCGGCGCTGACGGTGCTCGCGATGCTGGGCCTGATGGCCAATGCGGCGCGACACGAACCAGAGGCCGTCGCGGCACTGTCGGTGGGTCGCCGGACGGGGCTTGCGCGCTGGCTGCGTCCGCCCGCACCGGTACCGTACCGGCCCGCGCGAGTTCCGGCTCAACGCGGGCGGTCCTCACGTGGGCCGGATCGGCGCCGTGAGCAGGGACAGGTCCCGTCGGCGCCCGCCAACCGGCCCGCGGCCACCCGCGGTGGGTCGCCTGCCGGCAGGGTCGGTTCGCCGAGATCGGGTGAGCGCGGCGCACCCGCGCGCGGTGGCGTGTACCGGGGGGCGCCGTCGTGGCGGTCCAGGGCCACTGCCGGAAGGGGAACTGCCGGAAGGGGAATTGGGGGCACCGGCACAACCGGCGACGCCGGATGGGAGCGGACCGCGAGACTGCGGATCGACTACCGTACGGGGTACAGCGCCAACCACCGGACCGAACCGGCCCCGCGCACGCATGGCCGGGACCGACGGGGCGGCTCCGCGGGCGGCGGACGCTACTGGGCGTGACCGGTTTACCGGCCAGGCGTCAGTGACACCGGAAATGGAGCGGTACAGCAGTGACGAGTTCGGGAACAGGTCCGGCCGGATCGGGATCGGATGATCACCCCGACGAGGTGAACACACCCGACATCGAAGCGTCCGGTGTCCACGGCCCGGGTGTTCATGGCCCTGGTTTCAAGGGCCGCGGTTTCAAGGGCACCGGTTTCAGCGACACCGGTGTCAACGGACCTGGGGGCCTGTCCGTGGTGGTGGCCGGCGGCGGTACCGCCGGCCACATCGAACCCGCGCTCGCGGTCGCCGATGCCGTTCGCCGGCTCGACCCGTCCGCCGACATCACCGCGCTCGGGACGACTCGCGGACTGGAAACCACCCTGGTTCCCGAACGCGGATTCACCCTAAGGCTGATTCCGCCGGTTCCGCTACCGCGCAAGCTGAACAAGGACCTCGTCCGGCTGCCGCTGCGTGTGGTGCAATCGGTCGCGGCCACCCGGTCCGTGCTCAAGGATGTCGGCGCCGATGTGGTGGTCGGCTTCGGTGGCTACGTGTCGCTACCTGCCTACCTGGCCGCACGACTGCACATCCGCGCCGGGCGGCGGATTCCCATCGTCATTCACGAGGCCAACGCGAGCGCGGGTGTGGCCAACAAGGTCGGCGCACGTTTCGCCGACAAGGTGCTGGCCGCGGTACCCGATTCGGGGCTCGACGACGCGCAGGTGGTCGGGATGCCGGTACGCGGCGTGCTCGCCGAACTCGACCGCGGCGCCTTGCGCGCCCAGGCACGCCAGTACTTCGGCCTGGCCGATGTCCCCACACTGCTCGTTTTCGGCGGCTCGCAGGGTGCGCAGCGCATCAACGACGCCGTCGCCGGAGCTGCCGGCGCGTTGGGCGCTGCCGGGATCGGTGTACTGCACGCCTACGGACCAAAGAACTCGATCGACCCGAAGTCTCCCGACGGCGCGCCGCCGTACCGTGCGGTCGGCTACCTCAAGCGCATGGACCTGGCGTACGCGGCAGCCGACTTGGTGATCTGCCGTTCCGGGGCGATGACCGTGGCGGAGGTGTCGGCAACCGGACTGCCCGCCGTCTACGTGCCGTTGCCGCACGGCAACGGTGAGCAGCGGCTCAATGCCGTGCCGCTGGTGGAGGCCGGCGGCGGGGTGCTCGTCGACGATGCCGAGATGACCACCGACTGGGTGGCCGAGCATGTTCCGGCGATGATGGCGGACAAGGACGCGCTGGCCGCGATGTCGGCGGCCGCGTTGTCGACCGGCCATCGCGACGCGGCCGAGGCCGTCGCGAAGGCCGCGCTGGAGCTGGCCCGGAGTCGGCGATGACAGCGCACGGCACGGCTCCGCAACGGCCACTTCCCGAGCTGCTCAGGCGTGTCCACATGGTGGGTATCGGCGGCGCCGGAATGTCGGGACTGGCCCGCATCCTGTTGGCCAGGGGCGGCCAGGTGTCGGGATCGGACGCCAAGAACAGCCGCGCCATACTCGGGCTGCGGACCAGGGGCGCACGTGTGCAGATCGGGCACGATCCCTCTGCCCTCGACCAGCTGCCAGGTGGCCCGACTGCCGTCGTCACCACCTATGCCGCCATTCCCAAGACCAATCCGGAACTCGTCGCGGCGCGTTCGCGCGGCGTCCCGGTGTTGTTGCGGCCGGTGGTGCTCGCCGAACTGATGGCCGGTTTTCGGACGTTGCTGATCGCCGGGACACACGGCAAGACGTCAACGACGTCGATGTCGGTGGTGGCGCTCCAGCATTGTGGGCTCGACCCGTCGTTCGCGGTGGGCGGGGAGCTCAACGAGTCCGGCACCAACGCGAACCACGGCACCGGCGAGGTGTTCGTGGCCGAGGCCGACGAGAGCGATGGTTCGCTGCTCGAGTACCGGCCCGACGTCGTCGTCGTGACCAATATCGAGGCCGATCACCTCGACCATTTCGGCACGCGCGAGGCGTACGTCGAGGTCTTCGACAGGTTTACCGAGTGCATCGCCGACAACGGCACGTTGGTCGTCTGCCTCGACGACCCGGGGTCGGCGGCTTTGGCGGGGCGCTGCCATGAGGCGCTCGCCCTACGGGGTGTTGATGTGGTGGGTTACGGCGAAGGCGTGCACGCGGCGCTGGCGACGGACGTTCCCAACGTCGCAGTCCTGCAGCTGTACACACCGCGGATCGCGGGTGGGGCGGCACAGGTGCGGTTCGCGGGCCAGATCACCGGGGGTGAGCCCGAGACCATGCCGGTGTCCGTGACCTTGCCCGGAAAGCATATGGCACTCAACGGAATCGGTGCGGTGCTCGGTTGTGTGCGGGCCGGTGGCGAACTCGCCGAGGTTCTGGAGGGGATCGCTGCCTTCGGCGGCGTGCACCGGCGGTTCGAGGTGCGTGGCGTGGTGGGTGATGTGGCCGTCGTCGACGATTACGCGCATCACCCCACGGAGGTCCGGGCTGTGCTCACCGCCGCGCGTGACGTGGTGACCGCGGCCGCGCGGGAGGGTAAGCCGGCCGGTCGGGTCATCGCGGTGTTCCAGCCCCATCTGTATTCGCGGACTGTCGAGTTCGCCCACGAGTTCGCCGCTGCGCTCGACCTCGCCGACGTGGTCTTCGTGGCGGACGTCTACGGCGCCCGCGAGGCTCCTCAACCCGGCGTCAGTGGTGCCACGATCAGTGAATTACTCACTGTGCCAGGACAATTCGTTGCAGACCTGTCCGTGTTGCCGTCGGTGGTCGCCGGGGAGGTGCGGCCGGGTGACATCGTCCTGACGATCGGTGCGGGAGACATCACCATGCAGGGCCCCGAGATCGTCACCGCGCTCGCCGGCCGTGGCGACGATCCGGACGCACGGGCGGGGGAGCCGGCGGGATGACCGGCCGCACGCGTTCGCGGCGGCGGGGATTGATCTGGACGGTGCTCGCCGTCGTGGTGGTGGTCGCCGGAAGCCTCGTCGCGTACTACACGCCGCTGATGTCGGTGCGCACGACCGAGGTCAGCGGGAACCGGGTCGTACCCGAGAGCAGAATCCTGACGGTCGCCGATGTGGCGTCCGGGACGCCGCTGCTTCAGGTCGACACGGCGGCCGTGGCCCGGCGGGTCGCGGCGATCGAATCGGTGGAGTCGGCCCGTGTGCAGCGTTCCTATCCGTCGGCCTTGACGATCACCGTTGTCGAACGGCGGCCCGTCGTGCGCGTGATCGACGGGCGGAACACTCGGATCCTGGACCGGCTGGGCGTCGCCTACCTGACATACGCGGACGGGGAGAAGGTGCCCGCGCAACTGGCGTCTTTGCCGCGGCTCACCACCGCCCACCCGGGTCCGACCGACCCGACCACCAAGGCCGCGGTGTCCGTGGTCGCCGGTCTGCCCGTGTACCTCAGCAGGAAACTGCTGTCGGTCAACGCGACCTCCCCTGTCGATATCGAGCTGACCCTGACGGGTGACCGCAGGGTGATCTGGGGTGACAGCGAGAGGGGAGACGACAAGGCCAGGGCGCTGAAGAACTTGTTGACGCGTAGCGGAACTCTCTATAACGTGTCGAGCCCTGACTTTCCCGCCTTCACGTGACGGAGGTCTCAGGCAGGCGCGTCTCCGGCGTCCGACATGGCGAAATGTGTGTCGCCGACGTGAATTCACCGAGTAACTTCGCGACACGCCGCACATTAGCTGGCTCATCGGCGTCCGCGTGCCTAGCGTCTTGACCAACACGGAACTACTTGACATAACTCTAAGTCTATGGTTGAGGTTTAGGGTTGAGGTCAGGGTCGGTTGAGAGGCTGTCGCAACCTTCGCCGTCGGGGAGTCGTCTCGCCCGTCGCCGAAGGCCACCGGAAGCCGTCTCGCCGGCAAGAAGTCTCCGTACGCAGCTGCAGGCATTTACACCGATGAGGAAGGCGATGGATATGACGCCACCGCACAACTACCTGGCCGTGATCAAGGTCGTCGGCATCGGCGGCGGCGGTGTCAATGCCGTCAACCGAATGATCGAACAAGGACTCAAGGGAGTTGAGTTCATCGCGATCAACACCGATGCCCAGGCGCTTTTGATGAGTGACGCCGACGTCAAGCTCGACGTCGGCCGCGATTCGACCCGCGGCCTCGGTGCGGGCGCCGACCCGGAGGTCGGCCGCCGGGCGGCGGAGGACGCGCGCGACGAGATCGAGGAACTTCTCAAGGGCGCGGACATGGTGTTCGTGACCGCGGGCGAGGGCGGTGGCACGGGAACGGGCGGCGCGCCCGTTGTCGCGCAGATCGCCCGCAAGCTCGGAGCGCTGACCGTCGGTGTCGTCACACGTCCCTTCTCCTTCGAGGGCAAGCGCCGCGGCAACCAGGCCGAGAACGGCATCGTCGCGCTGCGAGAGTCCTGCGACACCCTCATCGTGATCCCCAACGACCGCCTGCTGCAGCTCGGTGACGCCCAGGTGACTCTGATGGACGCGTTCCGCAGCGCCGACGAGGTGCTGCTCAACGGTGTTCAGGGCATCACCGACCTCATCACCACCCCCGGTCTCATCAACGTCGACTTCGCCGACGTCAAGGGCGTCATGAGCGATGCCGGCAGCGCGCTGATGGGCATCGGTTCGGCCAGAGGAGAGGACCGGGCCCGCAAAGCCGCCGAGTCCGCGATCAACTCGCCGCTGCTGGAAGCGTCGATGGAGGGTGCCCGCGGTGTCCTGATCTCGATCGCCGGTGGTAGTGACCTGGGCCTGTTCGAGATCCACAATGCCGCCACGCAGGTGCAGGAGGCCGCGCACGAAGAGGCCAACATCATCTTCGGCACCGTGATCGACGACAACCTCGGCGACGAGGTCCGGGTCACCGTGATCGCGGCCGGGTTCGAGGGCGGTCCGCGTACGCGCACCGAAGTCCCCGCCATCCCCGCCAAGACCACGACACCCACCACCGCACGTACCGGGGTGGTCGGGTCGGGTCAGGCCGGCAGCGTCGGCCGGGCCGCGGCGAACGATCCGCTGTTCGGCAAGGTGTCCGCGTCGGGAGGCGATCCATTCGCCGCCCGTGAGGAAGCGCCCCGGGCCAACAGCGTGCGGATCGATGACGACGACGTCGACGTGCCGTCGTTCATGAAGCGCTGAGGCCTGCCGGGGTTCCGATCATGAACGGCAGGTCCGGATCGACGACAGCGACGGGGCCGGTGTGCTCCGCGCCCGGTCGCGTCACCGTTCGGCGTGTCGTCACCACCCGCGCCGGAGGAGTCTCACAGCCACCGTACGACTCCTTCAACCTCGGTGACCACGTCGGCGACGATCCTGCGGCGGTAGCCGCGAACAGGCGGCGCCTGGCAGAGGGGATCGGTCTGCCCCCGGCCTCGCTGGTGTGGATGGAACAGATACACAGCAGGAACGTATCGGTCGTCGACGGACCGGTGGCCGAGGCTGTCCCCGCCACCGATGCCATGGTCACCGCGACTCCCGGACTGGCCCTGGTCGTCCTGACCGCGGACTGTGTACCGGTACTGCTTGCCGACGACGAGGCGGGCGTGGTGGCAGCGGTTCATGCGGGCCGTGTAGGCGCCCGGATCGGCATCGTGGGAGAGGTCCTGCGCACGATGATCGGGCTCGGTGCGCGGCCCGAACGTATCGGCGCGCTGCTCGGTCCGGCCGCCTCCGGGGAACGCTACGAGGTGCCGGCGGTGATGCAGCAGGATGTCGAGGCACACCTGCCCGGCAGCGCGTGCACCACCGTCGCGAACACACCCGGTCTCGACATCCGCGAGGGTATCCGTCGGCAACTTCTCGCGGCCGGTGTCGGCGCCGTGGCCGTCGATCCGCGTTGCACCATCGCTGATCCCACGCTGTTCAGCCACCGTAGAGGCGCACCGACGGGCCGACTCGCCTCGGTCATCTGGATGGAAGGTCTGCGTGTCGGTCCCGGATTCGCTGATGCTGTGACGCTAACCTCTCACTAATCACATCGGTCACATGAGAATCACTAAGCACTGTGACAACAGCTTTCACCTGGTGCGCAACGATCGGAGACCCCCAATGACCACAATGCAGAAGTTCAAGGCATATTTCGGCATGGTGCCTCCGAGCGATTACGAAGACGACTATCTCGAGGAGCCGGGCTCCTCGCTGCGTGCCGCCCGTGACCGCGGATACCGCGACGACTACGACGCCGACTACCGTGAGCCGGACTACCGGGAGACCGATTACCGGGACGCCGACTACAGGGACACCGACTATCGGGACGCCGACTA